>NZ_CP016464.1:3750000-4050000 GCF_001713455.1 Bosea sp. RAC05
CGGCCGAGGCCGGCCGGGTCGGTCCAGACGCGCTCGTCCTCGGGCCGCGCCATCGCCCCGATCACCGCGACGGATTTCACCGAAGGGCGGATCGGCAGGATGTCGCCGGCATTCTTGAGCAGCATCGCGCCTTCCTGCGCCGCCCGCAGCGCCACGTCGCGCGCGCCCTGCGTCTGCATCATCGCCGGCGCCGCAGCGGGGTCGACATCGGGCTTGTCGAACAGGCCGAGATGGAACTTGACCCGCAGCACCCGCCGCGCCGCCTCGTCCAGCGCCTTCACCGGCACGCGCCCGGCCCGCACCTCGGCGGCGAGGTGCTTGTGGTAGACGTCGCCCATCATGTCCATGTCGATGCCCGCGAGCAGCGCCTTGCGCGCGGCCTCCGCGTCATCCATGGCGATGCCATGCAGGCGCAGCTCCGTGATCGAGCCGAAATCCGATGTGACGAAGCCGCGGAAGCCCCATTGCCCGCGCAGCAGGTCCGTCAGCATGCCCCTGTGGGCGGTCGCCGGCATGCCGTTCAGGGCGTTGAAGGCCGCCATCGCGGTCATCGAGCCCGCGTCGAAGGAGGCCTTGAAGGGCGGCAGATGCAGGTCGAAGAGCTGGCTGGTCGGGATCCAGGTCGAGTTGTAGTCGCGCCCGGCCTCGCCCGCGCCATAGCCGACGAAGTGCTTGACCGAGGTCGCGACGCCGCCGCGCTGGTAGCCGCGCGTGCGCGCCGCCGCCACGACGGACGCCAGATGGACGTCTTCGCCCGCGCCTTCCAGCACGCGGCCCCAGCGCGGGTCGCGCGACATGTCGACCATCGGCGCGAAGGTCCAGTTGATGCCGGCGGCCGCGGCCTCGCGCCCGGTCCAGTAGGCGGCCTGCTCGATCAGCGCCGGGTTCCAGCTCGCGGCCTGGCCGAGCGGCAGGGGAAAATAGGTCGAGAAGCCGTGGACGGCATCGAGCCCGATGATCAGCGGAATCTTCAGCCGGCTCTCGCGCACCGCCTTCTGGACCGCCAGCACCTCGGCCGGCACGACGAAGTTCATGACCGCGCCCATGCGCCCGGCCTTGACCTGAGCGATGTCGAAGCCGTCACCGCGCCCCGACAGGTGCAGTTGGCCGACCTTTTCCTCTAGCGTCATCTTCGCCAGCAGCGCGTCGATGCGCCGCTCGATCGCGGCGGCCTCGCGCCCGGTCTTCCAGGCCACCGGCGTGGCCGCGGCCGACGGCGCGGCCTGGGCCTGTGCGGTGGTCGTGGCGACGGGCAGGACGAGGCCGAGGGCGAGAAGCGGAGCGGCGAGCCGCGAGATCATGCAGGGCATCTTTCGACTGGAGACGGGAGCGGGCGGGACGAACGGCAGGTGACGGATCCAGAGCGCCGCCCTACAGGAATGGCCGTGGCGGCTCAACTGCGCGAACCCCTGCCCGCGCTGGCTCGCCCATTGCATCGCCAGAACCGCCTGAACGCCGCCTGAATCGGACACGCCGCCATGTCGCAGACCACCGCACCCCTGGCCTCGTCGACGGAGCGGCACCGGCTCTATGAGGACGCGCTGGCGATCCTGCTGGGCACGCTGATGGTCTCGATCGGCATCGCCCTCTTCGCCAAGGCGACGATCATGACCGGCGGTGCCGCGGGGCTTGCCCTGCTGCTGCAATATGCGACCGGGCTCGATTTCGGCCTGCTCTTCTCGGCGGTCAACCTGCCCTTCTACTGGCTCGCCTTCCGGCGCATGGGGCTGCCCTTCACCCTGCGTACCTTCGTCGCGGTCGGGCTGGTCTCGCTGCTGGTCCAGGCAACGCCGCTCTGGATCGACATCGCCAGCGTCCAGCCGCTCTACGCCGCGCTGGCCGGCGGCAGCATCATGGGGCTGGGTCTGCTGGCACTCGCCCGCCACCGCACCGCCATCGGCGGCGTCAACATCCTCGCGCTCTACCTGCAGGAGAAGCGCGGCTGGCGCGCCGGCTGGGTGCAGTTGGCCATCGACGCCGGCATCTTCCTCGGGGCGGCCTTCGTGCTGCCGCCAGACCGGCTGGCGATCTCGCTGGTCGGCACGCTCGTCCTCAACGCGGTGCTCGGCATGAACCACAAGCCGGGCCGCTATATGGGCGTCTCCTGACCGCGGCAGAGCGCCGGTCTTGCGCGCCGTCGCGGCTCATGCGAGTCACGCCGGCGGTGCCCAAAACGCGACGAGGCTCGACACCATGGCCCAGCCCCTGACCATCGAAGATCTGCGCCTGCTGGCGAAGCGCCGGGTGCCGCGCATGTTCTACGACTACGCCGATTCCGGCGCCTGGACGGAGGGCACCTACCGCGCCAACGAGACCGACTTCGCCAAGATCAAGCTGCGCCAGCGCGTCGCGGTCGACATGACCAACCGCACGCTGGAATCGACCATGATCGGCGAAAAGGTCGCGATGCCCGTCGCGCTCGCCCCCACTGGCATGACCGGGATGCAGCATGCCGATGGCGAGATCCTCGCCGCGAAGGCCGCGGCCAAGGCCGGCGTGCCCTTCACCCTCTCGACCATGAGCATCTGCTCGATCGAGGACATCGCCAACCACACCGGAAACCCGTTCTGGTTCCAGCTCTACGTCATGAAGGACCGCGACTTCAGCGCGCGGCTGATCGAGCGGGCCAAGCGCGCCGGCGTCTCGGCGCTCGTCCTGACGCTCGACCTGCAGATCCTCGGCCAGCGCCACAAGGATATCCGCAACGGCCTCTCCGCCCCGCCCAAGCCGACGCTCGCCAATCTGATCAACCTCGCGACCAAGCCGCGCTGGTGCCTAAAGATGCTCGACACGCCGCGGCGCAGCTTCGGCAACATCGTAGGCCATGTCTCGGGCGTCGCCGACATGTCCTCGCTGTCCTCATGGACGGCCGACCAATTCGATCCCCGCCTCGACTGGGACGACGTCAAGCGGATCAAGGACCAGTGGGGCGGCAAGCTCATCATCAAGGGCATCCTCGATCCCGAAGACGCTGAGATGGCCGCCCAGAGCGGCGCCGACGCGCTGATCGTCTCCAACCATGGTGGTCGCCAGCTCGACGGTGCGCTCTCCTCGATCGAGTCGCTCCCGGCCATCGTCGACCAGGTCGGCAACCGCATCGAGGTGCATTTCGACGGCGGCATCCGCTCGGGCCAGGACATCATCAAGGCGATCGCGCTCGGCGCGCACAGCACCTATATCGGCCGTGCCTTCCTCTATGGGCTCGGCGCGATGGGCGAGGCCGGCGTCACGCGCTGCCTCGAGATCATCCGCAAGGAACTCGACGTCACCATGGCGCTCTGCGGCCTGCGCGACATCAAGGCGGTCGACGAGAAGATCCTCGTCGGCGGCCGCGAGGGCGCGATGCAGCGGCTGGCGGCGCCGAACTGACCCGGAGACGACTGCGGGGGCGCAGAGCGCCCCCGCCTCCGCCGTTTGCCTTCCGGCTGCTCAGGCCTTGAGGAAGGCGAGCATGTCCTGGTTAAGGCGGTCCTTGTGGGTCTCGGAGAGGCCGTGCGGGGCGCCCTCATAGACCTTCAGGATCGCGCTCGGCAGCAGCCGCTTCACGGCGCGCGCGGTCGTCTCGATCGGGACGATCTGGTCGTCGTCACCATGGACGATCAGCGTCGGCCGGTCGACCTTCTTCAGATCCGCGACGAAGTCGGTCTCCGAGAACGCCTTGATCGAGTCATAGGTGTTCTTGAAGCCCGCCTGCATGCCCTGCGCATACCAGGCCTCGATCGCACCCGCGCTCGCCTTGGCGCCGGGGCGGTTGTAGCCGAAGAAGGGGCCTGCCGCGATATCGCGGAAGAGCTGGCCACGATCGGCGAGGAAGCCCTTGCGGATGCCGTCGAAGACCTCCAGCGGCACACCGTCGGGATTGCTGGGCTTGCGCAGCATGATCGGCGTCACCGCGGCGATGAAGCCGACCCTGGCGAGCCGCTTGGTGCCGTGGCGGCCGACATAGCGCGCCACCTCGCCGCCGCCGGTCGAGAAGCCGAAGGCTGAAACGTTCTTCAGATCGAGCGCCTCGATCACCTCCGCCAGATCGTCGGCGTAATGGTCCATATCGTTGCCGTCCCAGACCTGGCTGGACCGGCCATGGCCGCGCCGGTCATGGCTGATGACCCGGAAGCCGTTGCTGGCGAGAAAGAACGCCTGGTTCTCCCAGCTGTCGGAGGAGAGCGGCCAGCCATGGCTCAGCGTCACGACCGGGCCGTCCTTCGGACCCCAGTCCTTGAAGTAGAGCCGGACACCTTCGCGGGTGAGGATGTGGTCGCCATCGACGATCGGCCTGGCCCGGCGCCCAGGCGCCTCCTTCGCCGCCGTCGATTGGGCAGCGGCTTCGCCCGCGGGCAGGGACGCGGCGGTCGCGGTTGCGGCGGCGAGCGCGATCCCGGTCAGCAGGTCGCGGCGGGCGGGTCCGTTGGCGGCGGCTTCGGTGCGGTTCGACATGATCTCGTCTCCTTCTGGTTCGGGGGGCCCGGCGGAGAACCGTCGGCCGATCTTTGAATCGTTTACGATTAGATCGTGAGCGATTTAATAAGGTCGATCCCGCACGCTGTCAATCCCTTGCGATTGCATCGCGTGCGATTATTTTGACCGGCGAAACCCAGGAGATCCGATGCCCGCCGCCCAGCCCCCTCTCCCGCCCTCCGGGCCGAAGCTCAGCGAATTCCTCTGCTTCGCGCTTTATTCCGCCAGCCACGCCTTCAACCGGCTCTACAAGCCGCTTCTCGACGAACTCGGCCTGACCTACCCGCAATATCTGGTGATGGTGACGCTCTGGGAGCGCGACGACCGCACCGTCGGCGAGATCGGCGAGCAGCTCTTCCTCGAGTCGAACACGCTGACGCCGCTGCTGAAGCGGATGGAGGCGGCGGGGCTGGTCTCACGCAGCCGCGACCCGGCCGACGAGCGCCAGGTCCGGCTGCGACTGACCGGCGAAGGGCGCGCCCTGCTCGACAAGGCCCGCAGCGTCCCGCCCTGCGTGCTCGAGGCGACGGGGCTGACCGCCCAACAGGCCCGTGAACTCACGGACCAGATCGGCGCCCTGCGGACGACGCTGTCGCGGTGAGGAAGCCGCGGCTCCGGCCCGAGAGCCTGCCCGCTTCGAGACGATGGCGCTTTGCACCCTAACGGCTGGTGCGATGGTCCGGGCTAAACGGCGAGGATCGCGACCCCGTAGTCCGCCAGGGTACGGTCGGCTGTCGCCAGTGTCAGGCCTCTCTGCATGGCCTGCGCAATCAGCATTCGATCGAACGGATCACGATGAAGCAGCGGCAGGCGACCTGCTGCCACCGCATCGTCGCGCTCGATCGGAAGCCAGGAAAGGCCGATCGACTCGACCCTCGTCCAGGCCTCGGCAGGAAAGGCGATCTTTCCCGTGTTGCGCTTGATCTCGAGTTCCCAGATCGTCGCGACGCTGACGAAGAGTTGCTCAGCTTCGCCGATCGCCCGCACGATAGCCTCCGGCAGACGACCGCTGTGAAGCCCCGACCACCAGAGCAGAACATGACTGTCCAGAAGCAGCTTCATGGCGAGCCGTCGCGCTTGGCCAGCACGCGGTTCTCGAAGCTGTCGCTTCCCTCGAACAGATCCGCCAGGTCATCGTCCGGCTTCCACCAGTCGGGGTCGACCTCGACGAACAATCCCGCCAGTTGGCCAGGCTCACGCCAGGGCTTGCGTGCTGCGGCCTGATCGATCTGCACCAGCTTGACCGCAGGCACGCCGTTGCGCGCGATCACGACCTCTTCGCCCCGCAACGCCTGTTCGATCAGGCGAGACAGCTGCGTCTTGGCCTCATGGACGTTGACGACGGTCATCGCGACCCTCCGGGTTAGCCATGCCTAGCTAACACGGATGGACACGATCGAACAGCTCGTCTCAGCGCGAGAACTTCTTGTACTGGATGCGCTTGGGGATCGTGGAGTCGATGCCGAGGCGACGCTTCTTGTCTTCCTCGTAATCGGCGAAGTTGCCCTCGAACCACTCGACATGGCTGTCGCCCTCGAAGGCGAGGATATGGGTCGCGATGCGGTCGAGGAACCAGCGATCGTGGCTGATGATCACGGCGCAGCCGGCGTAATCCTCCAGCGCCTCCTCCAGCGCCCGCAGCGTGTCGACGTCGAGGTCGTTGGTCGGCTCGTCGAGCAGCAGGACGTTGGAGCCGGCCTTCAGCATCTTCGCGAGATGGACGCGGTTGCGCTCGCCGCCCGAGAGCGAGCCTACCTTCTTCTGCTGGTCGCCGCCCTTGAAGTTGAAGGTCGAGCAATAGGCACGCGAATTGATCTCGCGCTTGCCGAGATAGAGGATGTCGTTGCCGCCCGAGATCTCCTCCCAGACGTTCTTCTTGTCATCGAGCGAGTCGCGGCTCTGGTCGACATAGCCGAGTGTCACGCTCTCGCCGATCTTGATCGTGCCGGCATCGGGCTTGTCCTGGCCCGTGATCATCCGGAACAGCGTCGTCTTGCCGGCGCCGTTGGGGCCGATCACACCGACGATGCCGCCCGGCGGCAGCTTGAAGGTCAGCCCGTCGATCAGCAGCTTGTCCTGGAAGCCCTTCGAGATGTTCTCGAAATCGACGACGTTGTTGCCCAGCCGCTCGGCGATCGGGATGATGATCTGTGCGGTGTCGGGGCCCTTGTTGTTGGCCTTCTGGACGAGTTCGTCATAGCGCTGGATGCGCGCCTTGCTCTTGGCCTGGCGGGCCTTGGGCGAGGCCGAGATCCACTCCTGCTCGCGCTCCAGCGTCTTCTGGCGGGAGACGTCCTCGCGGTTCTCCTGGGCGAGGCGCTTCTGCTTCTGCACCGACCAGGCCGAGTAGTTGCCCTCATAGGGGATGCCCTGGCCGCGATCGAGCTCGAGGATCCAGCTGGTGACGTTGTCGAGGAAGTAGCGATCGTGGGTCACGATCAGGATCGCGCCCGGATAGGTCCGCAGATGGCCTTCAAGCCAGGCGGTCGTCTCGGCGTCCAGATGGTTGGTCGGCTCGTCGAGCAGCAGCAGTTCCGGCTGCTCCAGCAGGAGCTTGCAGAGCGCGACGCGGCGGCGCTCGCCGCCCGAGAGCTTGGCGACCTCCCAGTCGTCGGGCGGGCAGCGCAGCGCGTCCATCGCCTGGTCGACCTTGGAATCGAGATCCCACAGCCCCTTGGCCTCGATCTCGTCCTGCAGCGCCGTCATCTCGTCGGCGGTCTCGTCCGAGTAGTTCATGGCGAGCTCGTTGTAGCGGTCGAGCACGGCCTTCTGCGGTGCGACGCCGAGCATGACGTTGTCGCGGACGTTCAGCGTCTCGTCGAGCTTGGGCTCCTGCGGCAGGTAGCCGACGCGCGCGCCCTCGGCGACCCAGGCCTCGCCGGTCCACTCCTTGTCGAAGCCGGCCATGATCTTGAGCAGCGTCGACTTGCCCGCGCCGTTGACGCCGAGCACGCCGATCTTGGCGTCCGGATAGAAGGACAGGTGGATGTCCTTGAGAACCTGCTTGCCGCCCGGATAGGTCTTCGACAGGCCGCGCATATGGTAGATGAACTGGCGGGACATGGGCGTGCGGGCTCCGCTGCGGGCGTGGGCTTCAGGCTTTCGGGAATCTGGCCGCTAGATAGGCGACAGGGCCTGCGATGGCAACGGGCGGCGAAAGGCGGGCGCCTACAACCTTTGCTTGCATAATCCGGAATCGCCTATCAGGATGTGCTTGGCGGAGAATGTGATCACCAAGGGATGGCCGCCGGTTGCCGCAGGAGCAGGCGATGGATTCCACGGGTCGGCCCAAGGCATCGAGGCGCAAACCGTCCCGCAAAAGCGCTTCCCGGCCGACGCCTCCGGCCTCCGCCCCGCACTCTCCCGCGTCGAGCACGGCCTCGGCCTTGTTCAACGAAACTCCTCCACCCGATGCCGGAGCCGGCCGCCGGCCATCTCGGGACGAGTCATCTTCGACACCATCTCCGAAGGCATCATCCTCACCTGCTTCGAGCGACGGTGGCCAACCTGCCCCCCCCCGCGTGTCGAGAGACCGGCCGGCTCGCGAGACTTTAGCCCCGACGCCGGACCCGGACGTCGCCGCCGCTATCTCTCTCACCGAAGCGATGCGCCTCGCCCGTTCCGACGCCGCCCGCGAGATTCTACGTGCGGCGGGCGATCGGGCCATCCGCCGGGATGGCGACGAGGCGGCCACCATCGGCGTGATGCTGATCCTGCAGGCGGCCGTGGCGGTCGGCGTGACGCAGCCGCGAGGCACGTCGTCGACACCGCGCTGGCTGGTCGATTTCGCGGAGGCGCAAGGTGTTCCTGCCGACACGATCGCGTCCTATGGCGCCACCACGAGGCTGGCCTCGCCCCGTCGCGGGATCATGCTCCGCGAGGCGGCCTCACTCGCGATCAGAATGGCGGTGGAACTGGCGAAAGCCACGGTCGGCCGGTCGCGGTTCGATGCGCGCCACCTGATCGTGGCCGTCCTCGACTCTCCGGATCGGGCCGCTGCCCGACAGATGCGCAGGGACGCTCTGGCCATCGGCCTCGATCTGTCGGCCCTGCGCAAGAGCCTGATCGAGCGCATTCTCGAAACGCCCGAAGCCGGGGAGAATGGTGAGATCTGGTTGCGTTTCCTGGAAACGCCCGGCAGCGCCTGGGCGGCGCTCGGCGCTCCTGTCCCCGAACAGCCACGATCTGGCGCCTTTCCCGGCTTCGATGCGGATCGCGCATCGGCCAGCGACGCAGACCCCCTCGGCATCGCCTCCGACGTGTCCGCCTTCGCCCGCCTGATTTGTGTCGAGGAGGCGACAACGCCCCTCTCGATCGGCCTTTTCGGCGAGTGGGGCTCGGGCAAATCGAGCTTCATGGAGCGGCTGCAGCGCGAGATCGGCCATCTGACCGCCAACGAGCGCGCGGCACGGCTCAGACGGGCGGCCAACCCGGCCCATTCGGATGCGGAGTCGGAAGCAGGGACGCGCTTCGTCGAGAACGTCGTCCAGATCCGCTTCAACGCCTGGCACTATGCCGACGCCAATCTCTGGGCCAGCCTGACGGCGGAGTTCTTCGACCAACTGCGCGCAGGGGGCTCGGAGCGTCAGGGGCGCCATCTCCACGCGCGGCTGGTCGAGCGCGTCAACGCGCACGTCCACAATCTGGCGAGCACCCTGACCGCCACGCGCGAAGCGCTGAACGAAAGCGAGCGCACGCTCATCGATGCGCAAAAGGCCCGCGACAAGGCTGTCGCGGCCGTGCCGGCCGGACAGCGCGACGCTCTCTCGCAGACGCTGATCGACGCGGTCGGAACCGCCTACGACAAGCACAAATCCGATCTGGTCGAGCTTGGCCGGCGCGCCTATCAGGACGATCCCTCGAAGGGCATCGACGATTTTGTCGCCGTCGCCCGGGACGTGCAGACCATCGGCGGCCAGTTGAAGTCGATCGGCGCGATCGTCATGGCGCGAGGCTGGCGTTCGGCACTTGTGCTGATGGCGCTGGCATTTGTCCTGTCCGCGATCACAGGCCTGGCGCTAACGGACAAGACCGAAGCGACGCGTTGGCTGTCCCAGTTGGGTTTCTGGGGCTGGGTCGGCGCCGTCGCGTCGGCATCGGGCGCGATCCTGCCGGCGATCCGCATCGTCGCGGGGATCGCGAAGAGCACCGCGGACTTCGCCGGAAAACTCGACACCCTGACGAAGGACAGATTGAAGGAGGTGCTCGCGCGGGAAACGGAACTGAAGCAGGCCGCGGCGGAGGCCAGGGCCCGGCGCGACGCCATGGAGCGCGCGCAGCAGGCCCTGACCCGCTACGTCGATGCCGATGGGGCCACCAGCCCGCCACGCCTCTTGCACTACATCATCGAGGACGACCCCGAGACCAAGGCGGTGGGCGCGCAGATCGGCCTGATCAGCCGGGCGAGACGTCTGTTCCAGTCGGTCGAGGAGGTGGTCAAGGAAGAACGCCGAAAACGCCTCGCTGGAGAGGCGAACGATGGCGCCGTTCCCGATCGCATCGTGCTCTATATCGACGATCTAGACCGCTGCACCCATGCGCAGGTCTACGACGTGCTGCAGGCGATCCACCTGCTGCTCGCCTTCCAGCTCTTCGTCGTGATCGTCGGTGTCGATGTCCGCTGGGTCGAGGAGGCGGTCGCCCGCCAGTTCGTCATACCGGTTGAGGATCTTCCAGACAGCGCCACACCCGACGAGCGGGACAAGGCGCGGCAGCGCGCCGAGATGGCCCGCCGCAAGCGGGCGATCGACTACCTCGAGAAGATCTTCCAGTTGCCGTTCTGGCTCCGTCCCCTCGCGACAGAGGGCGAGAATGCGAGCTACGCAACCTATGTGCGCGGCCTGCTGGCGGCCAACCGCGAGGAGTCCGACGTCCCGCCCGACGCAGCCGGCGGCGAAAACAGGCGGCAGGAGCGCGGGGCCGAGCCGAAAGGCGAAAAGGGAGCGGAACCGGCAGCCGATCCGCACGCGGACATGCAGGGCTTCGATGCCGACAGCGACACGGACACGCTCGACCTGGCGCTCGCGACCGTGAAGCTGACCCAGGCCGAAATCGACTTCCTCGCCAGCCCGGAGATCGGCGCGCTCGCCGCTAAGAGCCCGCGAGCCGTCAAGCGGATGGTCAATGTCTACCGGATCGTGCGCGCGCGGCTGGATGAGGTCGAGTTGGCCGCATTCCTCGGCGCCGGCGATCAGCCGCCGAACTGGCCGATCGCGGCCCTGCTGGCGGCAGTGGAATGTGGGCAGCCCGTCGAGGTGGCGGACGCTGTCTACGGGGCCCTCAAGCAGATGGATGGAGAGGACCTGTTCGATACCGCGTCCAAAAAGGCCATCGCCGAGAAGGGCAAGCCGGGCGCCGATGAACTGGCGGAGGTCATGCTGATGTCAGCGGATGACTTGACTGGCGGTGTCTTGGGCATCGCGATCCACGCAGCCAATTCGGCCAGAGGATATCCCGAGCACGGCTCCGGCTGGGCCAAAGTGTCCCTCGTTCTCGCCATAGCCCGCATCGTCCGCCGCTACTCCTTCAATCGCTATCACTGAGTCTCGATCGGGAGCGGATCGCACCGTGTCCAGGGCAGCCGCGATTGCGCCCTCGCGCCTCCGCTGGATAATGCTCCCTCGGACATGCGGGCGAGGCTGATCGGACATGACGCGAAACCCAGGCGACGCCACCATCGAGCTGCGCCTCGCCAACGGCGCCCAGCTCTTCAACACGCTCGACCCCTTCCCCTTCAGCGAAGGCGACATCTCGGCCGATGCCGAGCGCTACATCGTCGAATGGGCGCAGGATCTGCCGAAGGACGCCCCCATCGCCATCACCATCCACCTGGCGGCGCCGGAGACCGCGGGCCCGCCCGGCCCTGACCTCGCCACCGCGCTGACCGGCTGGTTTGCCGCCAAGACCCGGTCCGAGGGCCACGCCCTGCGCGAGCATTTCCGCGATGGGCGGCGCGCCTTCCTGATCGGCTTCGCCGGGCTCGCTTTCTGCCTCGCCATCAGCTTTGCGCTGACCAAGGCCTTCGACGGGCCCTTCGCCCGCATCGTGCAGGAGAGCCTCGTCATCATCGGCTGGGTGGTGATCTGGCGCCCGGCCGAGATGTTCCTCTACGACTGGCTGCCGCTGCTGCGCCGCCAGCGGCTCTACCGGCGCCTGGCGGAGGCGCGCGTCACGGTGAAGACGGTGACGCCGGGAAGCCCCTGACGTTCCCCGGGAGCGGCCGGACGTCGATCGCCGCCTGAACACCGAACACTGTATGCAGCATATCTTGATGGGCCGAAGGAAACCGGTCTAAGCTCGCCCGAGGACCAGCCGGACAAAGCCGGCGGCCATCCCTGGGGAGGGACCATGAAGACTGTTCTCAAGGCTGCGCTCGGCGCGGCCGCCTTGCTTCTGTCCGCCGGCCCGAGCTGGGCCTTCCCGGATCGTCCGGTGCAGCTCATCGTGCCCTGGGCCGCCGGTGGCGGCATGGACGCCGTCATGCGCATCTTCGCCGCCGGCTACGAGGCCGAGCTGAAGCAGCCGGTCAATGTCGTCAACCGCACCGGCGGCGGCGGCCTAACCGGCCACACCGCGATCGCCACCGCCACGCCCGACGGCTACACCATCGGCGGCATCAGCCCCGAGATCTCCTTCTTCAAGACGCTTGGGCTCGGCGACATCACCATCGACAGCGTCGATTCCTTCTCGCGCGTCTCGCTCATTCCGGCCGGCGTGACGGTCAAGGCCGACAGCCCGATCAAGACGGCGGCCGACTATATCAAGGCGGTCAAGGACAACCCCAAGGGCACCTTCATGGCCTCGGGCACGGGCGTCGGCGGCTCCTGGCACATCGCCTCCGGCGGCCTGCTCAAGGCGGCCGGCATCGCCCCCGACGCCGTGCGCTGGGTGCCGAGCAACGGCGGCGCGCCGGCCCTGCAGGACCTCGCTTCCGGCGGCATCAGCGTCTTCACCGGCTCGCCGATCGAAGCCAAGGCGATGCTCGACGCCGGCCGCGTGCGCACCATCCTGCTCATGACCGAGGAGCGCCATCCCAACTTCCCGGACGTGCCGAGCGCCAAGGAGGCCGGGCTGAACTGGACCTATCAGAACTGGTTCGCGCTGGCGGCGCCCAACGGCATCCCCGCCGACCGCCGCAAGATCCTGTTCGAAGCGGCCGAGCGCACCATGCAGCGCCCCGAGGTCCGCAAGGCGATGGCCGATCGCGGCATCACGCCGGTCTGGGACAAGCCCGGCGAGTTCGCCGTCTACGCCAAGACCTTCACCGAGCGCGGCGTCGGCGTCCTCAAGGATCTCGGCCTCGCCAAGTAGGCACCACCCCGGCCGGCGGCGGCGCTTTCACAAACGCGACATCGCCGCGTCGGCCTGCTTCCCTTCGGCCCGGACCATGCATCACAGTGGTCTTGCCGAAGGTCGGGAGAACGGCGATGCGGGGAACCACGAGGTCCTGGACAGCAATCCGCGACGGGCTCATCGCCCTGGCCGCCCTGGTGCTGCTCCTGCCCGCGGCCGCCCGCGCCCAGTCCGACGAACCGGGCTGCCGGCCGGAGATGGCCTCGCTGCGGCTCCCCGTCCATCATGCCAACCTGACACTCGCCGCCCTCGGCAAGGACGAGGCGCGCATCACCTTCGTCGGCCACGCCACCTTCCTGATCGAGACACCCGCAGGGGTGAAGGTCGCGACCGACTACAACGACTATGTCCGGCCGCAGGTGACGCCCGACGTCGCCACAATGAACAAGGCCCACTCCACGCATTACTCGCGCAACCCCGACCCCGGCATCAAGCAGCTGCTTCCGGGCTGGGACCCGACCGGCCGCGGTGCCGCCAGACATGACGTGACCATGGCCGATCTGCGCGTGCGCAACGTGCCGACCAACATCCGTTCCTATTCCGGCTCGACCGACTTCGACGGCAACTCGATCTTCGTCTTCGAGATCGGCGAGCTCTGCATCGCCCATCTCGGCCACCTGCATCACCCGCTGGAGCCCGGCCATCTGCGCGCGCTCGGCCGGGTCGACGTCGTGCTCTTCCCGGTCGACGGCAGCTACACGCTGGACCAGGAGGGCATGCTCGAGGTGCTGAAGTCGCTCCAGGCGCGGGTGATGATCCCGATGCACTTCTTTGGCGGCGCAACCCTCAGCCGTTTCCTTGCCCGCTCTCAGGACAACTGGCCGATCGAGCGGCGCGAGCAGCCGGTGCTGACCGTCAGCAAGGCCGGGCTGCCGGCGCGCCCGACCATGATCGTGCTGCCGGGGAACTGAGCCCCAGGCTCCAGCACCGACGCCGCTCACATGTCGCCGAGATCGTCCGGCACGTTGCCGTGGATCTTGCCGGCGGTCTTCGGCTTGGTCAGCGGGGCCGGCACCGGCGCATTGCCCCGGATCAGGCTCACCCCGGCATAGATGTCGCTGGCGACCTGGAGGTCGAGGCGCTCCGCGTCGCGCCGGCGCACATCCTCGGCGATCTCGGCCGCCTCCGGTTCGGGCACGCCCATGCCGAGCAGCACCGCCGTGCCGAAGGCCATCGCGGATTCGAAGGTCTCGCGGATCTGGTAATCGACGCCGACGCGGATCAGGTCCATGGCGTGGCCGCGGTCATAGGCGCGCACGAACAGCTTGGCGTGCGGGAACGCCTCCTGCGCGACGGCGACGATGCGGTTGCTGGTCTCGCGATCGTCGACGCAGACCAGGATCGCCTCGGCCCGCTCGGCGCCCGACGCGTGCAGGATCTCGGGCCGCGTGCCGTCGCCGTAATGCACCTTGAAGCCGAAACCGGCCGCCGCCTGGATCAGTTCGACATCGACCTCGATGATCGAGACGCTGAAACCCCGCGCGAGCAGGGCCTGCGAGGCGACCTGGCCAAAGCGGCCGAAGCCGATGATCAGCGCGCGGCCGGTGAGACCCTCGGCGAGGTCGACGCCGTCGAGCGAGGTCTCCTCGGGCGGCAGGAAGTGGTCGAGCGCCAGCACCAGCAGCGGCGTCAGCGCCATCGACAGGATCACCGTCGCGCTCACCACCGCATTGGTCTGGCTGGTGAAGATGCCGGCCGCCGCCGCCGCCGCATAGAGCACGAAGGCGAACTCACCGCCTTGCGAGAACAGCGCGACCCGGGTCACCGCCTCGCGCGTCCGCGAGCCCGAGACCTTGGCGACGATGAAGATGCCGAGAGCCTTGACGCTCATGAAGGCAACGACCGCGCATGCGATCAGCATCCAGTTGCGGGCGATCACCCCGAGATCGAGCGACATGCCCACCGCGAGGAAGAACAGCCCGAGCAGGATGCCGCGGAACGGCTCGATATCGGCCTCGAGCTGGTGCCGGAAGCTCGATTCCGAGAGCAGCACGCCGGCGAGGAAGGCGCCCATCGCCATCGAGAGCCCGCTGAGCTGCATCGTCAGCGCCGAGCCGAGCACGACGAGAAGCGCGGCGGCCGTCATCACCTCGCGCGCATGGGCGAGCGCCAGCAGGCGGAACATCGGGTTGAGCAGGTAGCGGCCGGCGACGACCAGCCCCGCCACGGCCGCCGCCGCGATGCCGACCGAGAGCCAGCCGTTGCTCTGCGCCGACGAGGCCGGCGCGAGCAGCGCCACCACTGCCAGCAGCGGCACGATGGCGAGATCCTCCAGCAGCAGGATCGAGACCGCCTGCTGGCCCTGCGGCGTCGAGGTCTCGCCGCGCTCGTTCAGCATCTGCATGACGACGGCGGTGGAGGACAGGACGAAGCCCATGCCGGCGATGAAGGCAGCCGGCAGCGGCAGCCCATAGGCATAGCCGACGCCGGTCAAAAGCGTCCCGCACAGCGCGACCTGCGCCACGCCGAGGCCGAAGATCTCGCGCCGCAAATTCCACAGCCGCGAGGGCTGCATCTCCAGCCCGATGATGAACAGGAACATCACCACGCCGAGTTCGGCGACGTGCAGCACGGATTCGGGGTTCGGAAACAGGCCGACGCCATAGGGCCCGATGGCGAGGCCGGCCGTGAAATAGCCCAGCACCGAGCCGAGCCCGAGCCGCCGGAACAGCGGCACGGCGACCACGCCCGCGCCGAGCAGGCTCACCACCTTGATGAGATCGCCGGTCAGACCTTCGGCCGCCATCTACCCGCCCTCCCAGACCGACGCCGTCCGCCCGGCGCAACCGCGCTCAGTTAGGTGCGCTGCAGCGACAAGGCAATTGCGGTGCCGTCCGATCACGCAGCCGTGCGCGCCGGCCGCCCCTCGATCGGATAGGCGGGGTCGTTGTAGCCCGGCGTCGAGGGATGCCCGGTCGGCACCAGACCGTCGATCAGCGCCTCGTCCTCGGACGTGAAGGTGACGTCGAGCGCGGCCAGATAGGCCTGCCACTGCTCCAGCGTGCGCGGGCCGGCGATGGCCGCCGTCAGGAGGCGGTTGTTGAGCACCCAGCCGACGGCGAACTGGATCGGCGTCATGCCGCGCGCGGCGGCATGCTGCTTGATCGTCTGGGCAATGACGAGGCTCTCCTGCCGCCATTCGGTCTGCAGGATGCGCTTGTCGCCGCGCGCTGCGCGCGTGCCCTGCTGCGGTGTCTCGCCCGGCTCGTATTTGCCGGTCAGCACCCCTCGAGCCAGCGGCGAGTAGGAGGCGACGCCGAGCCCGTAATAGCCACAGGCCGGCAGATGCTCGACCTCCGGCATCCGGTTCATCGCGTTGTAATAGGGCTGGCTGACGACCGGCCGGTCGATGCCGAGTTCGTCGCACAGGCGGCAGATCTCGGCGACCCGCCAGGACCGGTAGTTCGAGACGCCGAAATGCCGGATCTTGCCCTGCCGCACGAGATCACCGATCGCGCGGACCGTCTCCGCCAGCGGCGTGACGAGGTCCTCCTTGTGGAGGTAGTAGATGTCGATGAACTCTGTGCCGAGCCGGCGCAGGCTGTCGTCGCAGGCCTGGAGCACCCATTTGCGCGAAAGGCCGGCGCGGTTCGGACCCTCGCCGATCGCATTGGCGACCTTGGTCGCCAGCACCCAGTCGTGCCGGTGGGCTGCGATGGCCCGCCCGGTGATCTCCTCGGAGCGGCCATCCGTGTAGGCGTCCGCGGTATCGATGAAGTTGATCCCCGCATCGCGGGCGTGGTCGACGATCGCGCGCGAGGCGACCTCGTCGGTGGCGCCGCCGAACATCATCGTGCCCAGGCAGATCGGCGAGACTCTGAGGCCCGAGCGCCCGAGCTGGCGGTATTCCATCGACATATCCCCTGCAATCGGCCGGCCGCGCCCGGCACGCGCCCCACCCGTCAGGCAAACCTGCCCCAGCCCCGCCCGCCGCGCCAGCCATCTGCGCGCAGGCGCCCCCTGCAGGCCGCGCCATCCCGGATGCAGGGAACGGCCCAGAACGGCTAACCGCAAGGAAATGCTTAACCTTTGATGTCAGGCTGGCCGTGTCGCCATCACGGCCGGAGCCGATGAATCTCGCCACGCTCGCCCAGAACCAGACGCTGGCCACCCTGCTGCAGGCGCTCGCGCCCACCACCGGCCTCGTCGCGGGCCGGACGGTGGAAGCGCGCCTGCTCTCGGTCTCAAGCGATGGCACCGCGACCGCGCAGCTCGGCCAGGAAACCTTCGCTCTCGTGCTCGCCGGCCCCGCCGCCCGTCAATCCGCGCTGCAGCCGGGCGCGACGCTGGTTCTGAAGCTCGACCCCGGCCCCGCCGGCGCGCCCGGCGGGAGCCTGACAGCGACACTGATCGAGGTTCGCCCACCGACGCCCGAGCAGGCCCGCGCCGCCGCAGCGACGGCACAGTCGATGCAGCTGCCCGGAACGGCCAGCACCACGGCACCCGGCCAGACGCCGCCGGCCCAAGCCACTCAGGCCCAGGGCACGCAGGCCCAGGTGACCCCGGCCCAGGCCGCCCCTCCACAGACGCCGACCGCGGCGATGCCCGGTCGGTTGGCGGCGCCTGCCGCCACTCCGACGGCACCGGGAGGCGCCGGGCCCGCCGCAACGCCCGGCGTGGGGCCAGTGCCTGGTCAGAGCGCGAGCGCAGCGGGAGCGGCCGCGCGCGCCGACCCCGCCGCGGGGGCGACGTCGCCACGCGCCATGGCCGGGCCTCTGCTCGGCCCCGCCCTGGCGCGGCAGGATTCGCTGGCGCCGCTCCTGGCCAATCTGCGCGCTGTCGCCAATGGGGCGGTCGCGCTGACCGTGCCGCGGCCGCTGCTGGCGCTGGCCGATCGCGTCCTGGCCCGCGCGCTGCCGGTCGAGCGCAAGGCGTTGACCGGGCCGGTCCTCCAGGCGGCGGTACAGACCTCCGGGCTCTTCCTCGAGGCCAACCGGGCGCAGGGCGCGCCGGCCCCGCCGCAGGCGGATCTCAAGGGGGCGCTCCAGACCCTGCGCGACCATCTCCTGCCGCTCGCCCAGTCGGCTTCGTCGCCCGAGGCCGGCAGGGCCGGCAGCCTGCCTGCATCCTCGGCCGCATCGGCGCAGACACCCGGCGGGGATGTCACGGCGAAGCCCACCCCGCCGCGCCGCGACGGTGCGCCGGTCCCGCAGCCGATCGCCGAGCCCACCCTCTCGGCCGGCGACAAGCCGCTCACCGTCGTCGGCACCCTGCTGGAGCAGACGCAAGCCGCGATCGACCGCATCACGCTCTCGCAATACGCCTCCCTACCGGCCGAGGGCACGCGGCCCGAGGCGCAGCAGGGCCAGCGCTGGCTCACCGAGATCCCCCTCGCCTTTCACAACGGCGCGGCGATGCTGCCGCTCCAGATCGAGCGCGAACCGCCCCGGCGCGAGGTCGACGCCGCGGCCGGCCCGCTCTGGCGCGTCCGCTTCGCGCTCGATGTCGAGCCGCTCGGGCCGCTCCAGGGCGTCGTCACCCTGCAGGGCCGCAGCGTCGGCATCACGCTCTGGGCCGAACGGGAGGACACCAGCCGGCTCCTGCGCGGTGCCTCGCCCGGCCTCGAAGCCGCCCTGGCGGATGCGCGGTTCGAGAACCGTTCCATCGACATTCACACCGGCCAGCCGCGCATCGCCCAGCCCACCGCCGGGCAGTTCCTGGACCGGATGTCATGACCAGCCCCCCCGCCCCGCCTCCCTTCCGCCCCCCGTCGCGGCAGATCGCCATCGCGCTCGAATATGACGGGCAGAATGCGCCACGCGTCACCGCCAAGGGCCGCGGCGAACTGGCCGAGCGCATCATCGAGACCGGCCGCGAGCATGGCGTTGCGATCGAGGAGAACGCGGTGCTGGCGCAGGCGCTCTCGGCGGTCGAGCTCGACGACCAGATCCCGGAGGAGCTCTATCGCGCGACGGCGCAGGTCATCGCCTTCGTGCTCTCGCTGCGCGGCGAGGTCGGCCGGCATCGGCGGGAGGGCGGTTCGGTTTGACCTCCGGCATCGTCGTCAGGCGCGTCAGGGCCGCCGATTACGCGGCCTATGGCGCGCGCTTCGCCGCGCTGGCCGCGCGGTCGCGCGAGCCCAATCCGCATATGTCACCGGCGGCGGTCAGTGCCGCCCGCGTCCTCGTGCCCGAGGACCGGATCGTCATCCTCGCCGCCTGGCTCAGCGAAGCGCTGGGGTCCGAGCGGCTGGCCGGCCTCTGGGCGCTGCAGCGAAAGCGCGACTGGCGCACCGGCTTCGCAGCCGCCCTCACCGCCCCCCTTATGCCGCTCTATGAAGTGTCCTCGCTGCCGGTGCTCGATGCCGACCAGGCACAGGACGTCATGCAGGCGATGCTGCGCCACATCCTCGCGGCCGGCGACCTGCCCCGCACGCTGTCGCTGCCGCTGCTGCCGCTGGAAGGGCCGGCCTTCGCGGCGCTGCGCGAGGGCTGCCGCGCCACCGGCAGCCGCCTCTCCACCAGCGAGCGCTGGCAGCGCCCGGTGATGGTGGCGCAGCCCGGGGACGATGCCGAGCGCTACCTGCGCCGCGCGCTGGGCCAGAGCTACAAGAAGCGGATGCAGCAGTTTCGCGCCATCGCGCGACACGGCACGGTGAGCTTCGAGCGCCTCCGGGGCGCCGCCGCGCGGGACGCGCTGCCGGATTTCCTGGCGCTGGAGGCGTCGGGCTGGAAGGGCAAGGCAGGCACCGCCATCGCCCGCCTCCCCCAGGCCGGAGCCTACTTCGACAGCCTCGCCACGCAGTTCGCCGCCAGCGACGCCCTCCAGCTCGACACGCTGCGGCTCGACGGCCGCCCCCTCGCGATGGGCCTGCTGATCGAGAGCGCCGGCACCCGCCACTTCCTCAAGATCGCCTATGACGAGGAGCAGGCGCGCCATTCCCCCGGCCGGGCCCTGACGATCGCCATGCTGCAGGCGGACTTCGCCGGCACGCCTCCGGCGCTCTTCGACAGCGGCGCGGGCGACGGGGTCGACGCCGGCACCTATGTCTGGGGCGAGCGTCGGGCGATGGGCAACGCCCTGATCCGGCTGGGCGAGCCCGAGCCGGGCCTGCCCGAGGGCGCGGCCCGCCTGCGCCAGGGCTTGCGCGCGCTCCGCGCGCGGCTGCAGCGGAAGCGGGCGAAAACGGTGGCGTGAGCCGCCGCGATCGGCCACATCTGCGCCCAACCAGAGCGGAGGGCACGACATGGACGGCGGTATCAGGATCGGCATCGTCACGGTTTCGGACCGCGCCTCGGCAGGGATCTACGAGGACGAGGGCGGCCCGGCGATCAGGGCCTATTTCGAGAGGGCGCTGACCTCGCCCTGGACGCCGGTCGCCCGCGTCATCCCCGACGACCGCGGCTTGATCGCAAAGACCCTGATCGAACTGGCGGACCAGGAGGGCTGCTGCCTGGTCGTCACCACCGGCGGGACCGGGCCCGCTCCCCGCGACGTCACGCCCGAGGCGACCGAGGATGTCGTCGAGAAGCCGATGCCGGGCTTCGGCGAGCTGATGCGGCAGGTCAGCCTCGCCAAGGTGCCGACCGCGATCCTTTCGCGCCAGACCGCCGGCATCCGCGGCCGCTGCCTAATCGTCAACCTGCCGGGCCGCCCCCGCGCCATCGCCGAATGCCTCGACGCGGTGATGCCGGCGATCCCCTACTGCATCGACCTGATCGAGGGCCCCTATCTGGAAACCGATCCCGCCGTGATCGTCGCCTTCCGCCCCGGCCAGAAGCCCAAGGGCTGAGCCGCTCCTCCCGGGTGCGGATGCTGCGGCTTCACGCAGAGGACGCATGCGCCGTTACGGGTGCAAAGCGCGCGCCGATCGTCCATCATTCCCTCACGAGCACCCATGACGGTGCCAGTGACGCGCCGGCCGAGAAGAGCCGGCATCGGGAGGAAAGACGATGAAACGCCGCGACATGCTCGCCGGCCTCGCCGCGACGTCGGCCGGGGCCCTTCTGATCAGGCCCTCCCGCGCCCAGGCGCCCTGGCCTTCGCGCCCCATCACCATGGTCGTGCCCTTCCCGCCGGGCGGACAGGCCGATCTCGCAGCGCGGCCGATCGCCCAGGCGCTCGAGAAGCTGCTGAAGGCCGCCGTCGTTGTCGACAACCGCGGCGGGGCCGGCGGGGCGCTCGGCAACGCCGCCGTCGCCCGGGCCGAGCCGGATGGCCACACCCTGCTGATGACGCTGTCCTCGCTGGCGGTGCTGCCGGAATCGTCGCGCCTCTTTGCCCGTGCGCCGTCCTACGAGGTCTCTCAGCTCGCGCCCGTGGCCCGCGTGCTGGCGGACCCGACCCTGCTCGCCGTTCCCGCCGCCTCGCCCTGGAAGACGCTGAAGGACTTCGTCGACGATGCGAAGGCCCGGCCCGGCACGATCCCCTACGGCTCGTCGGGCTCCTACGGCACGCTGCATGTGGCGATGGAGATGTTCGCGGCGTCCGCCGGGCTCAAGCTGCTGCATGTGCCCTATCGCGGCGCCGGCCCGGCCCTGACCGACCTGCTCTCCGGCCAGATCCAGGCGCTGGCCTCGGCGCCCGGCGTCCTCAAGCCGCATGTCGACTCCGGCGCGCTGCGCGTGCTCGCGAACTGGGGCGCGGCCCGTGTGCCGAGCTTCCCCGACCTGCCGACCTTCAAGGAGCTCGGCTATGCCGATGTCGAGTTCTACATCTGGGCCGGGCTCTTCACCCCGCGCAACCTGCCCGAGCCCGTCGCCGCCCGCATCCGCGAGGCGATGCGCACCGCCATGGCGGATCCGGAGGTCCGGCAGATCTTCGAGAAGGCGGGCAGCCCGCCCGCCTATCAGGACACGCCCGAGTTCACCCGCTTCGTCGAGGCCGACAGCGCGCGGCTGATCGAGGCGACGCGCAAGATCGGCAAGGTCGAGTAAGAGGCGCCGGCGTCAGCCCTCGCGCTGCGCCAGCCACTCCGCATAGGTGCCGCGCGTCAGGTCGAAGCGGTCGTTCTGGCGTGCATAGCCGTCGCCGAACATCCGCCCGACCGGCTTGTAGTCGTCCAGGCTGACGCGCAGCGTCGCGGGATCGACGAGGCCCTCGCGGGCATGGATGCGCACGACCTCGCCGATCAGCATCTCGCGCGTCGAGGAGAACACCAGCGACATCGTCTTGCGGCATTCGAGCGCGAAAGGCGCCTCCGCGATATGCGGCACGCCGACCGAGACGCCGAGCTTGAGCGACAGGCCCGCCGCGTCGATCTCGCTGACCTCCGGCGGGAAATCGACCGCGCAGATGTTCATCGCCTCGGCCATCCCCTCATCGACGAGGTTGACGACGAACTCCCCGGCCGCGGCGATGTTGCGCGTCGTGTCCTTGGGGTTGTTGCCGGCCTTGTGCTGCAGGCCGAGCACGATCAGCGCCGGGTCCTCCGAGAAGACGTTGAAGAAGCTGAAGGGCGCGGCGTTGACCACGCCGTCCGGCGACAGGCTTGTGACGAGCGCGATCGGGCGCGGGGTCACGCTGGCGCAGAGCAGCTTGTAGCGGTCGCGCGGGGCGAGGTCGGAAAAGGCGACGGTAAAGGCGCTCATCGGTTCACTCCGGCTCGACCACGCCGACCTGGCCGGTGATCGGCCCGTAATGCTCGATCCGCCGGTGCATCTTGAAGTCGAAGATCGTCTGCTTGCCGAAGCGGGTGTCGTCGAGATCGCAGGCGTGGACGATGAGGCCGTCGGCCTCGCCCTCGAGCTCGGCGACGATCTCGCCATCGGGGTTCACGATCAGCGTGCCGCCCATCAGATGGTGGCCGTCCTCACTGCCGGCCTTGGCGACCGCGACGACCCAGCAGGAATTCTGGTAGGCGCCCGCCTGCACCGAGAGACGATGGTGGAACAGGCGCTGGGCCATGCCCTCCTTCGCCTTGTGCCCGTTGACGGAGGGCGTGTTGAAGCCGAGCACGATCATCTCGACGCCCTGCAGCCCCATCACGCGATAGGTCTCGGGCCAGCGACGGTCGTTGCAGATGCACATGCCCATCAGTCCGCCCATCGTCCGCCAGACCGGGAAGCCGAGGTCGCCGGGCTCGAAATAGCGCTTCTCGAGATGCTGATGCGCCCGCGTCGGATCGAACTCGACATGGCCCGGCAGATGGATCTTGCGGTACTTGCCGACGATGGCGCCGCTCTTGTCGACCAGGATCGAGCTGTTGAAATGCTGCCCCTCCGGCGTCAGCTCGGCATAGCCGAAGCTCATGCCCATGCCATGCGCGCGGGCCCGGTCGAACAGCGGCTGCACCGCCGGATTGGGCATCGCCGCCTCGAACCAGGCATCGGCCTCGGCGCGGTCCTCATGATACCAGCGCGGGAAGAAGGTCGTCAGCGCCAGTTCGGGATAGACGATGAGGTCCGCGCCCTTGGCCTTCGCCGCGTCCATCAGCGCGAGCATGCGCGCGACCACCTGCTCCCGCGTCTCGGCCTTCTGGATCGGCCCGAGCTGGGCGGCGGCGACGGTCACGATGCGGGACATGGAAAACCTCGGCGGCAGGCGGGGGCAACGACGCGGCTTAGCGAAATCGGTGCCAGCCGCCTATCCCGCGCCCATGTCCGCGGCGCTCGCCACGCCTGCGCTGTCAGCCTGCCTGCAGCTCCTGACCGATCGCCCGCACCAGCTGCGGCCCGATCGGATCGGTGATCGAGGAGTATCCGCCGAGCAACTCGCCGGAGCGGCCGACGAGGTATTTGTGGAAGTTCCAGCGCGGCGTCTCGGTCGGCCGCTGCGCGGCCGCCCAGCGATAGAACGGATGCGCCTCGGGGCCCCTGACCACCGTCTTCTCGGCGAAGGCGTAGGTCGCGCCATGGGTCTGCCGCGCGGCCTCGGCGATGGCGGCGCCCTCCAGCGGCTCCTGTCCGCCGAAATCATTGCTCGGCACGGCGATCAGCATCAGGCCGCGCGCGCGATAGCGCTGCCACAGCTGCTCCAGCGAGGCGAACTGCCCCGCGAAGCCGCAATTCGTCGCCGTGTTGACGATCAGCACCGGCCGGCCGCGATAATCGGCCAGCGAAAACCGCCCGCCGCCGACCCGCGCGAAGGTGAAGCTGGAGGCGGAAGGCGCACCCTGGGCCAGGGCCTGGCTCGCCACGGCCGGCAGGGCGCTGGCGCCAGCCAGCCAGCCCAGAACGTCTCGACGCCGCACTGTCATGACACGATCCCTCCTGGCTGCCGGTGGGGCCGCCCCCTTCCGGAACATGCGATCATGCCATCTACGACGTCGAACCAAAAATGGATGTGCCCCGCGGCCTTGCGGCGCGGGGCACATCCCGAACAGTCATTTGGACGCAGCGCGGCGCGCCGGCGCGGCTCAGGAGCTGAGCGCCAGCACCTTCTTCACGCGCACCTCGAGGTCGCGCAGCTCGTAGGGCTTCACGACGTAATGGTCGGCGCCGTTCGACGTCGCCTCGTCCATCTTGTCGACCGAGCGCTCGGAGGTCGCCATGATGATCTTGATCTGGTTGAGTTCCGGCACCGAACGGATGGCGCGCAGCAGGTCGATGCCGCTCATGCCGTCCATGTTCCAGTCCAGGAGCAGCAGATCATAGCGCTTGGTCTGCATCTTCATCAGCGCTTCGCGCGCGTTCTCGGCCTCGTCGATGTCCTGAAACTCGATCTGCTTCAGGAAGTACGTCGCGAGGCCGCGCATGCTCTTCTGGTCATCGACCACGAGGATCCTGTACTCGCTTCTCGCCTTCATCACGATCTCCTTATGCGGTCCGCAGATGCGACCGCTCGCCGAGCAGGTTGCTGACCGCAGCTCCGATCTGGTCGAGCGCGACAACCCGGTCGGCGGCACCGATTTCGAATGCCGCTTTCGGCATCCCGTTTACCACGCAGGTTTCCCCACTTTGGATTAACGTCTCCGCTCCCGCTTTCCGCATGGCTAACAAACCCTCAGCACCGTCGCGCCCCATGCCGGTGAGCAGGATGCCGATCGCATTTGCGCCGAGGCTGCGCGCCACGGAATGGAACATGACGTCGACGGAGGGGGAATGTCCGCTGACCAGCGGCCCCTCGCGCAACATGCAGACGAATTCGCCGCGCCGCTCCTCGATCTCGAGATGGCGCGGCCCGCCCGGCGCGACCACGGCCATGCCGGGCCTGAGCTTGTCGCCGTCGCTGGCCTCGCGCACGTCGAGCCCGGTCGCCGTCGCCAGCCGCGCCGCGAACTTCGCGGTGTAGCCCGGCGGCATGTGCTGGACGACCGCGATCGGCAGGCGCAGATGCGCCAGGTCGCGCATCACCACCTGCACCGCCGGAACGCCGCCGGTCGAGGCGCCGATCGCAATGAAGGAGGCCTTGCCGCCCATCCGGGCCGGCTCGCGCGGCGCCGCCACGCGCGCCGGCGCGCTCTCGCGCCGGGAGGCGAACATCCGGCGGCTGGCGGAGGCGCGCTGCAGCGCGCCGACCAGATGCTTCATGAAGCCTTCGAGCGTATGGGTCGTGCCGTCGGGCTTCTCGATGAAGTCGATGGCGCCGAGTTCGAGCGCCTGGATGGTGTTGTCGGCGCCGGGGCCCCCGAAGGCCGAGACGATCAGCACGGGCAGCGGATCCTGCTTGAGGACGCGCGCCAGCAGCTTGAGGCCATGGCGACCGGGCAGTTCGAGATCGAGCGTGACGACGTCCGGACGCAGTTCCTGGATCTTGTCCCAGCCTTCCTCGGCGCTGCCGGCGATGCCGATCACCTTGAAGCCCGGGGCCCCGTCGATGATCTGCGTCATGAGCTTCTGCATCAGGACGGAATCGTCGACGACCAGCACCTTGACCGGGTTGGCGGCGGAGGGGGACATGCCAGTCATCACCAGACCTCCACTTCACCGGCCACAGGCTGCGTCTTGAGCCGGTTGAGATAGGCGACTTCCTGCTGATGGTCGGGATCGCGCGCCGTCGACTGGACGTGCTGGACCCAGGCCCGCCCCGTGGAGGGCTGGTAGTGAATGCGCCGCGAGCGCGTGCCCCCGACATCCTTGGAGACGACCGGGATGCCCTCGCGGTTGAGGAACTCGGTCACGAACGCGATGTTGCCGTCGCCGATCGCCAGCATGGTCGCCCCCGAGAGGACACGCGCGCCACCGAACACCTTGGCCTCGAGATTGCCTCGCCTTGCCCCGCGCTTCAACAGGCCGTTGATCAGCACCTCCATCGCGGTGTCGCCGTAGCGCTCGCCGGCGCTGGCGTCCGAGGCGCCGTTGTTCTTCGGCAGCAGAAAATGATTGAGCCCGCCGACGCCGGCCTGCGGATCGCGCATGCACACCGAGATGCACGACCCCAGCACGGTGGCGACGATCTCGTCCTTGGCGGCCGTGATCTCATGTTCGCCCGGGGCGACCGTGATGATGGTCGCCTCGAAGCGCGGGTCGAAATAGCGGCGGGAGGAACGCGCGACGCTCATGGCAGTCTCTCATAGATCGTGCGGCCGATCAGCCGGAGTTGAGGGTGGGGCTGGGGCAGCGATTCCGAGTGGCCGAGATAGAGGAAGCCACCAGGCGCGAGCAGCGTGACGAAGCGGTCGAGGATCGAGGCCTTGGTCTGGGTGTCGAAATAGATGAAGACGTTGCGGCAGAAGATCACGTCGAACGGCCCGCTCATCGGCCACCGCTCGATCAGGTTCAGGCGCTTGAAGGCGATCATCCGGCGCAGATCGTCGCTGATGCGCGCTTCGCCACGGCTGGAATTCTCGAGCTTGAGCAGCGGCTTGACGTCAGACGGCAGGCGGTCGAACTGATCCGGCGAATAGATGGCCGCCTCGGCCTTGGCGAGGATGTCGGTGTCGATGTCGGTCGCCAGGATCTTGAAGTCGACGTCGCTGCGGTTGCCGAGCACGTCGCGCGAGACCGCGGCGATGCTGTAGGGCTCCTCGCCCGAGGAGGCCGCCGAGCACCAGATCCGGATGCGCCCGCGCCGACCGGCGCGCTCCTGCACGAGCCGCGGCAGCACGTCCTTGCGCAGATGGTCGAAGTGGTGCCGCTCGCGGAAGAACGAGGTGTGGTTCGTCGTGACCGCGTTGATCAGCTCGGGGATCTCGTCGGCCGCCTGCGGCGTCTTCAGATAGGCGCAGTATTCGGCCACCGAATTGAGGCCCAGCGCCTTGACGCGCCGCGCCAGCCGCCCGCGCGTCATCGCCTCCTTGTGCTCGCGGATGACGATGCCGGCATGCTCGTAGACGAGCTTGGAAATGAAGCCCATGTCATCGCGCGTCAGCGTGACGTCGGTCAGCTGCGGTTGCGCGAGGGCTGCGCTGGATCTCGACATGGCCACTAGAACTCCGCCCAATCATCGGCACGTCCGCCGCCGGCGACACGCCGACGGGGCTCCTGCCAGGTTTTCGTCGCCGGCTCGGGCCGCCGGACGTCGCTGTTTTTCGGAACGGGCCGGGCCGGTGCCGCCGGCGTCGGGGCCCGTACGGCCCTGGCCGGCTCGGCCGCGCCGCGCGCCGCCGACCCGTCGGCCCTGAAGAAGGAGACCAGCCGCCGCAGCGTCGCGATCTCGTCCATCAGCTCGGTCGCGGAGGTCGCGCTCTGCTCCGCCAGCGCCGAGTTCTGCTGCGTGGTCTCGTCCATCTGGGCGACCGCGCGGCTCATTTCCTCGATGCCATGGGCCTGCTCGGCGGCGGCCTGCGAAATCTCGACGATCGTGGTCGAGACCTTGCCGGTCGCCTCGACGATCCGCTCCAGCGCATCGCCGGTCGAGCGGACGAAGCGCACGCCCTCGCCGACCTGTTCGTTGGAGCTGACGATCAGCCCCTTGATGTCCTTGGCCGCCTGCCCCGAGCGCTGCGCCAGCGCGCGCACTTCGGAGGCCACCACGGCGAAGCCGCGGCCGGCATCCCCCGCGCGTGCCGCCTCGACCGCGGCGTTGAGGGCGAGCAGGTTTGTCTGGAAGGCGATGTCGTCGATCACCGAAACGATCTCGGAGATCCGCACCGACGAGCTCTCGATCCGCTCTATCGCCCCGACCGCCTGCGCCACGACGGTCTTGCCGTCCTGCGCCACGCCCATCGCCTCGTTGGCGAGGTCAGTGGCGACGCGCGAGCGGCCGGCGCTATGCTTGACCGAAGCCGCCAGCTGCTCGGTCGTGGCCGCGGTTTCCTCGAGATTGGCGGCCGTCTGCTCGGTGCGCTCGGCGAGGTCGCCGGCACCCGAGTCGATCTCTGAGGCGGCACGGGCGACATGGCCGGCCGTGCCCTGGATCGTCGCGACGGTCTCGCCCAGATGCGCCAGGGCCTCATTGAGGCTGGCCTTCAGCTCGGCGAGGCGGCCGCGATAGTCACCGCTCATGCGCCGAGTCAGGTCGCCCTCGGCCAGGCCGCCGGCGACATGGGCGAACTCGGCGACGGCGCTTTCGACGACCGCGTTGATCTGGTTCATGCCCTCGGCGATGCGCTGCAGCCCATCGGGCTTGCCCGCCACCGGCACGCGGCGCGAGAAATCGCCCTCGACGGCAGCGGCCACCATGTCGGCGACCTCGGCGGCAGCAGCCAGTTCGTCGGTCAGCTCGACCCATTCGACGGCGGTGCCGAGCCGGCGGCCATTGGCCTGCGTCACCGGCGACAGCGAGAGCGAGACCGTGCGGCGCCCGAGCGCGAAGCGGATCGCCTGCTGGCCGCCCGTCGGCAGCCCGGCCCGCGCCTGGACGCTCTCCATGACCCGGCCGAGCATGTCCTTGGCCGAGCAGCCCGGAAAGGCGATGCGGAAATCCTCCTGAGCCTCGCCGAAGAAGCGCAGCAGCGAGGCGTTGACATAGACCACCCGCCCCTCCGCGTCGCAGACCATCACATTGGTGCGGCAACCGTCGAGCGCGGCGCGAATGCGCGCAGCCTCTTCGCCGGATTCGTGCAGCGCCTTCAGGGAACGGGCGAGATCGCCGACCGCGTCACCGCGCTCGATCCCGGCGACAGCGACGTCCTCGCCGGCCTGCAGCTTCGCGACAGCCTCGCGCAAGCGCCGCAGCGGAGACTGGATCCGACGGCCGGCCATCCAGGTGCAGAGGCCGACGGCACACAGGCCCGCGGCCCCGAGGGCGGTCAGCGAGATCGTGTCGAGGCGGCCGAGGGCGGCCTGGTAGGCGAGGCTGCCGGCCGCGCCGGCCGCCACCGCGACGGTGGCGGCGAGCAGCAGCGGCAGTTCGAAGCCGTGGCGTGTTGATGGACCGAGGGCGCTGCCCATTTCTGATGTCGTTTCTTGCTCGGCCCGCGCTTCCAGCAACGCCACTCCTCGGGCCCGTCGTTGTTGAGTCGTTCAGCTCGCGCGGGCGACCTTTGCCACCTGCTGGCCCTCGGCGCCGCCGTCGCGGATCACCGCGGCGAGGTCGAGCAGGGCGACGATGTCGGTGTCGAGCAGCACGAGGCCCTCGATCAGGCCGTGCTCGTCGCGCTCCAGATCGGGCGCCGGGCGAACCGCGCTGACCGGCACGTCGACGATGTCGGACACCGAATCGACCAGGAGGCCGGCGACCTTGTCCTCGACGTCGACGACGACGATCACATGGGTGGCCGTGGCGTTGGTGGTGCCCAGGCCGATCGAGGTGCGCAGGTCGTAGACCGCCAGGATCACGCCGCGCAGGTTGAGCACGCCGCGGACATGCGGGGCCGCATGCGGCAGCGGGGTCGTGGCCTGCCAGCCCTTGATCTCGCGGACCATGCCGACATCGATGCCGAAAGTGCGGTCACCCACCTTGAAGGTGACGATCCGGCGCGCCGCCGATTCCGGCTGCGCCGACGAGAAATGCTTTTCGCCGAGTTGCAGGGTCATTGGATTATCCAGCCAGTTTCAGTTCGGTTGCGGGATGACGCTCGCCGGACGCGGCGAGACGCAGCATGGAGTCGACGTCGAGGATGAGCGCGACGAGGCCGTCGCCCAGAATGGTGGCGGCGGAGGCGCCGTGGACCGTGCCGTAATTGCCCTCGAGGCTCTTCACGACCACCTGCTGCTGGCCGAGGATCTCGTCGACGGCGATGCCGACATTGTCGCCGCGCTCGGTCTCCGCGATGATGATGATGTTCTCGTTGCGGGTGCCCGAAGATCCCATCACGGCGCCGAGACGGTGGAGCGGCGTGATCTCGCCGCGCCAGCGCAGAACCTCCTGGCCGAAGGTCAGATGCTCGATCGGCGTCGAGGCCAGGTGCTGCGTCTCGATCACGCTGGCGATCGGGATGACGTAGCGGTCGGACCCGCAGCGGATCACCATGCCCTCGAGGACGGCGAGCGTCAGCGGCAGGGCGAGCGTGAACTTGCAGCCGCGTCCGGGCTCGGAGTCGACGCTGATGCGCCCGCCGAGCGATTCGACGTTCCGGCGGACCACGTCCATGCCGACGCCGCGACCCGAGACGTCGCTGATGACCTCGGCCGTGGAGAGGCCGGCGGCGAAGATGAGCTGGTCGATCTCCTCCGGAGCGAGCTTTTCGTCGGCCCCGACGAGGCCGCGGGACTTCGCCTTCGCGAGCAGCTTCTCGCGGCCGATGCCGCGCCCGTCATCCGTGACGGAGATGACGATGCGCCCGGCGCGATGCTCGGCGATGAGCTTGATCGTGCCTTCCGGGCTCTTGCCGGCGGCAACGCGGTCTTCCGGCGTCTCGAGCCCGTGATCCATCGAGTTGCGGATCATGTGCGTCAGCGGATCGGCGAGTTCCTCGATGATCGTCTTGTCGACCTCGGTGTTCTCACCCTCCAGCACCAGGCGCACTTCCTTGCCCAGCGTCTGGGCGAGTTCGCGGACGAGGCGCGGCATGCGCTGGAACACGGCCTTCACCGGCTGCGCGCGCACCGCCATGACGTGGTCCTGCAGCTCGCGGGTCTGGCGCGAGAGCGTCAGGATGCCTTCGGCGGTCTTGGCATAGACGTCGTAGGGCAGCGAGCGGACGCATTCGACCAGCATGGACTGGGTGATGACGATCTCGCCCACCAGGTTCATCAGCTTGTCGATGCGGTCGAGGTCGACACGCACGCTGACGGCGGTGCGCTGGCGCGCGGCGGCCGCATCGTTGGCGGGCGCGCGGGGAGCCGCCTTGGCAGCGGCGGCCGGAGCCTCGGCAGCCGGAGCGGCGGGCTTGGCCACCGGCGCGGGCGCAGCCGCGGCCGGCTGGATGTCGGGCGTCGCGACGGCAGCGGGGCCGGTCCGAGCTTGGCGAGGATGGCGGAGAGGTCAGCCGCGACCGAACCGGACACTTCGCCGCTGGCGGCGGGTGCCGCCGCGGCGGGCGCAGGCGCCGGCGCAGCCTCGCTGGCCAGAACCTCGATCTGGAATTCCTCGGTCGCCAGCGTGAAGTCGAAGCGGCTGCAGATTTCCTCGATCGACAGCTCGGTGCGCATCGTCACGACGAAGCGCATGAAGCAGTCCGAGACGTCGATCGTCTCGAGCGAGGGGACGTGGCTGAGATCGCAGGCGATCGAGACGATGTCGTCAGCGGGCAGCGAGGCGAACACCACGCGCGGCTCGATCACCCGGCGGAACAGGTCCGCCTCGGGCTGGATGCGCAGGATGACGTCGCGGCCCGGCTTGCTGGCAGCGGCCTTGGCCGGCTCGTCGTCCCAGCCCGCATCGGACCCGGACGCCGTCTTGGCCTCCACCATCGCCAGCAGATTGCCGAGCGCGGCGACGCCGGGCGGCTCGTCCTTGGCGGGGGCCGGAGCGGCCGGGGCGGCGGGGGCGGCGCAGCGGCAGCGACGGGGGCTTCGCCGGGCGCCTTGCCGACCTGCTCGAGTTCCTCGAGGAGATCAGGGCGGGGACGGGCCGGCTCGTCGTTGCGGGCGGCCGACACGAGGTCCGCCACCGCGTCCGAACAGCGCAGGAACAGGGTGAAGGGCGCATCCTCGATCGCGACGCGGCCCGACCTCAGATGGTCGAGCGAGGCTTCGAAGACATGCGCGAAGGCGACCAGCTCGGTGCAGCCGAAGGCACCGGCGCCACCCTTGATCGAATGGATCGCCCGGAAGGCGGCGTTGACATCCTCGGGATCCGTCGAGCCTTCGTCCAGCGCCTGCAGGCGCATCTCGAGGGCCCCCAGGAGCTCTTCGCACTCCTGGAAGAAAGTCTGTTTGAGTTCCGCCAACGGATCCATGGACGCAAGCCTCAGTTCTGGTAGCGGGCGACGAGGCCGAGCAGCGTGTTCGGCTCGAAGGGCTTGACCATCCAGGCGCTGGCTCCGGCGCGGCGGCCCTCGGCCTTGATCTCGGCACCGTTCTCGGTGGTGAGCACGATGATGGGCGTGTTCTGCCCGGCCGGGCGGGCGCGGCAGGCGCGGGTGAACTCGATCCCGTCCATCAGCGGCATGTTGAGATCGGTGATGACCAGATCGGGCTTGAACTGGTCGAACTTGGCCAGCCCGTCCTCGCCGTTCTCCGCCTCGGCCACCTCATGGCCGGCATTGCGCAGAGTCAGGCTGAGCAGACTGAGCAGGGTCTTGGTGTCGTCGATCGCGAGAATGCGCATTCAAATCACTCCAGAACGAGAGCGCTGTGAGCGGGATCGAAACCGATCGCCCGCAGGGATTCGCGGCATTCTGCGGAAGCCGCCTTGAGCGAGACCGACAGACCGCGCGCCTTGGCGCTGGTCGCGGCGGAATGCAGCAACTGGACCCAGAGGCTGGGCAGGGGCCCGGCTTCGGCACATTCAACGGCGATGCTTTCCTTCTGCTCCAGCGCCACGAGCAGCTGGTTGCGGAAGGTGGCCGCTTCGGAGCGGCCTAGAAACGTCGGAAGCGAGACGGTGATGACCATGAGACACGACCCAGGATTGCGCCACTCAGCATCACGTCCGACTGGTAAAAATTTTCCTAACCGGACGACGTTGCGTCAACTTTTTAGGCAAGAGGGGGGTGGTTGGCCGCATTCCGGGCCTCTGATCGTCAACCGCCGGCCGTTCCGGCATGTCCCGAAGGACGCGCCGCTCAGAACATGCTGTTGCTGATCGCCCGCGGAACCAGGGTGATGCTGCCGTTCGCTTCGCGGTATTTGCGGGGAATGTTGATGATCCCCGACAGGTGCAGCCACAGGTTGTTCGGCGAGATCGGCTTGGTGATGATCTCGTGGGCGCCGAGCTTCGCCGCCTGGACGACCGAGCGGCGGTCCGGCTTCTCCATCATCACCAGCACGGGGGCTTTCGCGAAGGGCGAGGTCTTGAAGGAGCGGATCGCGGCCAGGCACTTGGTGCTGCCGTTGTCCGGCATGTCCCAGTCGAGGATCACGATGTTGGGCTGCTTCTGGATGAACATCGTCGCGGCGGAGGGAAGGTCGGACGCCTCGAAAATGCGGTGCAGCTGCGCCTGATACAGCATCGTCCGGACGATGCGCCGGTAATGCGGGCTCGGATCGATCAGGAGCACCGACAGATTCGGAAAGGAGGGCGCGATATGCATGACGCGGGGCCCGACAACTCACTCGACAACAACTGACACAACGAAACCGGTCGGACGGAAGGCCTCTCGCTACACGTTCAGGCCGAAGCGGAAGCCGCCCCAGTGACGGCCCTTCACCAGGATCGGGGCCGACAGGTCCTCCATGACAAGGAACTGGCCGCCGCCCATGTCGCGCCGGTAGGTCTGGAGCAGGAACGGCTTGCGGTTGCGGGCCGCCGACAGGCCGGTCCGGTCGTTGAAGATCCGGCGATTGCGGCAGTTGGCGTTGTTCCACACCGGGTCATTCCCCTGGGGATGGGAATATTTGACGTTGTGCGTCGGCAGGAAGCCATTGCGGTCGACCGCCGCGCAGAACACGATCCGGCGGTTGGACGCCAGCAGCGGCTCCTGGATCAGCGGCAGCACGCGGTCGCAGAGCTTGACGAAGCGCGTCATGTGCTGGACCGGATCGCTGCCGGGAATGGGCTGGTAGCCTTCGTCGAAGAGATCGGCCAGAGACAGCTCGCCCCGGTCCAGCGCCTGCTCGAACAGCCCGCCGATGCGGGTGGCGGTCGCCATCGCCGTGGCGATCAGCTCCGACTGGGCCGTGCGGACACCCGATGCCGCGATGGCACCGAGGATGCCCTCGCTGATCGAGACGAGAGTCTCCGCGCGCTGGGATGCCTTGTCGAGGTTTTCGCTGGAATGGTCGACGCCGTCGACCAGGGCCCGCAGGTCCTCCCCGACCTTGGCGAAGGCGATCGCGTTGTCCCGGGTCGGGTTGGAGATCGCGTCGATCTCGCCGATGAGTTCGACGACGCCGCGGCTGAAGCTGTCGAGTTCGCCGATCTGCTGCGAGATCGACTGGCTCTCGTCGCTGGCCCGCCGGGCCGTCAGGGCGTTCTCCTCGCTCTTGCTCGCCAGCAGATCGACCGAGTTCACCAGCGCATCAAGCTGCTTGGAGCTGAGCGCGGTCGCATCGCGCGTCTGCTCGGCGAGATGCTTCACGGCGGCGGCAATGACGGCGAAGCCGCGGCCGGCGGCCCCGCTGCGCGCGGCTTCCACGCCGGCGTTGATCGACAGAAGCTGGATTTCGCGGGTGATCGCCTGGATCGCATCGCTGGAGGCCCGCACCTTGTGCGCATCCGCGACAGCCTGGGCGAGAGCCTGCGAGATCGACTGGGCCCCCTGCGAGAGGGCCTCGATGTCGGACTGCGCCGAGTTCAGCCCGAGCCTGACGGAACCGGTCACCCGCTCCAGGCCGTTGCGAACGGACGATGCGGTCGCCTGCGCGCCTTCGGCGGCCTGCTGGATCGCGCGGTTCGCCCGCGAGACCTGGTCGACCGCGGTCACGACCCGGTGCAGGCCCTGGGTCTGGCCGTCGAGCTGGCGGGTGACGTCGCCGATGCGCCCGGAGATGTCGGTGATTTCGGCGCCGAGCTTGCCGAAGCGCTCGGCGATGTCCCGCACGGCCGCTGCCGCGGCGCCCTCAGCCGGGTGATCCTCATTGGCCGGCTCAGGAGCAACTCGCGCAAGCGCATGCATGGTCGTCGGGTCCTTTGCGGGCCTCAGCAATCCCACCAGACCTTAGGGAAACGCGGTAAACCGAGCGTTAATGCAACCTTCAGGCGCATCCGCGACCCACAGGTCGTGGTCAGTCCCCGGGACCGAACGGCAGATTTCGGGAACCGCCTCGCCCGAGAATCCGTATATGCTCTGCATCCGCGAACGCGGCTCCGGCATACCGTTGGGGCAAGTCCGATGCCGACACCCTCATGGAGGATCTCGATGACCATCACGCATTCCGTCTCACGCCGCTCGCTCCTCGGCTTCGGGGCCGCCGCCCTGACCCTGGCCGCGGCCCCGCGGGTCTGGGCCCAGGCCGCCGCTCCCGCCGCACCGGCCGGCCCGTTCTCCCTGCCCAAGCGCGCCTATGAGGCGGCCGCGCTGGAGCCGCATATCGACGCCATGACGATGGACATCCATTACACCCGCCATCATGCGGCCTTCGTCACGGCGCTCAACAACGTCGCCAAGGACCATGGCGTCCTCGCCTCCAAGCCGATCAATGAACTCCTCGGCGACATCGGCGCCCTGCCGGAGGCCGTGCGCGTGCCGATCCGCAACGCCGGCGGCGGCCACGCCAACCACAGCATGTTCTGGGAGATCATGGGCCCCGGCGCCGGTGGCGCGCCGACGGGCGACGTCGCCGCGGCGATCACCAGCGACCTCGGCGGCTTCGACAAGTTCAAGACCGATTTCGAGGCGGCGGGCCTGCGCGTCTTCGGCTCGGGCTGGGTCTTCGTCACGGTCGACAAGGCGGGCAAGCTCGCCCTGCTCGCCAAGCCCAACCAGGACAGCCCGCTGATGGACAAGCACATGGTCCTGCTCGGCAACGACGTCTGGGAGCACGCCTATTACCTGAAATACCAGAACCGCCGCGCCGACTACCTCAAGAGCTGGTGGAACGTGGTCAACTGGGCGAAGGTCAACGAGCGCTACGCCGCCGCCAAGGCCGGCAAGCTGACCGTCTGAACGGCGCACCATCGCGATCAGGATCGATACCCGGCCCCTCGGCCGGGTATTGTCGTTTCGGGCCTGGGCGGCCCCCGTCCTGCGCCCTTGCGTCGGCGGCTCGGCCGGCTTAATTTAGAATCATTCTAAATTATGAGGCGCCCGATGCTTTCTCGTTTTTCCCTTCCGGGTTTCGGCGGCAAGCGTCGCTTCGACGAACTCTCCGAGAAGGAGGTCCTGGCCCTGGCGATTGCGTCGGAAGAGGAGGATGGCCGCATCTACGCGATCTACGCGCAGAAGCTGCGCACGGCCTATCCGGCCTCGGCTGCGATTTTCGACGGCATGGCCAGCGAGGAGGACGGCCACCGCCAGCGCCTGCTCGCGCTCTACCAGCAGCGCTTCGGCGACGTCGTCCTGCCGATCCGTCGTGAGCACGTCGCCGATTTCTATGCGCGCAAGCCGGTCTGGCTGGTCGAAAACCTCGGTCTCGACCAGATCCGCGCCGAAGCCGAGGACATGGAGCGCCAGGCGCGCGACTTCTACGTCACCGCCGCCGGCCGCTCGACCGATGTCGAGACGCGCAAGCTCCTGGGCACGCTGGCTGCCGCCGAAGCGGGTCATCAGGCGAAAGCCCAGGGCCTCACCGCCGAGCATCTCGGCGAGGACGCCCGCGCCGACGAGGACCTCGCCGCCAAGCGCCAGTTCGTGCTGACCTGGGTCCAGCCCGGTCTCGCCGGCCTGATGGACGGCTCGGTCTCGACACTCGCCCCGATCTTCGCCACCGCCTTCGCGACCCAGGATCCCCACACCACCTTCCTGATCGGCCTCTCGGCCTCGGTTGGTGCCGGCATCTCGATGGGCTTCACCGAGGCCGCCCATGACGACGGCAAGCTCTCCGGCCGCGGTGCACCCTGGAAGCGTGGCCTGGCCTCGGGCGTGATGACGACGCTGGGCGGGCTCGGCCATGCCCTGCCCTATCTCATCCCGCATTTCTGGACCGCGACCACGGTGGCGCTGATCGTCGTCTTCGTCGAGCTCTGGGCGATCGTCTGGATCCAGAACCGCTTCATGGAGACGCCCTTCCTGCGTGCCGCCTTCCAGATCATTCTGGGCGGCGGGCTGGTGCTGGCGGCCGGAATCCTCATCGGCGGATCCTAGCGCGCCGGCCCGGCCGGGGCATCACAAGGCCGGCGCCCGCGCCTCGCAGACGCCCTCCCGCTGCAGCATGAAGGCCGCCCGCAGGCAGAGATCCTCGCGCCAGGGCGCCGCGATGATCTGCACGCCGATCGGCAGGCCCGTCCCGAAGACCGGCACCGCCGCGACCGGCAGGCCGATGGCCGAGATCGGCTGGGTGAACAGCCCGAGATTGGGCCGCAGCGGCACGGTCTCGCCGCGCAGTTCCAGCGTCTTCTGTCCGACGAGCGGCGCCGGGCAGGGCGTGGCCGGCGCGATGATCAGGTCGACATCGGCGAAGACGCGCATCATCGCGTCATGGAACCAGCGCCGCGCCCGCTGCGCCTGAACGTACCAGGCCACCGGCAGCATCGCCCCGGCCAGAAAGCGGTCGCGGGTCTCCGGGTCGAACTCATCCGCCCGCTCCCGCAGCCGGTCGAGATGGAAGGTCGCGCTCTCGCTGTTGGTGATCAGGAAGGCGGCTGCGCGGGCGATCGCCGCACCCTCCAGCGCCACGCGCTGCGTCGCGCCCAGAGCCTGCGCCACCCGCGCCACGGCTGCCGCCGCCTCCGGCATGCCCTCGGTCGCGAAATGCCCGCCCGCCACCGCGATCCGCAAACCACCGATGCCCGCCTGCAGAGACGGCAGCGTCGGTTCGACCGGCCGCTGCGCGCAGGCCGGATCATGCGAATCCGGCCCCTGCAGCGCGTCATAGGCGGTCGCCAGATCGGTGACGTCGCGCGCGAAGGGGCCGAGATGGTCGAGCGAGTCGCAAAAGGGGAAGCTGCGCGTGCGCGGCAGCCGGCCATAGGTGGGTTTGAGGCCGAAGATGCCGCAGAGCGAACTCGGCACGCGGATCGAGCCATTGGTGTCGGATCCCAGCGAGAGCGGGCTGAACCCCGCCGCCGTCGCCGCCCCCGAGCCGGAGGAGGAACCGCCCGCCATGCGGGCCGGGTCGTGGGGGTTGCGACAGGGCCCGTCATGGGCGTTCTCGCCGGTGAAGTCGTAGGCGTATTCGCCCATGTTGAGCCCGCCGAGCAGCACGGCACCCGCCGCCGTCAGCCGCTCGACCAGCACCGCGTCGCGTGCTGCCGGCTTTCGCTCGCGATTGATCTTCGAGCCTGCCCGCGTCGGCAGGCCTTCAATGTCGAACAGGTTCTTGGCCGAGAAGGGCACGCCCGCCAGCGGCCCGAGCGGCGCCCCCGCGGCGCGGGCGGCATCGACCGCGCGCGCCTGCGCCAGCGCCCGCCCGGCGGTGACGTCGGTGAAGGCGTTGACGAGTGGATCGAGCGCCGCAATGCGGGCGAGGAAGGCTTCGGTGACGGCCAGGGCCGTGACCTCCCCCTCCCGGACCTGCGCCGCGATGCGATGGGCCGGCGCGAAGACATCCAGGCTCACGCGGTCACCTCCGGCGCACCCGGCCGGAACACCGGGGCCAGTTCGAGCGACGCTTCATCGATCGGCGCGGCGGCGACGATCTCGGCCATGCCATGGGCGATGGCGAGGAACTGCAGCACCACCGGCCGCTGCGCCTCCGTGATGGTCAGTCCCAGCACCGGGGCCATCGCGTCGCAATGGCGCGCGGCGTCGAACGCCGTCTTGGGGTGGGTCTCGCTCACGCTGCCGGCTCCCATCGATCTTCGGCTTCCTGCAGCGGGGGTTCGGCTGTCGCCCCGGAGAGCGCGGCCAGCACCTCCGTCGTCGTCGAAACCCAGCCGAAGATCCCGCCCTGGGCCGCGATCATGCGCAGCCCCACCTCGTGGAACTCCGGGAAATAGGAGGCGCAGGCATCGCCCAGCACGAGGCAGCGATAGCCCCGGTCGTTCGCCTCGCGCACCGTGGTGTGGACGCAGACCTCGGTGGTGACGCCGGTCACCATCAGCGTCTCGATGCCGCGGTTGCGCAGCATCAGCTCGAGGTCGGTCTGGTAGAAGGCGCCCTTGCCCGGCTTGTCGATCACCGGCTCGCCAGGCAGCGGCGCCAGCGCGGGGATGATCTCGTGCCCCGCCTCGCCGCGGATCAGGATGCGCCCCATCGGCCCGCAGGCGCCGATGCGCTTGTCGGCCGGGCCGCGCAGGACCTTGGCCGGCGGCGCGTCGGCAAGGTCGGGCCGGTGGCCCTCGCGGGTGTGGATGACGAGCAGCCCCGCCGCACGCGCCGCCGCCAGGATCGCCCGGCAGGGCTCGACCGCCGCCATCAGTCGCGAGACGTCGTTGCCGAGCGCAGCGCCGAAGCCGCCGGGCTCGAGGAAGTCCCGCTGCATGTCGATGATGATCAGCGCGGTGCGCGCCATGTCGACGCCGAGCGGGAAGGGCCGGGCAGGAATGTCGATGCGGCTCACGGTGCGGCGCCCCCCGGTCGCGGATCAGCGGAACGGGCTTTGCAAGGCCCATGCCTGAGAGCGAGTCAGCACCAGGGCGGAATCAGATCATGAGAAGCGCAGCCGAACCCATTGCCGGAACGGGGAAATCCCGGCGATCCGAAATCTGAGCCGAAACGCCCTGGCCCGCTGCAGTAGACAAGGCGGCGGCCAAGCGTGTTCGTTGCATAATCCTTGCATGCAATCCCTTTAGTTTTGCCTAATCGATAGGCGCTGCGAAAGAGAGCCCCGTGACGACCCTGACCAGCCTGCTCGCCGCCCATCTCGATGGCAGTGCCACCATCCCGCAGACCATCGCCGCCTGCTATGCCCGCCACCGCGCCCATGGCGACGCCGCGATCTTCATCACACTGCGGCCGGAAGCCGAGGTGCTGGCGGAGGCTGAGGCCCTGCACGCGGAAGGGCCGCGCGGCCGCGCGCTCTGGGGCATCCCCGTCGCGGTGAAGGACAACATCGACGTCGCCGGACTGCCCACCACCGCGGCCTGCCCCGCCTTCGCCTATAAGCCGGAATGCGACGCAACCGTCGTCGCGCGACTGCGCGCGGCCGGTGCGATCGTCATCGGCAAGACCAATCTCGACCAGTTCGCCACCGGTCTGAACGGCTCCCGTTCGCCCTATGGCGTGCCGCGCAATGCGCTCCGCGCCGATCTCATCCCCGGCGGCTCCAGCTCCGGCTCGGCGAGCGCGGTCGCAGCCGGCATCGTGCCGGTGGCGCTGGGAACCGATACGGCCGGCTCGGGCCGCGTGCCAGCGGGATTGCAGAATCTCGTCGGCCTCAAGCCCAGCCTCGGTCTCGTCTCGACGGCAGGCGTCGTGCCGGCCTGCCGCACGCTGGACTGCGTCTCCGTCTTCGCCCTGACCGTCGGGGATGCCTGGACGGTGCTGTCCGTCGCCGCAGGCCCCGACGCCGGCGATCCCTGGTCCCGCGCCCTGCCGCTGGGCCGCCCCGGCGCCGTGCCGCCAAAGCTGCGGGTCGCCGTGCCTCGCCCGGAGGATCTCGACGTCGCGGGCGATGCCGCGGCGGCCGCGAGCTTCGCCGCCGCGGTCGAGCGCGCCAAGGGCCTCGGCGCCGAGATCGTCCCGCTCGACATGGCCCCGTTCTACGAGACCGCGCGCCTGCTCTATGAGGGCCCCTGGGTCGCCGAGCGCTACCTGACGATCCGCGACCTCCTGGCGAAGGACGCCGAGACGATCCTGCCCGTGATCCGGCAGGTCCTCGCGGGGCGGCCCCTGCCCGACGCAGCCGAGACCTTCGCCGCGCGCTACCGCGTCGCCGAACTAGCGCTGGTCGCCAAAGCGGCAATGAAGGGCATCGACGCGCTGATGGTGCCGACAGCGCCGCGCCCGGTGACGCTGGCCGAGATGGCCGCCGACCCGATCGGCGCCAATTCGCTGCTCGGGCGCTATACCAATTTCGTCAACCTGCTCGATCTCTGCGCGCTCGCCATCCCCGCCAGCCTGGCGGCCGACGGTACGGCGGGAGGTGTGACGCTGATCGCCCCCACCGGGCACGATGCCGTGCTCGCGGGCATCGGGCAGGCGCTCCACGCCGCCGCCGGGCTGCCGCTGGGCGCGACCGGCCTGCCTCATCCCGCCGTGACACCCGCGCCGGTTCGGGCCGCTTCCGACGCCATCGAGATCGCCGTCGTCGGCGCGCATCTGTCGGGCATGCCGCTGAACCGCGAACTGACGGACCGGGGCGGCAGCTTCCTGCGGGCGACCACGACCACCGCCGACTATCGCCTCTTCGCCCTGCCGGGTGGACCGCCGGCGCGTCCGGGGCTGATCCGCGTCGCGACGGGTGGCGCCGCGATCGCGCTCGAGGTCTGGTCGCTGCCGCCGGAGGGCTTCGGCCGCTTCGTCGCCGGCATCCCCTCCCCGCTCGGCATCGGCACGCTGGCGCTGGCCGACGGCACGAGCGTCAAGGGCTTCCTCTGCGAGACCATCGCCACGGAAGGCGCGCGCGACGTGACGGAATTCGGCGGCTGGCGCGCCTTCGTGGCCGCGCAGGCGAAGGTGGGGTGATGGCGCGTTTGACCAACCGCCTGCGGGCTGCCCTCACCGCGTCTCCGCATAGCTCCTGAACGCATCCCGGACGATGCCGATATGGGCGCGCATCGCCTCCTGCGCACCCGGCTGGTCGCCGCGCAGGAGCGCCTGCACGATCAGGTCGTGCTCGCGATAGGAGCCGCCAAGCCGCCCCGTGGCGCGGAACTGCGCCCGCCGGAACGGCGCGACGCGGGTGCGTGTCATCAGCGTCAACTCTGCGAGATAGCCGTTATGCGAGCCGGCATAGATCGCAGCATGGAAGGCCTCGTTCTTCTCGTGATAGCTCGCCGGGTCGCCCTCATGGACGAGCAGCCGCAAGGCCTCGTGCAGGGCTTCCAGCGCCCGCCGCTCGGGCACGGTCATGTTGCGGGCGGCAAGGCCGGCACAGAGCGCCTCCAGCTCCGCCATCGCCTCGAACATGTCGTTGAGCTGGCGGGGCGTCGGCAGCGCCACCACCGCGCCGCGATGCGGCCTGACGCTGACCAGCCCCGAGGCCGACAACTGGCGGATCGCCTCGCGCACCGGGGTGCGCGATACGCCGAAGCGGGTCGCAAGCTCCTGTTCGTCCAGCGGCGTCCCGGGCTCGAGCTGGCCGGAAACGATCGCATCGGACAGCTGCAGCCGCAGCGCCTCGGTGCGCGTCACCGGCGCCGTGGCGGGCCTGGCGGTTCGGACGGGGGCGGAAACTGGCTGCATGACCCTGTCGCCGTCGGGGAAAGGTGGGGCGGGAGGAGCAAGGGGGTGCGCGGTCTCCCGTCGCCGCTCACTCGGTAATGGCACTGACATGGGCGGCGACGACGCGCCAGCCCTCGGGGAACTTGACCCAGGTCTGGCTCTGGCGGCCGATCTTGCCCGCCATGCTCTCGCGCCGGAACAGCGTGTTGGCCGTGGCGAAGGCGTCGCCATAGGTGGTGATGACAGTGCGCTCGATCGTGCGCTTCAGCCCGGCGGAGGGGCGCGCCGCGCGGAACGCCGCAATCTCGCCGAAGCCGTAGAGATTTTCGCCGATGCCGTAGCGGATCGTCTCGGGCGCATCCTTGAAGCAGGCATCCAGCACCGCGACGTCGTTCTCGTTCAGCGCCTTCTCATAGACCATGAAGGCGGCCTCGACTTCGGCGACGACGGCGGGATCGTTGAGGATCATGGGGCAGGTCTCCAGGCTTTTGTCGCGTTGTCTTCCTCAGCCCTCATCCTGAGGAGCGTCGCAGGCGCGTCTCGAAGGATGCTCCAGAAAGCGACCGCTGGAGCATCCTTCGAGACGCCGCTTCGCGGCTCCTCGGGATGAGGGCTGTGAGGACCATTTACGCCGGCGGATGGGGAATCGCCGTCAGCAGTTCCTTGGTATAGTCCGCCTTCGGGTCGCCGAGCACCTCCTCGGCCGTGCCCTGTTCGACGATGGCGCCCGTCTTCATCACGATCACCCGGTCACAGAGCAGCCGCACGACGTTGAGATCATGCGAGACGAAGAGATAGCTCATCCCGAGCCGCTCCTTCAGCTCCTGCAGCAGATTGAGCACCACCGCCTGGACGGAGACGTCGAGCGCTGCCGTCGGCTCGTCGAGGATGACGAGATCGGGGTCGAGCGCGATGGCGCGGGCGATGCCGACACGCGCCTTCTGCCCGCCCGAGAGCTGGTGCGGAAAGCGGTCGATCAGCTCGACCGGCAGGCCGACCAGCCGCGCCAGCTCCTCGCATCGCGCCCGCAGCGCGTCGCGCCCCGAAATCCCGCCCATCCGCAGGATCGGATCGGCGATCGCGCGCTCCGCGGTGAAGCGCGGATTGAGGCTGTCGGTCGGGTCCTGGAAGACCATCTGGATGCGCCGGCGATGCGCGGACGCCGCGAACTGCTTGGCGGGAATCGCGCCGATATCCGTGCCGTCGAAGAGGATCGAGCCGCTGGTCTTGTCGATCAGCCGCGTGATCATCATCGAGGTCGTCGACTTGCCGCAGCCGGACTCGCCGACGAGCCCGAGCGTCTCGCCCTTGGCCACGCTGAAGCTGATGCCGTCGACGGCGCGGAACGGGGCTTTCGGCGCCTCCGCCTTGCCCATCAGCTTCGCGAAGAGCGAGCCGCCCTGCGGCCGCGGATATTCCTTCACGAGGTTCTCGACCCGCATCAGCGGAGCGGCATCCGGCTTCGGCGCAGCCTTCGCAGCCACCGGCTGTGCGGCCGGTCCCTTCTGCGCCTCCGGCAGCAGGTCGCGCAGGCTCATGCCGATGCGCGGCGTCGCCTGCATCAGCTTGCGGGTATAGGCGTGCTGCGGATTGCGGAAGATCTCGCTGGCCTGGGCCGTCTCGACGACGTTGCCCTTCTCCATCACCACGACCTTGTCGCAATAGGCCGCCGCCAGCCCGAGATCATGGGTGATCAGGATGGTCGACATGCCGCGCTCGCGCGTGAGCTCGACGATCAGGTCCATCACCGCCTTCTGGGTGGTGACGTCGAGGCCCGTCGTCGGCTCGTCGGCGATCAGGAGCTGCGGCTGGCAGGCGAGCGCCAGCGCGATCACGACGCGCTGGCACATGCCGCCCGACAGCTCGAACGGATAGGCGTCGTAGCGCTCCTCCGGCCGCGCGATCCTGACCTTGGCCAGCGCCTCGATCGCCTTCTCCCGCGCCGTCGCCCGCGTCGCCTGGACATGCTCGAGCAGCACGTCCTCGATCTGCTTGCCGACCTTGCGGATCGGGTTCAGCGCGGCGCGCGGGTTCTGGAAGATCATCGAGATCTCGCGCCCGCGGATGTCGCGCATCTGCGCTTCGCTGGCAGCCACGAGGTCGACGCCGGAAAACGAGATCGACCCATCCGCGACCTTGCCGGCCCGGTCGAGGATCCGCACCACGGCATAGGAGGTCACCGACTTGCCGGAGCCGGATTCGCCGACGATCGCCACCGTCTCGCCCTTGGCGACGCTGACGTCGATCGCCTTGACCGCCTGCACCGTGCCCCGGCGCGTGGCGAACTCGACCGTGAGGTTCTTGATGTCGAGGAGCGGGGGAGAGCTCATGGGCGGACATCTCCATCATGCTCGGGCATGACCCGAGCATCTCGTGCCGGAGATTCCCGACTCTCCGCTACGCTCTGGTCGGGAATGACGGCCTGCTGGACCCAAGCCATCCTCAATTCCTCCGCTGCGGATCGACGAGGTCGCGCACGCCGTCGCCGAGCAGGTTGAAGCAGAACACCGCCGTCATCAGCGCCAGCCCCGGGAAGAAGGCGATCCACCATTCGCCCGAGACGATGAAGCTCGCGCCCTCGGCGACCATGATCCCCCATTCCGGGGTGGGCGGGCGCACGCCGAGCCCGATGAAGGACAGGCCCGCCGCGTTGAGGATGGCGTAGCCCATGGTCAGCGACATCTGCACCGCCATGATCGGCATGATGTTGGGCACGATCTGCGTCAGCAGCAGCCGCCAGTCGGAATTGCCGGAGAGGCGCGCCGCCTGCACGAAGCCGGCCTCGCGACGCACATTCGCCTCGGCGCGGGCGACGCGGGCATAGAGCGGGAAATTGATGATCGCGGTGGCGATGACGATGTTGGTGACGCTGTTGCCGAGCGCAGCCACGATGCCCATCGCCAGCACAAAGAGCGGGAAGGCCATGATCGTGTCGGCGAGGCGCCCGACGACCTTGTCGACCCAGCCGCCATAGAAGCCGGCCATGACACCGGCGAGCCCGCCCATCGCGAAGACGAGCGCGACCGAGCAGACCGCGATGGCGAAGTCGAGCCGTGTCGCCACGATCACCCGGCTGAAGATGTCGCGCCCGAGCTGGTCGGTGCCGAACCAGTGCCGTGCGCTCGGCGCCTGCAGGGCCGAGTTGGTATTGCTGGCGAGCGGGTCATAGGGGACCAGCGAAGGCCCGAAGATCGCAGCAAACAGGATCAGCGCGAAGAGCCCGAAGGCCAGCCCCGTCACCGGGTTCTCGGAGACGATGTGGCGGGCATGCGCCAGCAGGCTGGTCGAGGGCGGCGCCTCGAAGCGCAGCGCGGGAGCCGCGGCGGGGTCGATCTTGGTCATGTCGTTCATGCCCTCAGCCCTCCAGCCGGACGCGGGGATCGATCACGCCGTAAAGCACGTCGATCATCAGGTTCAGCGCGACGTAGAGGATCGCCATCGTCAGCACGAAGCCCTGGATCGGGGCATAGTCGGAGGCGATCAGCGCCTCGACCGCATAGGAGCCGACGCCCGGCCAAGCGAAGACCTTCTCGACCAGCACATTGGCGCCGAGCAGGAAGGAGAACACCATGCCCAGCGTGGTGACGACCGGCAGCATCGCGTTGCGGAAGGCATAGGTGCCGATGACCTTGCGGCTGGAGAGCCCGCTGGCGCGCGCGGTTCGCACGAAGTCGGCCCCGAGCACGGCGAGCATCGAGGCCCGCGTCATCCGCGTGATCGGGGCGAGCGAAAAGATCGCCAGCGTGATCGCCGGCAGCGCGATCTGGGCGAGCGCGGCGCGGAAGGTCGCGCCATCCCGCGCCAGCAGTGAATCCACGAGGTAGAGCCCGGTGATGCGGGCGGGTTCCGAAGCGAAGACGTCGAGCCGCCCCAGCGGCGCCGGCGCCCAGCCCAGGATGAAGTAGAACACGTAGACCAGCAGCAGCCCGGTGAAGAACACCGGCAGCGACACGCCCGCCGTCGCCACGATGCGGCAGAGATGGTCGATCCAGGAGCCCTGGCGGACGGCGGCGAGCACGCCGAGCGGCAGCGCCACCGACATCGCCAGCAAGAGCCCCGCCAGCGTCAGCTCGGCCGAGGCCGGCAGCCGCTGGGCGAGATCGGCCGTCACCGGCTGGCCGGTCGTCAGCGACATGCCGAGATCGCCCTTCACCAGGGCGGTGACATAGGAGACGAACTGCACCGGCAGGGGCTGGTCGAGCCCGAGCTTGCTGCGGATCTCGATGATCGCCTCCGGCGAGGCGGCCGGGCCGGCGAAATAGGCAGCCGTATCGCCCGGCAGCACCCGCGTCAGCAGGAAGGTGACGATGATGACGCCGATCACCGAGGGGATCGTCGTCATCAGGCGCTGGCCGATCAGGCGAAGCATGGGGTCATCCTCCCGTCGCAGCAGACGTCGTCATTGCGAGCGCAGCGAAGCAATCCAGGCGGACGAAGCGTGCGCCCGCCCCTGGATTGCTTCGTCGGCTTCGCCGCCTCGCAATGACGGCCAGTGGCCATCGGCGTCACACGCCCTTGGTCAGGTAGCGGAAGTCCGGCTCGCGACAGGGCTGGAACTGGTAGCCGCCGATGTTCTTCTGCAGCGCGACATCATGGGTCGGCTGGTTGATCGGCACCATCGGCACCTCGGCATTGATCAGCTTGATGAAGTCGATGACGTTGGCGTCGTAGGAGGCCTTGTCGGGGGCGAAGCGGGCGGCGTCGACGAGCTTGTCCAGCGCCGGGTTCTGGTAGGCGGCGATGTTGAAGATCGAGTTGTTGCCGTGCATCGTCCAGAACAGGTAGTAATCCGGATAGTCGAGCCAGCCCGCGAAGCGGTTGAGCACCATCGGATTGGTCTTCTTGGCGATCTCGGTGCGGAAATTGGCGCCCGGAACCTTGTTGATTTCGACCGTGATCCCGATCTGCGAGAGCGATTCCTTGATGAGCACCGCCATCGGCTCGGCCACGGTCGCGTTGCCGGCATCGAAATACAGCGTCGTCGAGAACGGGCCGCCCGCCGCATCGACCAGCGCCTTCGCCTTGGCGACGTCGGTGGTGTAGGGGAAGGGCTGCGGCCAGGCGACCTTCGGGGTCGTGCCGCCGGCCATCGAGACGCCGCGGCCGAACAGCGCCGCCTGCATGATCTTCTCGTAAGGCATCACCCAGGCGACGGCCTGGCGCAGGCGCACATCCTTGAACGGGCCGACCTGCGTGTTGAGGTAGCAGCCCCAGACACCGTTGGGGATCGGCACGCCGACGACGTTGATCTTGCCGGCGTCGAGCAGGTCCTTGAAGTCCTTCGGCGGCAGCCCGTAGGACACGTCCGCATCCCCGCGCTCGATCAGCGCCCGGCGCGTCGAGGGCGAGGCGATGTCGCGCGCGATGATGCGGCGCAGCTGCGGCAGCTTTCCGCAGGCCCAGGCGTCGTTGCGGACATAGATCGTCTCGACGCCCGGCTTCCAGCTCTCGACCTTGAAGGCGCCGGAGCCGGCGATGTTGTTCTTCAGGTACTCCTTCGCCCACTGATCGCCGCCGCTGTTGGCGATGGCGAGCTCGGAGTCGAAGACGAACGGAATGGTGACCGCCAGGTTGGGCAGCGTCATCTTGTCCTTGCGCAGGAAGTCGATGCGGAAGGTCTTGTCGTCGACAGCGACGAACTGCTCGGGCTTCTCCAGCGAGCCGGCGTTCATCTGCGTGGTGGCGAAGCCGCCGATCGAGACCGCGCGGTCCATCGACCACTTCACGTCCTTGGCGGTGACCGCGCGACCCGAATGGAACTTGGCGTCGCGCAGCTTGAAGGTGGCGCTCATGCCGTCGGAGGCGACCTGGTAGCTCTCGGCCAGCTCGCCCTCGAGCTCACCCATCGCAATGGTGTTGCCGCCGCCGCCCGGGATCGGGACCGGCTTGAAGCGCAGCAGGCGATCATAGCAGTTCAGCGAGACGCCGTTGACCGGCTGCGACGAGCCGATGCCCTGCATGTCCAGGCTGTTGGGCCCGTATTCCTGCACGAGCAGCAGGGTTTCGGCCCGGCTCGGCGCCTGGGCCTGGGCACTGCCCTTGGCCACGAAGGGAGCAGCGAGGCCTGCGGCCAGGGCGGTGCGGCGCGTGATCATCGGGGTCTGTCCTCGGTTGGCAGGCTGGTGAAGGAACGGAACACGCCGGTTCGCTAGCAGGGAGCGTGCCAATTCCGATGACCTGTGATTCCAAGGGCTTCGGGCCGATCACCGCCGTCGCCCTGCCTGCCTTGCATGCCATTGTATGCACGACGGCAGATGGTGATGAATTTATGGGCAAACTCACCGCCGCCTCCTGACTGGGCTTAATTGTTCGTTCAGAAGTCGGCTCGGTCGCCTGCGCACCGGCTCACGCCCCCTTGCGTCGCGGCGAATCCGCCTGTGGAGTTGCCTCGCCCGCGACACCGGGCCGGAGTGAAGCGGATGCGCGCGCGTCAGATCGAAGTCTTCCGGATGGTGATGCGCTGCGGCACGCTCACCAGCGCCGCCGAAGCCCTGAACGTCTCGCAGCCGGCGCTCAGCCAGATCCTCCTGCACACCGAGGACGAACTCGGCTTCAAGCTGTTCCAGCGGGTCAAGGGCCGGCTGATCCCGACCCCGGAGGCCGAGGATCTCTACCCCGAGGTCGAACGCCTGTTCGGGGACCTCGAGGCCCTGCGCGGCCGCGCCCGCGACCTGCGCCACGGCAAGGCCGGCATCGTCAGGCTTGCCGCCTCCGCCCCGCCTTCGCTTTCGGTCGTGCCGGAGGCGCTGCGCCATTTCCGCAGCGCTCACCCCGCCTTGCGGGTGCTCTCCTATGTCGTGCCGGCCGAGATCATCATGCGCATGCTCGACGACGGCCAGGCCGGGCTCGGCGTCGCCATGACCGACGAGCCGATGGCGGGGATCGACACCGAGATCATCGGGCGGACGCGGATGGTCTGCGTCCTGCCCGCGGGCCATGAACTGGCGGAAAAGGCGTCGATCGCCGCCGCCGACCTGCAGGACGAGACGCTGATCTCCTACCGCGCCACCTCCCTGCAGGGGCGGTTGCTGCGCGAGGCCTTCGGCCGCGAGGGGCTCGTTTTCCAGCCGGAAATGGAGATCGACGTCTCGATCATCGGGCTCGCCTTCGTCCAGCAGGGGCTCGGGGTCGCGGTGGTGGACGGTCTCCTGCCCTGGCACAGCTTTCCCGGCCTCGTGACCCGGCCCTTCCTCCCCGAGGTCTCGCTGCCGCTGTGCCTGCTGACCAGCGCGCGCCGCCCGCTCTCGCGCAGCCACGATCTCCTGCGCGCCCATCTGCGCACCGCCTGCCGCAATCTCGGCCTGGCGGAGGCGGACAAGCCCGACCATAAGCCCGCCTTATGAAGCGGGGTGGCCTTGCTCTTTGACGGCGAGGCGGGCGCGACCCGACACTGCCGCGCACTCCACGGACAGGCACATCATGAGCTGGCGTATCGGCGTCGACATCGGCGGCACCTTCATCGACTTCTGTGCCCTCGAGACTGGCACCGACCGCGTCGAGACCATCAAGGTCCTGACCACGCCGGACGAACCGGGCAAGGAACTGCTCGACGGGCTGCGCCTGCTGCAGGAGCGCCACGGCATCGCGCCCGGGGAGGTCGTCTCCTTCGTCCACGGCACCACCGTCGGCATCAACACCATCATCCAGCGCAAGGGCAGCCGGCTCGCGCTGATCACGACGGCCGGCTTCGAGGATGTCATCGAGCTCGCCCGGCTGCGCATGCCCGAGATGTACTCGCTATTCTGCGCCAGGCCCGAGCAGCTGATCCCGCGCGACCGCATCCATGGCGTCCGCCAGCGCCAGCTCGCCAGCGGCGAGATCGCCGAGCCGCTCGACGCCGACGGGCTCGCCGCCGCCGTGGCCGCCATCCGCGCCAAGGGCGTCGACGGCGTCATCGTCTCCTTCCTCCATGCCTATCGCAATGGTGCCCATGAGGCGCAGGCCAAGGCGCTGATCGCGGAACTGGCGCCCGAGCTCTTCGTCTTCACCACCAGCGAGGTCTGGCCGGTGATCCGCGAATACGAGCGCACGACCACCGCGATCCTGAACGGCTATGTCCATCCTCGCGTGGCGGGCTATCTGACCGCGCTGGAAGAGGCGCTAGCCTCGCGCGGCGTGCCGGCAGCCCCGATGCTGACCAAGTCGAACGGCGGCATCATGAACGCCCCGACGGGCAAGCGCGCTTGCGTCAACATGCTGCTCTCGGGCACGGCGTCGGGAGTCATCGGCGCGGCCTGGCTGGCCGAGCAGGCCGGCGTCGGCAACGTGCTGACGCTCGACATCGGCGGCACCAGCGCCGACCTCGCGCTCATCATCGACGGCCAGCCGCAATTCGGCACCGGCGAGGTCGTCGGCGACTTCCCGCTCTTCCTTCCGAGCGTCTCCGTGACCTCCATCGGCAGCGGCGGCGGCTCGATCGCCTGGGCGGATGATTTCGGCGTGCTCAAGGTCGGCCCCGAAAGCGCCGGCTCGACGCCGGGGCCCGCCTGCTACGGCCGCGGCGGCACCCGCGCCACCGTCACCGACGCGATGGCGGCGAGCGGCTTCCTCGGCCACACCCCCCTCGCCTATGACCAGATCGGCATGGACCGCGCCCGCGCCGACGCGGTGATCGGCGACCTCTCCGCGAAGCTCGACCAGACGCCGCAGGCCACCGCCGAGGCGATCATCGCGGTGGCGGTCTCCGAGATGTTCGTCGAGGTCAACAAGCTCGTGGCGCGCTACGGCGTCGATCTGCGCGACTTCACGCTGATGCCCTTCGGCGGCGCAGGGCCGATGCTCGGCTGCTTCCTGGCGCGCGAACTCGGCATCCCCCGCGTTCTGGTGCCGCACCGGCCGGGCGTGGTCAGCGCGCTCGGCGGGCTGATCGCCGATGTGAAGGGCGACTTCATCCAGACCGTCTTCGCCGCGGCCGTGCCGGATGCGCTGCCGCTGCTGCGCGAGGCGCTGGCCAAACTCAAGGCGGATGGGCTGGCCTGGATCCGGCAGGACCAGGGCTTTGACGGCCCCGTGGTCGAAACCTTGAGCGCCGACATGCGCTATCACGGCCAGTCCTTCGAGATCGAGGTGTCGCTGGATGAAGCCTGGCTGCGCGATGGTGACCTCGCCGCCATGACGGCCGCCTTCCACAGCCAGCATCTCGCCATCTACGACTTCAACGACGTCGGCGCCGAGGTGCAGATCGTCAATCTGCGCCTGGTCGTCAGCGGCGCGACGCCGCGGCCGCGGCCCGCAGCGGCGGCGGACCAGCCGGCGGCGATGGCCACGCCCGCACGCCGGATCGAGGTCTGGCTCGACGGCGCCAGCCGCGAGGTCGATCTCCATCACCGCGATGCCCTGCGCAACGGCCACCGCTTTTCAGGGCCGGCCGTCGTCGCCCAGCAGGACACGACGATCTGCATCCCCGAAGGCTTCGACGCCGAGGTCGATGCCCGCCTCAACCTCCACCTCATCCTGCGCAGCGAGGCCTGATCATGGTCGACAAGATCACCTTGCAGGTTCTGGCCAACCACTGCCGGGCGGCGGCCGAGAACATGGCCTACACGCTCTACCGCACGGCCCACTCGACCTTCGTCAAGGAGACCGAGGACTTCACCGTGATGGTGATGGACCGGACCGGCCGCGTCGTCGCTGTGCCGATGGATCTCGGCGCGACCTGGTATCCGGGCATGAACTACAACCGCGCCATCGACCTCGTCGACGAATACCGGCCCGGCGACATCGCCTTCACCAACGATCCCTATAGCGGCTACCTCGCCACCCACGCGCCCGACACGCATCTGTGGAAGCCGATCTTCCATGAGGGCGAGATCGTCTGCTTCGTCGGCGGCCATGTCCACAACACCGACATGGGCGGCGCGGTGCCGGCTTCGCTCTCCCGCTCGCTGACGGAGATCCACCAGGAGGGCATCCGCTTCCCGCCGATGACGCTGATGCGCGACAGCGCCTTCGACGAGACGATCCTGCGGATCATGACGATGAACGTCCGCAAGCCCGCCCTCAACATGGGCGACCTGAAGGCGCTCGCCGGCGCGCTCAACACCGGCGAGCGCAAGATCCTGGCGATGGTCAGGAAGTTCGGCGCGAAGGGCTTCATGGACGGCCTCGACGGGCTGATGGACTATGCCGAGCATCAGGCCCGCGACATCCTGCGCGGTATGCCGGATGGCGAATACGTCTTCGCCGACTATGCCGACGAGGACGGCGTCGACGGCAATCCCTGCCGCCTCAAGCTGACGCTGACGATCAGGGGCGACGAGGCGATCCTCGATTTCACCGGCTCGGACCCGCAGCTGGGCTCCTCGCTCAACGTGCCCACCGGCTCCGACCCGCGCCACACCCTGCTGCTCGTCGGCGTCTACTACGTCCTCTACACGCTCAATCCGCAGATCCTGCTCAACTCCGGCCTGACCCGGCCCTTCACCTGTATCGCGCCCGAGGGCACGGTGCTGAACCCGACCTTCCCGGCGGCCGTCGGCATGCGCAGCCTGACCTGCGCAAGGCTGCGCAGCCTGGTCTTCGGCGCCTTCAGCCTCGCCGTGCCCGAGCGCATGCCCGCCGCGCCGGCGGGGTCGAGTTCCATCGTCAACGTCATGACCACCGACGAGCGCACCCATCGCAGTGTCATCGCCGCGATCAACCCGGTCGTCGGCGGCGGCGGCGGCATGCCCCATCGCGACGGCACCAACGGCTCGGGCGCGGACGCCGCCTATCTCAAGAACACGCCGATCGAGATCACCGAGACCGAGGTGCCGATCCAGTTCACCCGCTATGGCCTGCTGCCGGATTCGGGCGGCCCCGGCCGCTGGCGCGGCGGCCTCGCCACCGTGATGGAGTTCAAGGTCTTCGCGCCGAACTCGCGCATCACCGTGCGCAACCGCGACCGCTCGATCTTCCGGCCCTGGGGCACGCTGGGTGGCCTGTCGGCCGAAACCTCGAATTTCATCATCAACCCCGGCGCGGCCGGCGAGCGCATCCTCGGCAACACCGACATCGCCATCGCCGAGCCGGGCGACGTCATCCACATCCACTCGCCGGGCGGCGGCGGGCGCGGCTGCCCGCTGGAGCGCGAGCCGGAGCGGGTGCGGCTCGATGTCGAGCGCGGCTATGTCGGGCTGGCAGCGGCTAAGGCGCGCTACGGCGTGGTGATGACCGACGGCGTCGTCGATGCCGAGGCGACGGCAGTCCTGCGCGCAACCCTACGCAAGGACGTCCACACCACCCATTTCCATTTCGGCCCGGAGCGCGACGCCTTCGAGTGCCTCTGGACGGCCCAGAATTACGACGCCCTGACGCGTCTGCTCGCCGCCCTGCCGGTCCATTGGCGCTTCTTCGTCAAGACCAAGCTCTTCGCCGCGATGCGCGAGACTGCCAATGCGGGTGACGTGGCAACGGCCTTCACCGCCGTGCGGCGCGACTATCCGCAGGTGCCGGAGGTCGTCTGAGCCGCACCGTCATGGCGAGCGCAGCGAAGCAATCCAGGAGCCGTCGAGCGAACCCGTCTGGATTGCTTCGCTGCGCTCGCAATGACGCGGAAAGGGCTCGCCAGCCTCCCGAGCGTTACGACAGGCTCACCACATCGCCGGCCCGAATCTCGCCGGGCACGACCACATCGCAATAGATCCCGAAATTGCGCCCGTAGCGCTTCACGATCGTTCGCAGCAGTTCGACATCGAGCGGCAGCCCCTCCTGCTCGATCGTGATGAAGCCACAGCGCCCGCAGGGCTCGCGCCCCTTCAGCACGACGTCGCCGATGTGGATCTCCCGGCCGATCCAGTCCTGCTCCGGCATCGCCTCGGCCCCATCGGGCCAGTCGACGACGAGACTCGGGCGGAAGCGGCGTTCGTCGATGACGCTCTCGGGATGATCCCGTTCGAGGCTGCGCATCGCCGCCGTGGTGACGACGTGCAGCGGGGCATGCTCATAGCGCGGCCGGAATCCCTCGCCGGGAACGGGATCGAAGGGCTTCAGCAGCGGCCGGAATCCGAAGATGTCGGCCAGCGCCTCGATCGTCCGCGGATCGTCAGGCTCCGCCCAGCTCTCGCCATCGGCGGAGATGGCCACGCCCTTGCCGGTGAAGCGCGCATGGCCACGCGGCACCTGGATGAAATGGTTTTCGCGCCCCGGTGAGGCGATCCGCCCGGTCGCCGCATCCATAAGGCCCCAGATGCGATCGCCGGTGATGCCCGACGGGCCGACCGGCGCCCGCTCCAGCCGCTCTCCGCCCATCGAACTGACCGGATAGCGCCAGAGCGAGGCGACCGATCCCGTCACGGCAGATCCATGCGCGGGTCGAGTGCGTCGCGCAGGCCATCGCCGACGAAGTTGAAGCTCGTCACCGCCAGCGTGATCGCGGCGCCGGGAATGATGGCGAGCCAGGGCGCGCTCGTCAGGTAGCTCTGCGCGTTCTCCAGCATGTTGCCCCAGCTCGGCGTCGGCGGCTGGATGCCATAGCCGAGGAAGGAGATGTAGCTCTCGGCCAGGATCGCATGGGCGACGTTGAGCGTGGCCGCGACCACGATCGGCGCGATCGCATTGGGCAGGAGTTCGCGCACCATGATGCGCATGTTGCTCGACCCCATCGCGACCGCGGCCTGGGCGAATTCCCGCGTCCGCAGCGAGCGGATCTGCGCCTCGACGACGCGGGCGACCTCCATCCAGGAGGTCATCGCGATCAGCATCACGATCGACGGCACCGAGGGCTGGATCAGCGCCGAGATCGCCAGCAGCAGGAAGATCGTCGGGAAGCACAGCATCGCGTCGACGAAGCGCATCAGCGCCGCGCCGATCACGCCCTCGTAGAAGCCCGCCGCGACGCCGACCGCGATGCCGATGCCCATCGCCAGCACCATCGCGCAGAAGCCGACCGACAGGGAGATCCGCCCCGCCATCAGGAGCCGGGCGAGGATGTCGCGCCCGAGCGGGTCCGTGCCAAGGATATGCGGTCCACCGAACGGCGGCGCGAAACGCTGGCGGATGTCGATGAAGGTGTCGCTATAGGGCAGGAGCCAGGGCCCGATCACGCAGGCGAGCGTCATCAGGATGATCGTCACGGCCCCGAAGACCGCGAGCTTGTGGCGTCGGAAGCGGCGCATGCCGCGGCCGTTCCAGAAGCCCTCCGATCGGGCGGGCAGGGCGTCCAGGGTCGGTTCGAGACTCATCGGCCGCTCCTGGCGATGCGGGGATCGGCGACGCCGTAGAGCAGGTCGGCGAGCAGGCTGCCGAGCAGCACCATCACGGCGGTGAACATCAGGATGCCCATCACCACCGGATAGTCGCGGTAGCTGATCGAATCGAGGAAGAGCCGGCCCATGCCGGGCCAGGTGAACACCGTCTCGGTGACGAGCGCCCCCGAGAGCAGCGAGGGCACATGCAGGCCGGTGATCGTGATCATCGGCAGGAGCGCGTTGCGCAGCACATGCTTCATCAGGATCTGCCGCTCCGGCACGCCCTTGGCCCGGGCGGTCCGGACGAAATCCTGGTTGATCACGTCCAGCATCGAAGAGCGCATGTAGCGGCTCCAGACGGCGGTCGAGACCAGCGCCAGCACGATGCAGGGCCCGATCAGATGGTGCAGCCGGTTCAGGAAGGAGCCGTCGCCGATGGTGAAGCGGTTGCCCGAGGGCAGCCAGCCCAGCCCCACCGAGAAGACATAGATGACGACGAGCCCGAACCAGAAGGTCGGGATCGACAGCGCGATCATCGTGCCGATCGTGGCGATGCCGTCGAACAGCGAATACCGCTTCACCGCGCCGATGATGCCGATCCAGGCGCCGATCAGCATGGCGAGCAGCGTCGAGCTCAGCATCAGCTCGAGCGTCGGCCCGATATGGCCGCCGATGATGTGCAGCACCGGCTGCTGGTCGCGGTAGGAGCGGCCCCAATCGCCGCTCAGCATCCGCCAGAGCCACTCGGCATACTGCACCGGCAGCGGCCGGTTCAGCCCGAGTTGCTCGGTGATGCGGTCGAGATCCTCCTGGGTCATCTCGCCGCCGGCCGCGAATTGCGAAAGCGGCCCGCCCGGAGCCAGATGCAGGATCGCAAAGCCGATCATCGAGACGATCAGCAGCAGCAGCAGGGCCTGCATCAGCCTTTGCAGAAGAAAGCCGCTCATGGCGCGCTCGGCTTCGCGGTGCGTTGGTCCGGGCGGGGGCGCGTCATGGTCTCAGCGCGCCCAGTACCAGCTGCCCATGTTCCAGGTGTTCTGGCGGGCATTGACGTTGGGCTCGTAGCCGATCAGGCCTTCCTTGTAGCCCTCGACCGGGGCGTACTGGAAGATCGGCAGGATCGGCAGTTCCTCGCGCGCGATCTCCTGAAGCTTCCAGTAGATCGCCTTGCGCTTCTCCTGGTCGAACGTCGTCTGGCCATCCTTCAGAAGCTGGTCGACCTCGGCGTTGGCCCACTGCATCTGGTTGGCACCGGCGCCGCTCTTGGCGGGAATCGCATCGGAGGCGAAGCGCGCCGCCGGATCGGGATCGATCACGGTGCGGAAGGCGGTGCCGACGATCAGCGATTCGAATTTGGAGCGCGTATAGAACTCGCCCCAGATCACGGCCGCCGGCATGTTGTTGATCGTCATCTTGGCGCCGATCTGGGCCCAATCCTGCATCATCAGCTGCTGGGCCTGTTCGCGCAGCGCCGCGCCGGTCGTGGTCGAGACGGCGAAGGTCAGCGGCACGCCGTCCTTCATGCGCGTACCGGAGCCCGAGCGCTTCCAGCCAGCGTCGTCGAGGATCTTGTTGGCCAGCGCGAGATCGTAGACGTGCTTGGGCAGGTTGGGATTGTAGGCCCAGGAATCCTGCGGCGAGAAGGATTCGGTGGGGATGTGCAGGCCGTAATAGATGATGTCGATGATCGCCTGCTTGTTGAGCGAGGCGTACAGCGCCTTGCGCACCGCCTTGTCCTTCAGCACCGGATGCTCGAGGTTCGGCATCAGCATTTCGAGCGAAGCGCTCGGGATCTTCACGACCTTGCGGCCGGGCAGCTTCACGGCTTCGGCATAGAAGTTGGCGGGGATGCCGGTGCCGATGATCAGATCGACCTGGCCGGTGCGGAACTGGGCGTAGAGTGAGGTCTGCTCCGGCACGTATTTGAGAACGGCGCGCTCCAGATAGGGGCCCTTGCCGTGGAACTTGTCGTTGGCGACGAGCTGGATGTTGTCACCCGGCGTGCGCGTGCCCCATTTGAACGGGCCGGTGCCGACCGGCGCCTGGTTGAACGGCGCGGTGTTCGGGTCGGCCGCCTTCTCCAGGATGTGCTTGGGCACGATGAAGGTGTTGGAGAGCAGCGCCAGATAGGGCGCATAGGCCTTCTCCATCCGCCAGGAGAGCTCCAGCGGGCCGGTGACCTTGATGTCCCGGACGAAGGCGTGGCCGACGCGCGTGCGGGCCTTGAAGCCTGGCGCGTTGATCAGCTCGAGCGTGTACTTGACGTCTTCCGCCGTGAACGGCGTGCCGTCATGCCAGGTCACGCCGGGACGCAGCTTCACCTTCCAGGCCAGGCCGCCCTCCGAGATGCCGCCATTGGCCTCGCTGGGAATCTCGACGGCAAGGTCGGGGATCAGGTTGCCCTTGGGGTCGGCCACCCACATCGTGTTGAAGATCTGCATCCAGACCGTCTCGTCGACCTCGATGCCGGGCATCAGCGGGTTGAAGGCGGTCGGCTCCTGCGAGAGGCCGACGACGACCTGTCCCGTGGGCTTGGCCGGCGGCGGCGGCGCGGGCCTGGTCTGGGCGCGGGCGCTGCCCACGCCCGAGGCCGCGAGGAGGCCGCCCGCGCCGAGCGCGAGCAGGTCGCGGCGGTGAATGGCGGGCATCGGGAAAGCGGACGTCACGCTGCCGTCGGACTTCTTGGTCATCGGAAACCCCTCGTTATGAGCGATGAGCCCGCGTCTGCGGCAGGCACTCGCGGTTGGCCGATTGTCGGCCTTCCCTTCACGCTAGGCGAGGTCGGCGGTATCGAACACCGATGATCTCGGACAGGTGCACAGATTATGCCGTTTGACGGCACGCCTTTGGCATAGGCTTCTGCCGCGATGCGGTGCTATCGAGGCCCCGTTTCCGGCCCATGCCGAAGGATCGAACGCTGCCATGTCGCCCCCGGTCACACGCATCCACAGCGACGAGACGCTGCCCCCTCAGGCCGACGTCGTAGTCATCGGCGGCGGCGTCGCCGGCATCACCGCGGCGTATAATCTCGCCAAGAAGGGCCATTCGGTCGCGGTGGTCGAGAAGGGCTATGTCGCCGGCGAGCAGTCGAGCCGGAACTGGGGCTGGTGCCGCCAGCAGAACCGGGACCTGCGCGAACTCCCCCTCGCCCAGCGCGCGTTGGAAATGTGGAAGGGCATGAACGAGGAACTCGGCGCCGAGACCGGCTTCCGCCACACCGGCCTCGTCTATGTCACGACCAAGCCGTCCGATCTCGCGGCCTGGTCCGGCTGGATCGACAAGGCCCGCGAGATGCAGATGCACAGCCGCGTCCTCTCCGCCGCCGAGGCCAGGGAGATGTCCCCGGGCTCGACCGAGAACTGGATCGGCGGCGTGCATTCGCCCAGCGACGGCAAGGCCGAGCCGGCGCTGGCCGTGCCGGCTTTCGCCGAGGCCGCGCGCCGGCTCGGCGTCACCATCCACCAGGACTGCGCGGCGCGCGGTCTCGAAACCACCGCAGGGCGTGTCTCGGCCGTCGTCACCGAAAAGGGCACGATCAGGACCAGCAGCGTGCTCGTCGCCGGCGGCGTCTGGACCTCGATGTTCTGCCGCCATCACGGCATCGACATGCCGCTTGCAGGCGTGCAGTCGACGTCGATGTTCACCGCGCCGATTTCCGGCCCCGACATCACGCTGGGCGGCATCTCGACGCCGGACGTCACCTTCCGTCGCCGGCTCGATGGCGGCTACACCATCGGCATCAGCGGCCGCGGCCTGCTGCGGCTCAGCCCGCAGGGGATGATGTATGCCAGGCCGTTCTGGCGCACCTTCAAGAAGCGCCACAAGCTTCTGACCATCACCGCGGATAAGACCTTCTTCGCCGGGCCGGAGGCGCTGATGCGCTGGAGCAACGACAGCATCTCGCCCTTCGAGCGGATGCGCACCTTCGATCCGCCGCCGCAGGAGAAGCTGATCACCTTCGCGCTGAAGCGCATCGCCGAGATCTATCCGCAGCTGGCCGATGTGAAGATCGTGCAGAAATATGGCGGGCTGATCGACTTCACGCCCGACTGGGTGCCGGTGATCTCTCCCATCGACAAGCTGCCGGGCCTTTATGTCTCCGCCGGCTACAGCGGCCACGGCTTCGGCGTCGGGCCGGCCGCGGGCAAGCTCGCGGCCGACCTCATCACCGGCGACGCCCCCATCGTCGATCCCCACCCCTACCGCTACAGCCGCCTCGTCGACGGCTCCGATCTGGGCGAACCCGGTCTGATGTGAGCGGGGGTTAGGCCCCCCGGCGCCGGCATGGATTTCGCCGGCGCGCAGCGGTAAGCCGGACGCCTGACTGCATCAGGAGAGACGATCATGCTGCGGACCGTGCAAGGCTGCGCCGAGGCCCTCGCGAGCGGCGCCACGACGTCGCGCGCCCTGGTCGAGGACTCCCTGACGGCGATCGCCGATCGGGCAGGCGAAGGTGCCCGCACCTTCATCTCCGTTTCAGCCGAATCCGCTCGTGCCGCGGCCGACGCCCATGACGCCCTGCGCCGGGCCGGCCGTCAGCCATCGCCCTATGCCGGCATCCCCTTCGCGGTGAAGGATCTGTTCGACGTCGCCGGCGAGGTTTCGAAGGCGGGCTCGCGCGCGCTCGCCGACGCCACCCCGGCCAGAGCCCATGCCCCGACGATCGCGCGCATGCTGGCGGCCGGCTTCATCCCTGTCGGCCGCACCAACATGACCGAGTTCGCCTATTCCGGCATCGGCGCCAACCCGCATTACGGCACGCCGCTCAGCCCCTGGGACCGCGCCTCCGCGCGCATCCCCGGCGGCTCCTCCTCCGGCTCGGCGGTGGCGGTCGCCGACGGCATGGCGGTCGTCGCGCTCGGCAGCGACACCGGCGGCTCCTGCCGCATCCCCGCCGCGCTTTGCGGCATCGTCGGCTACAAGCCGACCGCGCGGCGCGTGCCCCTCGACGGGGTCGTGCCGCTCTCGGGCAGCCTCGATTCGCTCGGGCCGCTCGGCGCCAGCGTCGCCTGCTGCGCGATCGTCGATGCGATCCTCGCCGGAGACGTCCCTGCCCTTCCGGCGCCGCGCCCACTCGCGGGCCTGCGCCTCGCCATTCCCCGCGAGATCATGCGCGACGGCATGGACGCAACCGTCGCCACCACCTTCGAACGCGCCGTCGCGGCGCTGGCGGCGCTGGGCGCCCGGATCACCGAGACCTCGTTTGCGCCGCTGCTCGACATCGCGCCCGCGATGAGCCGCGGCGGCCTCACAGGCCCGGAATCCTATGACTGGCATCGCGATCTGCTCGCCGCGAAGGGCGCGCTCTACGATCCGCGCGTGCGCAGCCGCATCGAGGCCGGCGCCGCAATGACAGCCGCCGACTATGTCGCCCTGACCGCGGCACGCCGTCGCATCATCGCGGCGATGGACGCGCGGACCGCCCCCTTCGACGCGCTGCTGATGCCGACCTGCCCGATCGTGGCGCCGCGCATCGCAGAGCTGGCCGAGGACGTGGAATACTACCGTCTCAACGCGCTTCTGCTGCGCAATCCCAGCCTCGGCAACTTCCTCGACCGCTGCGCCATCAGCCTGCCCTGCAACCGCCCCGGCGAGGCCCCCGTCGGCCTGATGCTGATGGGGGAGACCGGTGGCGACGCGGCTCTGTTCGCGGTCGCGGCCGCCGTCGAGGCGGCATTGGCCGCCTGATGCGAAAATGATCCAAGGCAGCGGCACCAAACGCCGCTAGTGGTCCGGCCTGGATCCGCCGGAGACCTGCCATGAGCCCCACGATCAAGCCCATCGCCAGCGACGCCGCCCTGCCCGCTCAGGCCGATGTCGTCGTCATCGGCGGCGGCATCGTCGGCGCAGCGGCGGCGTATTTTCTGGCGAAGCGCGGCCGCTCGGTGGCGCTCGTCGAGAAGGGCGTCGTCGGCGGCGAGCAGTCCAGCCGCAACTGGGGCTGGTGCCGCCAGCAGAACCGCGACGCCCGTGAATTGCCGCTCGCGATCCGCTCCATGGAGCTGTGGGACGCACTTGCCGCCGAGATCGGCGAGGATCCCGGCTTCCGCCGCTGCGGACTGGTCTACACCAGCAACGACGCCGCGCAGATCGCGCAATGGGAGCGCTGGCGCGAGACGGCCCGGCAGTTCGGCGTCGAGACGCGGATGCTGAGCGGCCCGGAAGCCTCCGCCATGACGGCGGGCACCGGCCGCACCTGGCTCGGCGGCGTGCATTCGATGACCGACGGCAAGGCCGAGCCGGCGCTCGCCGCGCCGGTGCTCGCGCTCGGCGCCCGCAAGCATGGCGCGACGATCCATCAGGGCTGCGCAGCGCGCGGGCTCGACGTGACCAATGGCACCGTCACCGGTGTCGTGACCGAGACAGGCACGATCCGCACACAGTCGGTCATCCTCGCGGGCGGCGCCTGGGCCTCGGGATTCTGCCGCCATCACGGCGTCGTCTTCCCGCAGGCCAGCATCCGCGCCACCAGCCTGCGCACGGAGGTGGCGCCGGCCTGGCTGGAAGCCTTCTACACCCCGGAGATCGCCCTGACGCGACGGCTCGACGGCAGCTACACCATCGCCATCAGCGGCAAGGGCACGCTCGAGCTGACGCCACAGGGCATCCGCTTCGCCCGCCAGTTCATGCCGATGTTCGTCAAGCGGCTGAAGGCGGTGGAGTTCGGCATCGGCTCCTCCTTCTTCAACGGGCCTGAAGCTCTGGGCAGCTGGACGCTCGACAAGGAAACCCCGTTCGAGCGCATCCGCGTGCTCGACCCCGCCCCCAGCCAGAAGGCGATCGCGACCCTGCTGGAGCGCGCCCATGCGCTCGTGCCGGCCCTGCGCGCCGTCCCTGTGCGCGAAAGCTGGGGCAGCTACATCGACTCGACGCCCGATGCCGTGCCGGTGATCTCGCCGACCGTGGGCCTGAAGGGCCTCGTCCTGGCCGCCGGCCTCAGCGGCCATGGCTTCGGGCTCGGCCCCGGTGCCGGCCATCTCGCCGCCGATCTCGCCACCGGCGACACCCCGATCGTAGACCCCCGCCCCTTCCGCCATGCCCGCCTCCTCGACGGGTCGCAGGGCGAGGTCGGCGAGTTCTGAAGCGCCCACCGGCGGCGTGGCAATCCATGCTGCCGATGCCCGATTGATCGGCAGATTCTTGGGCGGCCCGCCCGCAAATCCGCGCCCGCCCCTGCCTCCTGTCGCTAGTCTCGCCTCATCGGCGGCTGTGTCCGCCCCTTCGACAGAGCGAGTGCGGACCATGACCACCTGGCGGCCGAAATTCATCACCTTCGACTGCTACGGCACCCTGATCTATTTCGAGATGGGCCCCGCCGCGCGTCGCGTCTATGGCGCGCGCCTGTCGCCTGCGCAGATGGACGCCTTCGTCGAGGATTTCAGCAGCTATCGCCTCGATGAGGTGCTCGGCCCCTGGAAGCCCTATCAGGACGTCGTCCGCAACGCCGTCGCGCGCACCTGCAAGCTCCACGGCTTCGCCTATGACCCCGCCGATGCCCAGGCAATCATCGACGAGATCCCGACCTGGGGCCCGCATCCCGACGTGCCGGCCGGCCTCGCCAAGGTCGCGAAGGAAATCCCCCTCGTCATCCTCTCGAACTCGATGACCGACCTGATCCCGCATTCGGTCGCCCGGCTCGGCGCGCCCTTCCATGCTGCCTACACGGCGCAGGAGGCCCAGGCCTACAAGCCCCGCATGCAGGCCTTCGAATACATGTTCGACCAGCTCGGCTGCGGGCCGCAGGACGTGATGCACTGCTCGTCCAGCTTCCGCTACGACCTGATGACGGCCCATGACATGAAGATCGGCCAGCGCGTCTTCGTCAATCGCGGCCACGAGCCGCCCAACCCCTATTACGGCTACAGCGAGATCAGCGGCATCGACGGGCTCCCCGGCCTCGTCGGGCTCTGAGGCGATGACCGATTTCGCGCCGGATTCGGTCACCTTTTCGACCGGCCACTACATCGGCGGCGAGGTCGTCCAGGCGGGCGAGCGCATCGCCGTCGCCCGCCCTTCGGACGGCACGACTTACGCCGATCTGCCGATCGCCGGCGCCGCCATCGTCGACCGCGCCGTCACCAATGCGACGAAGGCGGTCGCGGCGAGCGGCTGGGCGACGCAGCCGCCGCGCGAACGCGCCCGCGTCCTGCGCCGCTGGGCCGACCTGATCGAGGAGCGCGCGGTCGAACTCGGCCGGCTCGAGTCGGTCGGCTCAACCCGGCCGATCGCCCAGGCTGTGACGGGAGACGTCGCCAGCGTCGCCGAGGGCATCCGCTTCTTCTCCGAATGGGCCGACAAGCTCGGCGGCGAGGTCGCGGCCACCCGCCAGGACCATCTCGGCCTGATCGTCTCGGAGCCCTATGGCGTCGTCGGCGCGATCACGCCGTGGAACTTCCCGCTCAGCATGGCCTCCTGGAAGGTCGGCCCGGCGCTCGCGGCGGGCAACGCCATCGTGCTGAAGCCCTCGGAGCTGACGCCGTTTTCGACTGTGCGGCTGGCGGAACTCGCCGTGGAAGCAGGCATCCCTGCCGGCATCTTCAATGTCGTGCAGGGCAATGGCGTCGTCACCGGCGATGCGCTGTCGCGCCACCAGGGCATCGCCAAGCTCTCCTTTACCGGCTCGACCCGCACCGGCATCGCCGTGATGAAGGCGGCCGCCGAAAGCGGCATCAAGCCGGTGACGCTGGAACTCGGCGGGAAGAGCCCGCAACTCGTCTTCGCCGATGCCGATCTGGACAAGGCCGCCGCCTGCATCGCCGGTTCGCTGCTCGCCAATGCCGGCCAGGCCTGCGTCGCCGGCTCGCGGCTGATCGTCCAGCGCCCGGTCATGGCAGAACTGGTGGCGCGGCTGCAGGCGAGGCTCGCCACGGTCACGCCGGGCCCGACCTGGAAGGCCGCGACGGGCTATGCGCCGATCATCTCGGAGACGCAGGCCCGGCGCATCGACGACATCCTCGAACGCAGCCGCCTGCAGGGCGCGGAATGCCTGCTCGGCGGGGCGCGCATCGAGGGCCATGGCGGCGCTTTCTACCAGCCGACGCTGCTTGCAGGCGTGACCGCACAGACGGCGGCGGTGCGCGAGGAGATCTTCGGCCCGGTGCTGACGATCCAGGCCTTCGACGACGAGGCCGAGGGGTTGAGCCTCGCCGACCATCCCGAATACGGGCTCGCGGCCGGCGTCTATACCGCCGATCTCGGCCGCGGCCTGCGCGCCATGCGGGCGCTCAAGGCCGGCACCGTCTGGATCAACCGCTACAGCCGCACGCTCGACTTCATCCTGCCGACCGGCGGCTACAAGAGCTCCGGCATCGGCAAGGACCTCGGCCGCCAGGCGGTGGAGGCCAATCTGCGCCACAAGACGGTGCTGATCGACATCGGCGGGTGAGCGAACAGCCTGCCCGCTCGCCTCGGAAACACCGCGTCATCCCGGCCGCAGCGAAGCGGAGCGCCGGGATCCATCGGAGGGCTCGGCGCCCGATGATGGATCCCGGAGCGGCGCGGCATTCGCCGCTTGTCCGGGATGACGCCGCGGTTCGTGCGCGAAGCGATCCGCCTCAGTGCCGCCAGTCCTGATAGCGGTAATACATCCCGACGAAGGGCAGGAACCAGGGCGGGCCGAAATGGCCGGGCACCACCGGCCAGTCGAGCCCGGCGAGCGGGTTGGCGGCGGTGTCCCCGCCCATCACCCGGGCCATGATCTTCCCCATATGCACCGACATCTGCGTGCCGTGGCCGCTATAGCCGGTCGCGTAGAACACGCCGTCGCGCTCACCGGCGCGCGGCAGCCGGTCGGCGGTCATGTCGACGAGCCCGCCCCAGCAATAGTCGATCCGCGTCTGCGCGAGCTGCGGGAACAGCTCGAGCATCCGCGCCTTCAGGATGGCGCCGCTCTTGGCGTCGGACGACGGGCTCGACAGGGCGAAGCGGGCCCGCCCGCCGAAGATCAGGCGGTTGTCGGGCGTCAGCCGGAAGTAGTTGCCGATGTTCATCGTCGTCGTCGCCGTGCGGCGCGTCGGCATGATCGAGGCGGCGAGATTGTCCGAGAGCGGCTCGGTCGCGATGATGAAGCTGCCGACGGGCACGATCCGGCGGCGCAGCCAGGCGAACGGCCCCTGGCGCGAGGCGCCGGTCGCCAGCAGCACCTGACTGGCTTCCAGCGACCCGCGCGTCGTGACGACGCGATGCGCCTGCCCGGCGATCCGCTGAAGCGACGTGACCGCGGCGCCTTCATGAATCTGGGCCCCCGCCCGGGCCGCGGCCTCCGCCAGACCGACGCCGAAGCGGCCCATATGCATATGCGCGCTGCGCGGGAAGACGAGCCCGCCATGGAAACCCGAGGAGCCGATCTCGCTCTGGACATCGCCCGGCGCGACGACCTCGAGATCGGGCTCGACGGTGGACTTGAGCAACTCGGCGCTCTTCTGGAGCTTGGCGAAATGGCCGGGCTTGGCCGCGAGCTTGATCTTGCCGGTGCGGGTGAAGTCGCAGTCGATCGCCTCCTCCTTCACCAGCGCCTCGACCGTGTCGACGCCGTCGTCGAAGACCCGGTAGAGCGCGCTCGCCCGCTCGATGCCGATCTGCGCCGCCAGCCCGCCGAGATCATGCGCCAGACCGTTGTTGCAATGCCCGCCATTGCGGCCCGAGGCCTCGCCGACGACGCGTCCGGCCTCCAGCACGGCAACGCGCGCGCCGGCCTTCGCCAGGCTGCGCGCGGCCGACAGACCGGTGAAGCCCCCGCCGATCACCGCGACGTCGACCTGGCCTTCGACCGGCTCCGTCGAGCCCGAAGTGAAGCGCGGCGCGGAGGCCAGCCAATAGGGTTCGAGCTTCATCGCGGATCGGCCTCGATCGGGAGCAGGGCCCGGCCGGCACCCGCGCGCAGGCGCGACGGGCCGCCGCGCCGGGGCGGAGAACACATAGCTTGCACGAGCCTAACCCGCTGTATTGTATGAATTATGCTATTCCCGAGCGGCCTCGGCGGCCCTATGATCGGCGACTTCCCGTGAGGCACAGGCCTTGGCTTACAGAACGGCAAAGCGCCGGCTCGGCTACGAGATCGCCATCCGGCCGATGGCGGAGGCCGATCTCGACCAGCTGCATCAGCTCTCGATCGGCGTCGGCTGGCCGCATCGCCCCGAGGACTGGCGCCTCGTCATCGGGCTCGGCCACGGCGTCGTCGCCTGCGACGCGATCGGCCGGGTGCTGGGCTCGGCGATGTGGTGGCCCTTCGGCGAGAGCTTCGCGACGGTGGGCATGGTCATCACCTCGCCGCGCCTGCAGGCGCAAGGTGCCGGCCGCGAGCTGATGGACATGATCTTCGCGCAGTCGGGCACGCGCGACCTGCGCCTCAACTCCACCAAGGCCGGCTACCGGCTCTACCGCTCGCTCGGCTTCGAGGCGATCGGCCGCGTCTTCCAGCATCAGGGCAAGGCGCTGCCGCCCGCTGCCCCGGTCGCCGCCCTGCCCGGCCTGCGCCCGGTGGTCCCCGGCGATCTCGACGCGCTCGCCCGCCTCGACGCGAGCGCCTATGGCGCCGACCGTCATCAGGCCCTCGCCGCGCTGCTCTCGACCTCGGTCGGCACGCTCGTGGAGCGTGACGGCGCGATCGTCGGCTTCGCCCTCTGCCGCCCCTTCGGCCGCGGCCATGTCGTCGGGCCCATCGTGGCGGAGGATGATGCGATGGCGATCGCCTTGCTCACGCCGCATGTCGAGGCCCATCAGGGCGAATTCCTGCGCGTCGACACCGCGCAGGAACAGGGCGCCTTCGGCGCCTTCCTCGAATCCTGCGGCCTGACGATCTTCGATACGGTCACCCCGATGATCCGCGGCCGCAGCCACGGCCCCAGCGGCCCCGCGCGCATCTTCGGGCTGGTCAACCAGGCGCTGGGCTGAATCCACTCGTCATTGCGAGCGCAGCGAAGCAATCCAGCTCCGCTCGCCCGACGTCCCCCTGGATTCCTTCGCTACGCTCGCAATGACGGGTCAGGGACCCGCGTCGCTCATACGTCGAAGAGAACCGGCAGCGGATAACCCGGCTTCTGGATCGGCGACTTGATCACGACATAGCTGAAGTACTTGGAGATGCCGATGTTGCGGTCGAGCAGGGTCTCGATCAGCGACTGGTAATGCGTCAGCCCGCGCGTGACGAACTTGACGAGATAGTCGTAGCCGCCGCTGACCATGTGGCACTCCACCACCTCGTCGACCCGGCGCAGGGCCGTCTCGAAGCGGATGAAATACTCCTTGGTGTGGTCGGCCAGCGTCACCTCGGTGAAGACGGTGATCGTCTCGCCGAGCTTCTGCAGGTTGATCGTCGCGCCATAGCCGGAGATGAACCCCGCCTGCTCCAGCCGCTTGACGCGCAGCAGGCAGGGGCTCGGCGAAAGGCCGACCGCATCGGCCAGATTGACGTTGGTGATCCGGCTGTTGTTCTGCAGCTCGATCAGGATTTTCATGTCGATGCGGTCGAGCCGCACGCCCGGTGTCACGTCGAAAGCCTCACCCCACCCCCGGCGCGCAGCCCCTCGCGGAGCCGCCGCCGTCGCGTCAACCTAGACCGTCGGCGCCTCCCGGCAAAGCAAGGATCGCGCCGCCTCAGGCCGCCTTTGCGGGCGCAAGAGCCGCCTGCACTTCGGGCAGATCGAGCATGTCGTCGAGCGTCTGGCGCAGGCGCGAGACGATCAGGTCGATCTCGCTCTCGCTGCAGCACAGCGGCGGCGCCAGCCCGATGATGTCGTCGGCGAAGGCGCGGAAGATCACGCCATTGGCATAGCCGCGAGCGAAGAGATGGTCGGCCAGCTTGACGCTGCGCGGCAGCTTGTCCTTGCTCGCCTTGTCGGCGACGAGTTCGATGCCGGCGAGCAGGCCGCGCGCCCGCACTTCGCCGACCAGCGGATGGTCGGCCAGGGTGGCGAGCCTCTTTTCGAAATAGGCGCCGACGCGCTGGCCATTGGCCAGAATGCCGCCCTCGTCATAGAGCCGGAGCACTTCGAGCGCGACGGCCGCCGAGACCGGGTGGCCGGAATAGGTCTGGCCATGGCCGATGGGGCCGCCCTCCGGGGCATTGTCCTTGATGCCGCGATAGATCTTTTCGCCGATCGCGAGTGCGCCCAGCGGCGCGTAGCCCGAGGTCAGCCCCTTCGCCATCGTCATCAGATCGGGCACGACGCCCTCCCCCTCGCAGGCGAACATCGGCCCCGTGCGGCCGAAGCCGGTGATGACCTCGTCGGCGAGGAACAGGATGTCGAGCTCAGTGGCCGTGTCGCGCATCGCCTTGAGCCAGCCCTTCGGCGGCACGATGACGCCACCCGAGCCGATCACCGGCTCGCAGAAGAACGCGGCGACATTCTCCGCGCCCAGTTCCGCCACCTTGGCGCGCAGCGAGGCGACGCTGGCCGCGATCACCGAGGCGTCGTCGGAGCCCGTCGGATTGCGATAGGCGTAAGGCGCGGCGACATAGTGCCGGACATGCGCCGGGAAGTCGAAATTCGCATGGAAGGCCGGCAGCGCGGTCACGCCCGCACCCGTCGAGCTCGAGCCGTGATAGCCGCGCTCCAGCGAGAGGATCGCCTTCTTCGTCGGCCGCCCGGTGACGTTGTAGTAGAACTGGATCAGCCGCAGCGCGCCATCGATGGCATCCGAGCCGCCGAGCGAGAAATAGATGTGGTTGAGGTCGCCCGGGAGGAGTTCGGCGAGCTTGGCGGCCAGCCGGATCGCGGGCTCGCTGCCGAAGGAGAAATAGCCTGTGGCATAGGGCAGTTCGCGCATTTGAGCGGCTGCCGCCTCGACGATGCTCTCATGCCCGTAGCCGACATTGACGCACCACAGCCCGGCGAAGCCGTCGATCAGCTCATGCCCTTCCGAATCCGTGATGAAGGCGCCCTTGGCCGACTTCATGATGGTGACGCCGCGCTTCTCGTGCCCGGCCCAGTTGGCGACGGGGTGGACCCAATGGAGGCGGTCGAGCGCTTCGAGCGAATTGACGGTCATGGCGGGCTCCTGCGGCGCAGATCGGTGTTGGTTTGACAGGGTTCAGGCGGCGCTCTGGAGCGAGGTCTCGCCCACCGGTCGCCGGCGCGGCATCCCGCCCATCTCGCGCAGGTAGCGTCCGGGCGTGAGGCCGCAGATGTTCTTGAAATGGCGCGAGAAATGGCTCTGGTCGAAGAAGCCGGCCTCGGACGCCGCCTGCGCCATCGGCACGCCGTCGCGCAGCAGCCGCTTCGCATAGCCGATCCGGCGATGGCAGATGTAGCGGTGCGGCGTCAGCCCGACCTGGCGGCGGAACACCGTCACGAAGCGGCAGACGCTCAGGCCCGCCAGCGCCGCGAGATCCTCGAGATAGATCGCATCGGTGAAATGGCGTTCGATATGACCGAGCGCGCGCCGGATCCCGTGGCTGGCGGGCAGCGCGGACATCGTCATCCCGCTCTCGTAAAGGGCGGGCTCGACCGGGGCTGGCTCGTGCATGGACCTCTTCGACCTCCGCGGACGGATCAGCCATCCTGCGAAGAGGTTAGAACGGCCGAGGAAGGCTTCGGCACGGCCTTCGGCGCCGCTCGCGACACGACCTGCCCATTTCGCGGTCCCGCGCAGCAGATCGTGCTTCGCTCAAGGGAAGACGCCGCGCCTGCGATCAGTAGCCGCGCTGTCGGTCGACCGCTCCCAGCAGCGGCTCGCCCGCCTTGTGGCGACGCAGGTTTTCCAGCACGAGGTCCACCGCCGTCTCGGGCTGGGTCATGCTGGCGATATGCGGGGTCAGCAGCACGCGCGGATGGCTCCAGAGCGGATGGCCCGGCGTCAGCGGCTCGGGCGTGCAGACGTCGAGCACCGCGGCCGAGATCTGGCCGCTGTCGAGCGCCGCCAGCAGCGCCTCCTGGTCGAGATGTCCGCCGCGGCCGACATTGACCAGCCGGGCGCCCTTCGGCAGTTGCGCGAAGAGTTCCGCGCCGAGCATGCCGCGCGTCTCCTCCGTCAGCGGCAGCAGGCAGACGAGGATGTCGGTCCGACCCAGGAAATCCGGCAGGCTCTCCGTGCCCGCAAAGCAGGTCACGCCCTCGATCTCACGCGCGGAGCGGCTCCAGCCCGCGACCTGGAAGCCGAGCGTGCGCAGCATCCGGCAGCAGGCCTCGCCGAGCATGCCGAGGCCGAGCACCCCGACCCGCCGCGTCGAGGCGGGGCGCACGCGGATCTGCTTCCAGACCTCGGCGCGCTGCTGGCCGACATAGTCGATCAGGTCGCGATGCAGGCCGAGCACAGCCATCGAGACATACTCGACCATGCCGTCGACGATGCCGGTCTCGATCATGCGCGCCACCGGCAGGTCCGGCGGCAGCTTCGACAGATCGAGATGGTCGACGCCCGCGCCCGAGGACATCAGCAGCTCGAGATTGGGGAAGCGCTCGGCCAGATCGTCCGGCGGCATCCAGGCGACGAAATAGCGGATCTCCGCGGGGTCGCCGACATCGGGCCAGATCCGGAAGGACAGCTCCGGCGCCTTCTCGGCGAGGATCTTCGCCCATTCGGCGCCGCGGACCGGATCCGACTTGTAGAGCAGTGCCATCGTCTTCCCTTCAGCCCAGCGCCTGGCTGGCGAGCGTGTAGCGGCGGACCGGGCCCGTCGGGGTCGGCAATGTGCCGCGAACCATGCTGTTGACGCGATCGACCGACTTCAGACCGGACCCGATCAGCAGATCGACGAGCGGAGAGCCGTCCTCGACATCCACCCGCACGAACTGCCCCTGCCGCGCTTGCAAGCCATGCGCCAGCAGCGCCTGCGCATCCGCGAGATCAGCAGCCACCACAGGGCCGATCACGAGCCCGCGCCCGAAGCGGCGCACCATGCTGAAGCCTGCGGCCTCGCCGTCGCGCATCAGCACCGTGCCCTCGCCTGCGCTGAGAACCGCCCGCAGCAGCGGGCCGCGCGGCAGGCCCGTAGCGGCTGCATCCAGCTGTGTCAGAACCGGCAGATCGGCAAGCGTAGCCGGGCGCAGCACTGCGCCCTCGGAAAGGATCGGTTCGGCGACGGCCCCGACCGCCCCCTGATACTGGCGGATCGCCCCGCAGAGGACGAAGCCGAGCTTCTCGTAGAGCGGCTGGCCGGCGACGGTGGCGTTGAGCAGGAGCGAACGCCCCTCCGCCTGCGCGAACAGGGCCTGCATCAGCCGCCGGCCGAGGCCGCCGCCCTGATGCTCCGGCGAGACGATGATCATGCCCAGCGTCGCATGATGCGCGCCATAGGGCCACCACAGCGCCGTCGCCACGACCTCTTCACCGAGCGTCGCGACGACGCCGCGGCCGAGCCCGATCGCCATCTCCCAATCCTCGGCCCGGTGCGGCCAGCTGACCGCACGGGCGAGGCCGGCGCAGGTTGCGGCATCGGCCGGCGCGATGTCGCGCAGCACGGCCGCTTCCCGGATCAGCGTATCGCCCATCAGCCGACGCTCTCCTGAACGACGTAGACCTTCGCGACATGGACGCGGCTGGTCCAGGCGCACGGCGCGCCCTGCGGCACGAAGACGGTCTCGCCCTTCGCCACGGTGACGACGGTGCCATCCGCCATGGTGAGATCGACCGCCCCCTCGAGGATGTGCATCAGCTCGGCCAGACGGTGCGGACGCGAAATCCGCGCATAGGGCGTCGAGTCCCACAGGCCGGCGCGCAGTTGCACGGCCTCGTCGGTGAAGACATTGTGGCTGCGGCATTGCGGCGACGGGCCGAGCAGGACCTCCGGCGCCGGCGGCGTCGAGGGCGACAGCGGCAGATCCCGGGTGATCAGCGTGGCACCGGGCATCGCGCTGGTGCCGGCCGTCTGCGCGTGGAAGGCGAGGAAGGTGCCCGGCGCCGCCTCGATCCGAAGCTTGGTGCCGCGCCCGATCACTACGGCGGTCTGGGGCGCAACGGTGAGCGCAGAGGCGCCCGCGACTGACAGCGTCAACGCGCCCGCCAGCACGACCAGCGTCTCGGTATGCGGGAAGGCGTCGATCTCGACGGCACCCGAAAAGGCGCATCTGCCGGCAGCCGCAGCCTCCGACCGCCAGGCGATCTCGCGGCCCGCCGCGAAGGGATCGGCCGGGCCGAGCCCCTGGCCCGGGGCGGAGGCGGGCGGCGCGGACGTCGCGCGGTGGAGCATCACGAGGGCGGGCGTCGTCATGGGCGGGGCGGTCCGTCGCTGTCGTTTCGGAGCGTCCAGCCGCTAAGGCAATCCATCGCCGGGGGATTGCACTATCTTTTCGATCCCTGCCTCACACGGCGCGGCTGTAGCGCCGCGCCGGCTGGTCGATATGCGCGTCGAAGGCCGAGGCGACCTTGCGCACCAGGAGCCGTGCCCGCTCCGGCAAGCGGATGACGGTACCGTCCTGATCCACCATCCCGTCCTGAACCAGCGGCGCGAGCCGGGCGAGCGAGGGCGCCAACAGCTCCGGATCGGCACCATGTCGCGCACAGACCGCCTCGACATCGACCGAAAGGTCGCACATCAGCCGCTCGATCAGATCCGCCCGCAGCCGGTCGTCGTCGCTGAGCCGGTAACCGCGCACCGTCGCCAGCCCACCATCACGGACGCGCTCGCCATAGCGGCCGGTCACGACCTCGTTCTGGACATAGCCCTGCGGCAGCCGCCCGATGGCGGAGGCGCCGAAGCCGATCAGCGCCTCGCAGCCATCGGTGGTGTAGCCTTGGAAATTGCGCCGCAGCTGCCCGCTGCCGAGCGCCTGCGCCATGTCGTCGTCGGGGCGAGCGAAATGATCGAGCCCGATCCGGACATAGCCGGCCGCGACGAGGCGCTGCGCCATCGCCTCCGCCTGCTCGTGACGCGCCGCGCCGTCAGGCAGCTCCGCCAGCGCGATCCGCTGCTGGTGTTTCTTGAAGTCCGGCACATGGGCATAGCCGAAGATCGAGAAGCGGTCCGGTGCCATCTCGAGGCAGCGTTCGACCGTCTCGATGCAGGAGGCGGTGCTCTGCCGCGGCAGCCCGTAGATCAAATCGAGATTGATGCCGCCAATGCCGGCCTCGCGCAGCTGGGCGATCACGGCGGTGGTCTGCCGGACGCCCTGGACCCGGTTGATCGCGCGCTGGACGTCCGGATCGAAGCTCTGCACGCCCAGGCTGGCGCGGTTGACACCGGCCTCGCGCAGCGCCTCGATCATCGCCGGCGCGAGATGGCGCGGGTCGATCTCGACCGCGATCTCGGCTTCTGGGTGTAGCGAGAAGCGCTCCCGCAACAGCGCGACGAGGTCGACGAAATTCGCTGGCGCCAGGATGGTCGGCGTGCCGCCGCCGAAATGGACATGGCGGACGTCGAGCGGCGTGGTCAGACGCGCCGCGACCGCCTCGATCTCCTGCCGGAGAACGCTCAGATAGGCGCCGATCGGCGGGTCGCGCAGCGCGACAGTGGTGTGGCAGCCGCAATACCAGCACATCGACCGGCAGAAGGGGACATGGAGGTAGAGCGAGCCCTTGGTGTCCGGCGCAAGCGCCCCAAGCCAGTCGCCATAGCAATCGCCATCGACCTCGGCCGCGAAATGCGGCGCCGTCGGATAGCTCGTGTAGCGCGGCAGACGTTCGTCGAGATAAGTCGTCCCAGGCGCTTGCACGGCCGTTTTCCCCTGCGCCGGTCGACCCGGCTTAGGCGGACGACCATAGGCACGCCGCCGCGCCCGTCTTTGCGCTAGAGCAAGTCGCGGCGCCCAGCCTGAGGCTCAGACCAGCCCGCCATCGACATGAAGCGTCTGGCCCGTGATGTAGGAGGCTTCCGTCGAGGCGAGAAAAGCGATGGCGGCCGCAACCTCCTCCGGCCGGCCGCGCCGTCCGATCGGGATGATCGCCTCCATCCGCGCGATCGCCTCGGCGGCGAGCTTGCTGCCCTTGCCCTCGTCCTTGCGGATCAGCCCGGGCGCGACCGCATTCACGGTGATCGCGTCCGCCGCCAGCTCCTGCGCCATCAGACGCACCGTCGTCTCCAGCGCGGCGCGGCTGGCGGCGGTGGCGGCGAAGGGCTGCATGTCGGTGCGCAGCGCATGGGCGGTGAAGGACGACGTCGCGACGATGCGCCCGCTGCCGCCGGCCTTCAGCAGCGGCCGCGCCATCCGCGCCAGCCGCAGGAGGGCAACAACGGAATCCTCGACGGCACCACGCAGCTCCGCCTCGGCCAGATCCATGATGCCGCCCTTGCGGGCATGCCCCGCCACGGCCGCAATGGCGTCGAGCCGGCCGAAGCGCTGATCGGCCAGTGCCACCGCGCGCTCCGCCGTCGAGGCCTCGGCGATGTCCCCCATCAGGGTAGCCACGACGGCGCCCGCCGCCCCCGCCGCTGCCGCGACCGCCGCGAGCCCGGCTTCGTTCGAGCCCGTATGCAGCACGAGCCCGACGCCGGGCCCAGCCAGCCGCAGGGCGGTCGCCCGGCCGATACCGCTGGCAGCACCGGTGACGAGATGGACGCGCTCGGGGGACACCATCGGCAGGAGGAACCTTTGCTGCGGTCTGAGACCGGATTCGCGGTTCTGATCGGAAGTGGTGGGCCGGGCCGGACTCGAACCGGCACCGGCGCTGTTATGAGCAGCGAGCTCTAACCATTGAGCTACCGGCCCGTGTCTCGCGTAGCATCGCCGCCGAGCCTGCGGCAAGCGTCATCCACCGGTCGCCCCAAAGCCGAAGGCCCCGCCATCTGCGGGATGGCGGGGCCTTTCGATGTCGTGCCGTTTGGTCTCTGGACGGTCAGGCGGCGTGGGCCATGGCATGGGCCTTGTCGGAGCCGTGGCCCTCGCGGAAGCGGAAGCGGGCGATGTGCTCGCTCAGCGCGCGGGTCTGCTCGTCGGTCAGCGCCAGCGCGGCGTTGGTTTCCTCGACCAGGGCTGCGTTCTGATGCGCCATCGAGCCGATGCCGTCGATCTCGGTGTTGATCGCCGAGACATCGCTGGCCTGGTTCTTCGCCGTCTGCGAGATGCCGTTCATCAGCCCGGTCAGGTCGTTCACCGAGGAGACGATCGCCTCGAACATCTGGGCGGTCTCCTCGACCAGCCCGACACCGACCTTGACGTCGCCATGCGCCGCCTCGACCAGCTTCTTGACGTCGTTGGAAGCATCCGCCGAGCGCTTGGCCAGGCTGCGGACCTCGGTGGCGACGACCGCGAAGCCCCGCCCGCTGTCGCCGGCCCGCGCCGCCTCGACGGCCGCGTTCAGCGCCAGCAGATTGGTCTGGAAGGCGATCTCGTCGATCATCGCGATGACCTCGGAGATCTTGTCCGAGGAGGTGCGGATGCGCTGCATCGCCTCGAGCGCGGATGCCACGACCTTCTCGCCCTGCTGGGCCTGACTCTCGGCGCCCTCGGCCATGCCCGTCGCCTGGGCCGCCTCGCTCGCCGTCTTCTTGACCGTGCCGGCGAAGGCGCCGAGCTGGTTGGTCGCCATCGAGACGGCGTTGCTCTCCTCGCTGGTGCGCTCGGCGAGATCGGTGACGCCGTCGAGGATCTCGGTCGTGGCGCTGCGGACGGCAGCGACCGTCTCGGACAGCTTGGCGAGCGTGCTCTCGAACTCCTCGGCCAGCGCATTGGTGCCGTTCTTCAGCTCGGCGAAGGCGCCCTGATACATCCCCTCGATGCGGGTCGAGAGATGGCCGGCCGAGAGTTCGGCGAGCACGTCGCAGGTCTCGGAGAGACCGCCCTGCACCGTCTCCAGCAGTTCGTTGACCGAACCCGCCAGCGCGTTCAGCTCGGCGTCCGTGAAGTTCGCCTGGACACGGCGGCTGAAATCGCCGGCGGCGGCCGCGGCCACGACCTCGCCGAAGGCGTCGCCGAGTTCCGCCATCATCGCGCGGCGCTGCTCCTGGGCCCGGGCATCGTCCTCGACCTTGGCGGCCTCGGCGGCGCGCAGCGCCACCGCATTGTCGCGGAACAGCAGCACGCTCTTCGAGATGTCGGAGATCTCGTCGTTACCCCGCGTGTCGACCACCGTCTCCAGGGCGCCGTCGGCGATCGCCCGCGTCGCCGCCCACAGCCGGTTCAGGCGCCCGATGATCGCAGGACGGACATAGAAGAGCGAGAGCGACAGGGCGATCAGCAGCGAGCCGATGCCGATCGCGCCCAGCCACATCTCGCTCTGCTGGATCAGGCTCGCCGTCGAGGCACTGGCGGCGACGGCCTCGCCGCGGGCGCCCTCGACCAGTTTGTCGACCTGGCCGCGCAGGGTTGCGGCGGCGCGGTCGACCGTCTTCAGCGTGGTGGCGATCTCGCCCAGCGTGGTCAGGTCGCGCTCGCGCATCTCGACGATGCCGGAACGCCCCTCGCCCATCGCGATGACGGCCTCGACGACCTGTCCGCGGAAGGGATTGGAGGACGCGGCCTCGGCGGCCTGCAACTCCATGCGGATGCGCATGGCGGTGGCCTTGAAGCGCTCGCGCGCGATGTCGAGGCGCGCCTTGTCGGGGATCTGCGCGGTCTCGCGCAGCATGCCCATCATCTCGTTGACCTGCGCCTCGAGCTTGCGGGCGAAGTCGAAGACGGGGAAGTCGCGGTCGTTCAGCGTCTTCATCGCCGCATCGAGCTGCTCGCCCGACAGGCCCTTGATGCTCTCGATGCCCATGGTGACGTTGAAGCGGGCCTCGTCGGCCTCGGAACCGACGACGCCGCTGAACACGCGCCCCGCCTTCCCGAGATTCTCGAGCAGGCCGTTCATCGCCGCCGCGTTGCGCATCCTGGCGCCGGTGAGGTCGTTGATCTCGTTGATGGTGCGCGAGAGCTCGTCGACCGCCTGCTGGGTCGCCTTCATGTCGAGCCCGCTGAGCGCACCGATCCGGCGGATCAGGTCGAACTGGCGCGCCTCGATCCGGTCGAGTTCACTGGTCAGGGCCGCGCGCTGCTGGACGTTCTCGACATCCATGAAGCGCGGCGCCAGCGCCGTCGACAAGGTCGCCGCCTGCGACAGTTCGAGCGCGAGCTCGACCATCGGCATCTTCTGTCCCGCCATGTCCTGAACCGTCTTGTCGACCCGGCCGAAGGAGAGCCAGGCGACGGCCGAGGCCACGATCGTCAGCGCGGTCATCAATCCCACGGCTGCATAGATCCGCGCGGCGATGCCGATGCGGAGCGGTTTGCGCTGGCGGGGGAGCTTGCTGGCCTTCGTCATCGATCGCTCTCCGGTATGCAACGCGACAGTGTCGATGAGGAAGCTGGTGCGGGGCTTTTGGAAGTCTCCGAGGGAGGCTGCCAAACGCAAGACTGCCATCAGCGCCGCGACATTCGGCAACCGAAGACGAGCCCCCGAACCGCTCCGCACCTCAACTGTCGTTAGGCGGGAACCTTGTTCAAACGACAAATCGTCCGGATGCGCTTAAAGAACGTTTAAGCTTGCGGATTCTTTTGAATCAGTCGCTCAGGACCCCGATTCAGCTACCGTTAGGGAATGTGACTCGCTTGTTTGCTCTTCGCGACCGGTTTTCGGCAATTGCGGGAGCGCCTTTTTGTCATCCCCTGCGGAGCCATGCCCGCCACCGCGCGCGCTGACGGCGCCGGGGCTGGCGGCGTCTGGGCGCCGCCCCGTCCAGGGTTGCAAGCCGTCGCCCCAAAGCCGAAGGCCCCGCCATCTGCGGGATGGCGGGGCCTTTCGATGTCGTGCCGTTTGGTCTCTGGACGGTCAGGCGGCGTGGGCCATGGCATGGGCCTTGTCGGAGCCGTGGCCCTCGCGGAAGCGGAAGCGGGCGATGTGCTCGCTCAGCGCGCGGGTCTGCTCGTCGGTCAGCGCCAGCGCGGCGTTGGTTTCCTCGACCAGGGCTGCGTTCTGATGCGCCATCGAGCCGATGCCGTCGATCTCGGTGTTGATCGCCGAGACATCGCTGGCCTGGTTCTTCGCCGTCTGCGAGATGCCGTTCATCAGCCCGGTCAGGTCGTTCACCGAGGAGACGATCGCCTCGAACATCTGGGCGGTCTCCTCGACCAGCCCGACACCGACCTTGACGTCGCCATGCGCCGCCTCGACCAGCTTCTTGACGTCGTTGGAAGCATCCGCCGAGCGCTTGGCCAGGCTGCGGACCTCGGTGGCGACGACCGCGAAGCCCCGCCCGCTGTCGCCGGCCCGCGCCGCCTCGACGGCCGCGTTCAGCGCCAGCAGATTGGTCTGGAAGGCGATCTCGTCGATCATCGCGATGACCTCGGAGATCTTGTCCGAGGAGGTGCGGATGCGCTGCATCGCCTCGAGCGCGGATGCCACGACCTTCTCGCCCTGCTGGGCCTGACTCTCGGCGCCCTCGGCCATGCCCGTCGCCTGGGCCGCCTCGCTCGCCGTCTTCTTGACCGTGCCGGCGAAGGCGCCGAGCTGGTTGGTCGCCATCGAGACGGCGTTGCTCTCCTCGCTGGTGCGCTCGGCGAGATCGGTGACGCCGTCGAGGATCTCGGTCGTGGCGCTGCGGACGGCAGCGACCGTCTCGGACAGCTTGGCGAGCGTGCTCTCGAACTCCTCGGCCAGCGCATTGGTGCCGTTCTTCAGCTCGGCGAAGGCGCCCTGATACATCCCCTCGATGCGGGTCGAGAGATGGCCGGCCGAGAGTTCGGCGAGCACGTCGCAGGTCTCGGAGAGACCGCCCTGCACCGTCTCCAGCAGTTCGTTGACCGAACCCGCCAGCGCGTTCAGCTCGGCGTCCGTGAAGTTCGCCTGGACACGGCGGCTGAAATCGCCGGCGGCGGCCGCGGCCACGACCTCGCCGAAGGCGTCGCCGAGTTCCGCCATCATCGCGCGGCGCTGCTCCTGGGCCCGGGCATCGTCCTCGACCTTGGCGGCCTCGGCGGCGCGCAGCGCCACCGCATTGTCGCGGAACAGCAGCACGCTCTTCGAGATGTCGGAGATCTCGTCGTTACCCCGCGTGTCGACCACCGTCTCCAGGGCGCCGTCGGCGATCGCCCGCGTCGCCGCCCACAGCCGGTTCAGGCGCCCGATGATCGCAGGACGGACATAGAGCAAGGCCAGCACGAGAGCGATCAGCAGCGAGCCGATGCCGATCGCGCCCAGCCACATCTTGCTCTGCTCGATCAGATTCGCCGTCGAGGCGTTCGCGGCGACGGCCTCGGAGCGAGCCGCTGTGACGAGCTTGTCGATTTCCGCACGCATCGCCGCCGCAGCCTGGTCGATGTCGACGACGCGGGCATTGATCGCGTCCTGCGTTTCGATGTCGCGCTGGCGCATCGCGACCACGCCGCGCGGCCCTTCGCCCAAGGCGATGACCGCGTCGATCACGCGGGACCGCTCCTTGTTGGGCATGATCTTGTCGGCGGCGGCCATGTCCTTCTCGATCCGCAGCACGACGGCGTTGAGGCGTTCGCGCGCGAGGCCCAGCAGCGACTGATCCGCGATCTGGCCGACCTCGCGCAGCAGGCCTATCAGCTCGTTGACCTGTGCCTCCAGCTTGCGTGCCAGATCGAAGGCCGGAAACTCGACGTCGTTGATGGCCTTCAGGGCCTCGTCGATCCCCGCGCCCTCCTGGCCCTTGACGCTCTCGATGCCGAGCACGACGTTGAACTGGCGCTCGTCGGCCTCTCCGCCGACCACCTTGACGAAGTCTTCGCGCGCCTTGTTCAGCTGCTCAACGGTGGCCGCCATCTGCGCGGCGTTGCGCAGCCGGGTTCCGGTCAGGTCGTTGATGTCGTTGATCCGCAGCGAGAGATCGTCGACCGCCTTCTGAACCGGCTTCATGTCGACGCCGCCGATCTTGCCGACGGCCCGGATCAGTTCGAACTGCTTGGCCTCGATCGCGTCCAGTTCCGTGGTCAGACGGGCCCGCTGCTGCACCGTCTGCACATTCATGAAGCGCGGTGCCAGCGCGGTCGACTGCGTCCCGACCTGGGAGAGTTCGAGCACGAGTTCCACAGTGGGCATCTTGTGCTCGACCATTTCGCCGACGGTCGCGCTGATGCGGTCATAGGACAGCCAGGCCACCGCGGAGGCGACGATCGTCAGCGTGGTCAGAGCGCCGAGCGCGGCATAGATGCGCGCGGCGATGCCGATGCGCAGCGGCGCGCGCGGGCGCGCCGGCTTCTTGGCCTTCGTCATATCACTCTCCGAATTGCGACGCGGCAGATGCAGCTCAGGCCGACACGGAGCTGACCGACTTGAACGTGCCGTCGGTTCCGATCACGGTCAGGTAGACAGCGTCGGAGCCGCGATTGTCGTTGGGCCCGAAGGTCATCTTGAAGCCGCCGAAGTCATAGGAGCCATTGGTCAACGCCTCCATGACGGCCTTGCGGGTCGGGTCCTTGCCGGCCTTTTCGAGAGCGGCGATGACGGTGCGGCCGACGAGATAGCCTTCCAGGGACACGAAGCCCGGCTTCTTGTCCTTGGCGTCGCTGGCCGCGAGAGCCGCCTGGTAGGCCTTGACCACGGGGATCGACGCGTCGGTCGGCAGGGGCACGACCTGCGTGACATAGACGCCGGCGCCCGCATCCCCGAGTTCGGCGGCAAGTGCATCGGAGCCGACGAAGGAGATGTTCATGAACACCGGCGCGAACTTCACCTGCTTGCACAGCTTGATGAATTCGGCGCAGGGCTTGTAGGGGCCCACCATCACCACGGCTTCCGGATTGGCCTTGCGGATCTCGAGCAGGGCGGACCGGACCGCGACCGTGTTGCGTTCAAAGGTGCCCTCCGCGACGAGGCTCATCTTGCGCGCGTCCATCGCCTTCTTGACGCCGGCGAGGCCGGCCCGGCCGAAGGCGTCGTCCTGATAGAAGATCGCGATCTTGGAGAAGCCCTTGTCCTTGACGAGGCGCTCGATCCAGACCTCGGTCTCCTGGAAGTAGGAGGCGCGCACATTGACGACATGCGGCAGGTAGGGATCGCGCAGGCCTTCGGCGCCGGTGAAGGCGCCGATGAAGGGCAGGCCGGCCTCCTTCGCGATCGGATGCGCGGCCATCGACGTCGGCGTGCCGACCGGGCCGACGAGCGCGAAGACGTCCTTGGCGATCAGCGCCTTGGTCGCATCGATCGACTTGCCGGGCTCGTAACCGTCATCCTGCGTCAGGAGTTCGATCTTGCGCCCCCCGACGCCCCCCTTGGCATTGACCTCGGCGAAGGCGGCGGTGAGGCCATCGCGCATACCCAGACCCAGCGCGCTGGCGGGCCCCTCGAACACGGCCGCCTGGCCCAGCACGATCTTGTCGGCCATCACGCCGGTTTCGGCGAAAGCGCGTCCCGGCAGGAGCGAGGCGGCGGAGGCGCAGGCAAGGCCAGTCAGGACATCACGACGATGGATCATGAAAGGATTCCCCCAATAATTCTTCTTCAGTGGTCAGTCGGGTTAGGCCAGCCGACTGGAAGAATGTGGGGAAGGCACCTAACGAAGGGTTAAGTGACTGGATTCTTCTGAATCAATTGCGATTTCGAGGATTCAGAATTCGTTAGCGTTTAACCACTTGTTGGCGCGCCTCCCGTGAGGCGAGTGAATGGTCGGGAAGATCATCGCGCCGCGACCTTCAGATCTTGGTCAAGATCGGCACGGCCATCATGACGCTGCGATGTGCGCGCGCCGGCCGCCCACGGCGGCCATGCCATTCCATATCAGCCAGGCCGTCGGGGGCTCTTAGGCGGGTCAGGCCGGTTGGGGCACCGGGCGCGGCCGCCCCTCCTCGTCGATGGCGACGAAGGTGAAGGTCGCGTCGGTGACCTTCTCATGGACCATGGTGCGGAAGCGCCGCGCCCAGGCCTCGACATGGATCTTCATCGAGGTCCGGCCGACGGATTCGACCTCGGTATAGACGCTGAGCACGTCCCCCACCTTCACGGGCCGGATGAACGTCATCGCATCCACCGCAATGGTGACGACGCGGCCCTGCGCCCGGTCGACGCCGGCGATGCCGCCGGCCGCGTCCATGCGCGACATCACCCAGCCGCCGAAGATGTCGCCATTCGCGTTGGTGTCGGCCGGCATGGCATTGATGCGCACCGTCAGGTTGCCACGCGGCGCCTCGTCCTGCGCCACGCCCGCTTCTTTCGTCATGCGCTCACCCCCCGTCGAATCCCCGGCCATTGGAGCACGCGCCACCGCGCCTGCGCCAGATGGAACGGGTGGGGGGTAAGAGGCGCCCGGCTCAGGCCGCGCCGAGTTCCTTGCGCACCAGCGCCGCACCGGCCGACAGCGCCGCGAGCTTGCCATAGGCGACCTCGGCGGTCATTGGCGCCATGCCGCAATTGGTGCAGGGGAAGAGCTTCTCGGGCGCCACGAAGGCGAGCGCGGCGCGGATCGTGGCGGCAACCTCCTCGGGCGTCTCGATCGTGTTGGAGGCGACGTCGATGGCACCCGCCAGCACGTCCTTGCCGTCCAGCAGCCTGATCAGGTCGAGCGGCACCTTCGAGTTGCGGCACTCCAGCGAGACCTGCTGGATCGAGCTCTTCGCGATCGCCGGGAAGGTCTGCTCGTAATGGCGCCACTCCTCGCCGAGCGTCGCCTTCCAGTCGATATTGGCCTTGATGCCGTAGCCGTAGCAAATGTGGACGGCGGTGGTCGCGGTCAGCCCCTGCGCGGCGCGCTCGAGGCAGGCGATGCCCCAGTCCGGCACCTCCTTCATGTAGACGTTGAAGGCGGGCTCGTCGAACTGGATGACGTCGACGCCGAGCGCCTGCAGTTCATGCGCCTCCTCGTTCAGCACGGCAGCGAACGCCATGGCGAGGTCCTCGCGGCGGCCGTAGTGCTCGTCGGCGATGGTATCGACGATCGTCATCGGCCCCGGCAGCGTGAACTTCAGCTTGCGGGTCGTATGCGCGCGGGCGGCCTGCGCCTCCATGCTGTGCACCGGCCCCTTGCGGCGGATCGCGCCGGTGACCGTCGGCACCTCCGCCTCGTAGCGGTTGTTGCGGATGCCCATGATCGTCTTCTTGTCGAAGTCGATGCCGTCGAGATTGGCCAGGAAGCCATGGACGAAATGCACCCGCGCCTGCTCGCCATCGCCGACGATGTCGATGCCGGCATCCTCCTGCAGCTTCACCGCCAGGATCGTCGCGTCGCGCCGGCCCTCTTGCAGCGCCACCCCTTCCAGCTTCCACGGCGCCCAGAGCCGCTCGGACTCGGCGAGCCAGGTCGGCTTGGGCAGGCTGCCGGCAATGGTGGTGCGAAGCATGGACGTGTCCTTTGGTTATGGTTGCGCGGACATCGTCTGCACGGGCCGGCGACGTCAAGCGTGATAGGGATGGTAAGCCTGCGTCAGACGGCCGCCGTCGCCGCAGGTCCTTCCGGCCGCCGCCGCGCCCGCATCATCAGCCAGCACACCACCGTGAGGTTGACGAGGTTCCAGGCCAGCCCGTTGAGGAAGGCGGCGCGATAGGACGCGAAGGCGTCGAAGATCGCGCCCGAGACATAGCCGCCGACGGCCATGCCGAGAATCGTCGAGGACATCACGAGGCCGATCCGTACGCCCGCCTCCCGCGCCGGCAGGTATTCTCGGATGATCACCGCATACATCGGCACGATGCCGCCCTGGAACAGGCCGAAGATGCCGGTGACGATGAAGAGCGAGGTCAGCCCGTCGAACCAGAGATAGAGGAAGAGCGCGAGCCCCTGCATCAACGAGCCGATCGCCAGCGTCGCCGTGCCGCCGATCCGGTCAGCGACGAAGCCCGAGGCGATGCGGCTGATGATGCCGAGTGCCAGCATCAGCGAGAGCATCTCGGCGCCGCGCGCCACGCCGTAACCGAGATCGCTGCAATAGGCGACGATGTGCACCTGCGGCATCGCCATGGCGACGCAGCAGGAGAAGCCCGCGATCGCCAGCAGCCATTGCAGCTGGCTGGCCGACAATCCGAGATCGCCGCGCGCGCTCGTGCTCGCCGCCTCCTGCGCCGCGATGCTCGCGGCCGAGGGCCGGCGGCGGAAGAACGGTGCGAAGGGCAGCATCACCGCCATCACCGCGAGCCCGATGCCGATATGCGTCGCCCGCCAGCCATGGCTGGCGACACCCCAGGTGATGACCTGCGGCCAGATCACCCCCGCCAGATAGCTGCCCGAGGCCCCGAAGACGACGGCGAGCCCGCGATGCTTGCGGAACCAGTGCGAGAGGTCCGCGATCAGCGGTGAAAAGCCGGCCCCGCCACCGACGCCGATCAGGAAGAGATGGACGAGCGCAAACTGCCAGAGCGACTGCGCCATCGCGGCCAGGATGTAGCCGCTGCCGAGCAGCAGCGCGCCGCCGACGATCGGCACGATGATGCCGTAGCGGTCGGCGATGCGGCCCATGGCGATGTTGCCGAAGCCGAAGCCGAGCATGACGCAGGTATAGGGCAGCGCCGCCCCGGCCCGCAGCGTGCCGAACTCGGTCTGCACCGAGGGCAGCACGACGACGACGGACCAGGTGCCGACGCAGGCCGCCGTGCCGACCAGCAGCGAGACCGCCAGCCGCAGCCAGGCATAGGAGGAATCGGGCGCATAACGGGCTTCGTCGCTGGACATGTTTCCTCGGTGCGCCGGCTTTAGGCGCGGCGTTCTGCACACGAGGAGTAGGCAGTCGCCCGCGCGGCGGCAAGCGCGCGCGAGGCGGACCCCATCGGCGTTCAGGGCGCAGCCATGCCGCGGCTATGCCCTGAACGGGTCTGTGGGGCCGGGAGTCGGAGCCGGGGCCACGGGAGCAACCCGTGGCCCCGGCTCCTGGCGTCAGGCGGCCAGGCGCTCGTGGCGGCCCTCGTTGATCTCTTCGATGATCTTGGCGACGAAGGCCGGCAGATCCTCAGGCTTGCGCGACGTCACGATGCCCTTGTCGGCCACGACCTCGCTGTTCTCCCACAGCGCGCCGGCATTGATCATGTCCTGCTTCATCGTGCCGTAAGAGGTCAGGCGCCGGCCCTTGGCGATGCCGGTGTCGATCAGCAGCCAGGGCGCGTGGCAGACGGCCGCGACGACCTTGCCCTGCTCGAAGAAGCGCTTGATCAACGCCAGCGCCTCGGGAATGCCGCGCAGCGTGTCGGGATTCATCTGCCCGCCGGGCAGGACGATCGCATCATAGGCATCGGCACTGACCTCGGCGATCGTCTTGTCGACCTTCACCGCGCGGCCCCAATCCTTCTGGTCCCAGCCGGTGATCTCGCCGGCCTGCGGCGCGACGATGTGCACGGTCGCGCCGGCTTCCTTCAGCTTGGCGTGCGGCACATCCAGCTCCGACTGCTCGAAGCCGTTGGTCGCGAGGATGAGAATGGTCTTGCCGGCAAGGCTCGTCGGGGATTGGGCGCTCATGGGGCGGCCTCCGTGTTCGGGTTGAGGGTGATGACCCGACAACCCGCCAAGGGACGGTCCGTTCCCGTGCGAAAACGTCGCTGCGTTGGTCGGGAGCCTAGCGGAACACCGCCTCGCCCTGCTGGTCGACCAGTTGCTGGCCCTTGACCAGGGTGAAGTCGACCGCCTCCGCCTGACCGGGGAAACGGTCTGCCCGCACGAAGCGGTGGCTCTTCAGCTCCCCCTCGATCGTCTTCTCGACGACGCCGCAGAGCTGCCACTGGCCGCCCTCCTGATAGGGCGTCGCATGGATGGTGAAGCCGTTGTGCTCGATGGTCTTCAGCGGGCCGGCCGGAGCGGCATCAGCCGGCTTGCGGCCACCAAACAGGGATTTCAGGAACGACATCGGGCTTTTCCTCCACAGCGGGTGCGCGGCCGCAGCGAGAACTACCCGCACCGCCCCGCCCTGCCAAGGCGCGCGACGACGCGGCCCCGCTCAGGCGAGGTGCAGCACGACCTCGCGGCGATGCGGGCGGGCGCGATGCTCGAACAGGTAGATCCCCTGCCAGGTGCCGAGCGCCAGCCGCCCCGCCATCACCGGGATCGACAGCGAGACCGGCGTCAGCGCCGCCTTAAGATGGGCTGGCATGTCGTCGGGCCCCTCCGCTCGGTGGACCAGATAGTCCATCGCCGGATCGTCGGCGGAGGGCACGAGCCGGCGGAAGAAGGCCTCGAGATCGACACGCACGTCCGGATCGGCATTCTCCTGGATCAGCAGCGAGCAGGAGGTGTGGCGCACGAAGAGCGTCAGCAGCCCGGTCTCGATTCCGGCCCCGGCGACGAAGGCCTCCGCCTCCCGCGTGAACTCGTAGAGCCCCGGACCGCGCGTGGCGATCGCCAGCGGCGTCTGCGCTGCCATGGCGCTCAGCGCTCGGTGACGGCGAGCTTGGCGCCCAGCGCGACGAAGGCCGCCGCGAAGCCCCGCCGCAGCCAGGCCATCACCGCCGGCCGCGTCACCACCCTGTCGCGCATCGCCGCCGCGAAGAGGCCGTAGAGCGCGAAGACCACGAAGGTCATCGCCATGAACACGCCGGACAGTTCGAGCATGCGCGCCAGCGGCGCCGCTTCGCCGGCCGCGATGAACTGCGGCAGGAAGGCGACGAAGAAGATCGAGAGCTTCGGATTGAGCACGTTGATCGCGACGCCGTCGCGCAGCACCCGCCAGGCCGAGCGCGGATCGGCCTTGGCCTCGACGCTGAGAGCGCCATGCTCCTGCAGCGTCTGCCAAGCCATGAACAAGAGATAGGCGACGCCGGCATATTTCACGACGGCGAAGGCGAGCGCGCTGGCATGCAGCAGCGCCGCCAGCCCCAGCATCGCCGCCAAGAGATGCGGCACGATGCCGAGCGTGCAGGCGAAGGCCGCGAGCACGCTCGCGCGCGAGCCCCGGGTGAGCCCCGCCGCGATGGTGTAGATCGCGCCCGTCCCCGGCGAGGCGACGACGATCAGCGAGGTCAGCAGGAATTCGGGCGACATGGGCACAAGCCTCCGCGGAGCAGCGGCCAGCAAGCCGCAAGCCGCCGCCGGGATCAAGCCCGTCTCACCGCCCATCCGCGTCCGGCCACAATACTTAGGTATTGACCTAAGTATTGTTTTGCACTTGGATCGCGCCATGTCCGCGACGCCCCCCACCCTCGACGACGCCTTCCGTGCCCTGGCCGATCCGACCCGGCGGGCGGTGGTGCAGGCGCTGGGGCGAGGGCCGGCCTCGGTCAGCGACCTCGCCCGGCCCTTCGAGATGGCGCTGCCGAGCTTCCTTCAGCACCTCAAGGTGCTGGAGGAGAGCGGCCTCGTCACCACCGCCAAATCCGGGCGCGTGCGCACCTGTTCCCTGCGCCGGGAACCTCTCGCCGCCGCCGAAACCTGGCTGGAGGCGCAGCGCAGCCTCTGGACGCAGCGCCTCGACCAGCTCGACGCCTTCGTCCTGACCCTGAAAAACGACGAGGAACGCCCATGACGACCCTGCCCGCCGCCGCCTTCGACCCGGCGCTCGATCTCGAACTCAAGCGCGAGGTCGCGGTGCCGCCTCATCTGGTCTGGCGCGCCTGGACCGAGCCGGCCCTGCTCACGCAGTGGTTCACGCCCGCCCCCTGGCGCACCACGCATTGCGAGATCGACCTGCGCCCCGGCGGCCAATTCCGCACCGTGATGGAAGGCCCCAACGGCGAGAAGAACGACAGCACCGGCTGCTTTCTCTTTGTGGTCCCCGAGACGCTGCTGGTCTTCACCGACGCCCTCGGCCCCGGCTACCGCCCACTCGGCTCCGGCTTCATGACCGCCTCGATCGCCATCGAGCCGACGGCGACCGGAACGCTCTACACCGCCCGCGCCCTGCACAAGGACGAGGCCGGCCGCAAGCAGCACGAGGAGATGGGCTTCCAGCAGGGCTGGGGCACGGCGCTCGACCAGCTGGTGGCGCTGGTGAGGGGGATGTGAGGGACAAGCCGTCCATCACGAACAAAAAAGCCGGCCTAGCGGCCGGCTTTTTCGTCAATTGTCCAGGAAGCTCCGCAGCTTCCGGCTGCGGCTCGGATGCTTCAGCTTCCGGAGCGCCTTCGCCTCGATCTGGCGAATGCGCTCGCGGGTGACGCTGAACTGCTGGCCGACCTCTTCGAGCGTGTGATCGGTGTTCATGCCGATGCCGAAGCGCATGCGCAGCACGCGCTCCTCGCGCGGAGTGAGCGAGGCGAGCACGCGCGTCGTGGTCTCGCGCAGGTTGCTCTGGATCGCCGCATCGATCGGCAGGATCGCGTTCTTGTCCTCGATGAAGTCGCCGAGATGGCTGTCTTCCTCGTCGCCGATCGGGGTCTCCAGCGAGATCGGCTCCTTGGCGATCTTGAGGACCTTGCGCACCTTCTCCAGCGGCATGGCGAGTTTCTCGGCCAGCTCCTCCGGGGTCGGCTCGCGGCCGATCTCGTGCAGCATCTGGCGCGAGGTCCGCACGATCTTGTTGATCGTCTCGATCATGTGGACGGGGATGCGGATCGTGCGGGCCTGGTCGGCGATCGAGCGGGTGATCGCCTGGCGGATCCACCAGGTCGCATAGGTCGAGAACTTGTAGCCGCGGCGGTACTCGAACTTGTCGACCGCCTTCATCAGGCCGATGTTGCCTTCCTGGATCAGGTCGAGGAACTGCAGGCCGCGATTGGTGTATTTCTTGGCGATCGAGATCACGAGGCGCAAGTTTGCCTCGATCATCTCCTTCTTCGCCTGACGCGCCTCGCGCTCGCCCTTCTGGACCATCAGCACGATCTTGCGGAACTCCTGGATCTCCAGGCCCGTCTCGCTCGCCAGCGTGTGGATCTCGTCGCGCAGGCTCTTGATGCGCTCGAGCTCGGCCGCGACGAACTCCTTCCAGCCGCGCGAGCCCAGCTTGGAGACGCGCAGGATCCATTTCGGATCGAGCTCGCCGCCGACATGCTGCTTGAGGAAGTCCTCGCGGCCGACGCCATAGCTCTCCGCCAGGCGCAGCAGGCGCGTCTCATGCGAGATCAGGCGCTTGTTGATGTCGTAGAGCTGCTCGACCAGCGCCTCGATGCGGTTGTTGTTGAGCGAGAGCGACTTCACCGCGGTGATGATGTCGTCCTTGAGCTTCTTGTATTTGCGGTCCTGCGACGGCGAGAGCTTGGTGTTCTCCAGCCGGTTGGCGATGTCCTGATCCTGCAGGCGGCGCAGCTTCTTGTAGTTGTCGGCGATCGAATCGAACGTCTCGAGCACGCGCGGCTTCAGCTCGGCCTCCATGGCCGAGAGCGACACGTTGTTCTCCATGTCGTCTTCGTCGAGATCGGGCGGCAGGTCGCCTTCGGGCGCCTCGCCCTCGGCGGCCGGCGCGGCCTCCGCCTCGCCGCCCTCGCCCGGAATCTGCGTCGGGTTCTTGCCGTCGGGGCCGGCATAGGTCGCTTCGAGGTCGATGATGTCGCGCAGCAGAACCTTGGCTTCGTTCAGCTCGTCGCGCCAGATGATGATCGCCTGGAAGGTCAGCGGGCTCTCGCAGAGCCCGGCGATCATCGCCTCGCGACCAGCCTCGATGCGCTTGGCGATCGCGATCTCGCCCTCGCGGGAGAGCAGCTCGACCGACCCCATCTCGCGCAGATACATCCGCACCGGATCGTCGGTGCGCTCGGTCGGCTCGAGGTTGCGCTTGGTCTCGACCGGCAGGGCCGAGCGCGAGGCATCGACCAGATCACCGCCCTCGACCTCTTCCTCGTCGGGGCCGTTGGTGCCGGTGCGGGCCGCGGCGCGTTCCTCGCCGGAGGCTTCCGGATCCTCGTTGTCGACGACGTTGATGCCCTGCTCGCTGAGCTGGCCGAGCACGTCCTCGATCTGCTCGGAGGAGAATTCCTCCGACGGCAGGACCTCGTTCAGTTCGTCATAGGTGACATAGCCGCGCTTCTTCGCGAGCTTGATCATGCGCCTGACGGCCTGATCCGTCAGATCGAGCAACGGACCGTCGGAGGTCGGGGGGGCTTCCGGCGTGGCCTGATCGGCCTTGTCCCGTTCGCTCACTTTCGTCGCCATCAATAGCGCTCCGCACTCTCAAGGCCGCCACGGCTCGGGAGAAGCCATTTGCGGACGCATAAAAGGGCGGCGCGGCCGCAGGTCCGGCGCGCTCACCCCACCCAAATCACACAGGCGAGATGGCACCGCTCATCCTTGATGAACCGTAAACCAAACCCCGCCGACACGCAGACCTGACCGGAAGGACCCTTGGAACCCGCTCAATCCTCGGACATCGCTTCAGTCCCCTCGATCGTCTCGAGGCGAGCCTTGACGTCCTTGATCCAGGCGAAATTGGCTTCGGTCGCTTCGTCAGCCAATGCGCGCTCGGCTGCCTTCAACTCGCTATGTAGCGTCCGCGCGCGATGATGCAAGACGATAGCCTGACGAATCGAGTCGAAAACCGATTCCGGATCAGCGGCTTGCGCCAGTTTCAGCCGCTCGGCCGGGCCCGTCACCGCCATCAGCTGCGCCTGCGCCTCCTGCACGCGCGGCTGTTGCAGGCGGGTCGCCAGCGCCTCCTCGTCGAGCACGCCCTCCATCGCGGCGTCGAGCAGGGCCTGGCGGAAGCGCTCGGCGGCAGGGCCGTCGAGCGACAGATCGGCGATCTCGTCGGCGCAGCGCAGAATCAGCGCCGGATGGCTGGCGAGCGCGAGCAGAATGAAGGCCTCACGGGTGTCCTCGCCGCGGCCCCGCGCCATGATCTTGGTCCGCGTCAGCTGGCTCGACGCCTTGAGCGGCCCGACCGACCAGGGCGAGACCTGCGGGAATCCGCCGCGGCCGCCGCGCACCGCGCCGCCCCCCTGCCCGCGCCCGCGCGGGTAGCCGCCCTCGCGCCGCTCGGCCCGCGCCGGGGCCGCGCTGGCGAAGAGCTGGCCCAGCCGCTCGTCCATCTCGCGGCGGTAATGCTTGCGCGTCGTCTCGTCGCGGATCTGCCCGAGCGGCTCCTTCAGCCTCCGCTCGAAGGCGGCGCGGCGTTCGGGCGTGTCGAGCGGCCCGGCCTCGACCTCCCGCGTCCAGAGCATGTCGACCAGCGGTCGCGCCTCAGCCAGAACATCGGCGATCGCGGCCTTGCCGCCGGAGCGGGCGAGATCGTCGGGGTCCTGCCCCTCCGGCAGCAGCGCGAAGGAGAGCGACTTGCCGGGCTCCAGCAGCGGCAAGGCGAGGTCGATCGCGCGGCTCGCCGCCTTGCGGCCGGCCTTGTCGCCGTCGAGGCAGATCACCGGCTCGTCGGCCATGCGCCAGAGCAGCGTGAGCTGGTCCTCGGTCAGGGCGGTGCCGAGCGGGGCGACCGTCTGCGGGAAGCCGGCGAGCGCCATGGCGATGACGTCGACATAGCCCTCGACCACGATCGCCTGCCCGGTGTCGTGGGCGGCCTTGCGGGCATTGTGGTGGTTGAACAGCAGCGAGCCCTTGTGAAAGAGCGGCGTCTCCGGCGAGTTCAGATATTTCGCCGAGACCTCCGCGCTCATCGCCCGCCCGCCGAAGGCGACGACGCGTCCCCGCGAATCATGGATCGGGAACATGATGCGGTCGCGGAAGCGGTCATAGGGCACGGCGATCTCCTCGCCATGCACGAGCAGCCCCGCCTCCATCATCAGCTCGGCAGACACGCCCTTCCCCGCGAGATGGTCGCGCAGCGCAAACCGCTCCGCCGGCCCGTAGCCGAGGCGGAAGCGCGTCCGCGCCTCGCCATCGAGCCCGCGCGAGGCGAGATAGCGCCGTGCCTGACCGCCGCGGTCGCCCATCAGCTCGACCTCGAAGAAGCGCGCCGCCAGTTCGACGACCTCATGCAGGCCCTTGCGCCGCTCCTCCTGAACCTGCGCTTCCTGCGTGATCTTCGGCAGCGTCACGCCGGCTTCGGCCGCCAGCTTCTCGACGGCCTCGGGGAAGGACAGACCTTCCGTCTCCATCACGAATTTGAAGATGTCGCCGTTCTTGCCCGACGAGAAATCGAAGAACGAGGCCTTGTGGTCGTTGACGAAGAAGGACGGCGTCTTCTCGGCGTTGAAGGGCGACAGCCCTTTCCATTCGCGGCCGGCCTTGGCCAGGCGCACACGCTTGCCCACCACCGCCGAGACCGGCAGCCGCGCCTTGATCTCTTCCAGAAGGGAGGGCGGGAACTTCATCGCTTCTTATGTGGCCCCTCTCGCAGCACAAGCCAAGAACAGATCGTGATCCCCGCACGCTTGCCCCGGCTATCCACAAGCCGCGTCGAGCGGCAGCGCGGCGGATCCTCTCCTGGCGCCTCCGCGGCGCCGGCACGCATCGAGACGGCAGCGGCCCGCCGCCTGGCCACGACGACCGCCCTCGCCGCTCCACGCCGCCGCACGGCATCAGCAGGGCCGCCGCGAGACGGAATCGGGGTCGCGGCATCGGATCGCTCCTCTGCCGGAAAACTCATCCGCCGATGTGGCGCGATCGCGCCAACCAGGCCTCACCCCGCCAGCGCGGCCTTCACCAACCCGCTCGCCTTGCCGAAATCCATCTGGCCGGCGAATTTGGCGCGCAGGATCGCGATGACCTTGCCCATGTCCTCGACCGACGCCGCGCCGCTCTCGGTCACGGCGTCGGCGATCGCGGCCTTGACCTCGTCGTCCGACATCTGCCGGGGCATGTAGGAGGCGATGACCTCGACCTCCGCCGTCTCGCCGGCGGCGAGTTCGGGGCGGCCATTGGCCTCGTAGATCGCGATCGATTCCTGGCGCTGCTTGATCATCTTCTGCAGCAGGGCGAGCAATTCGTCGGGCGTGGTTTCGCCCTTGCCGAGGCCGCGCGCCTCGATGTCCTTGTCCTTCAGCGCCGAGGTGATCATCCGGATGGTCGAGACCTTGCCCTTGTCCCCGGCCTTCATCGCTTCCTTGAGATCGGCCGTGAAGCGCTCGCGCAGGCTGGTCATGCGGGTATTCCTTCGTTGTGCAGCGGGCAGTGCACCCGCATCGATTGACGGCATGGGAGCGCGTCTTTAAGGCTCGCGCTCCAGACGACGGCGAGGTCGAGCCCCTGCCGCCCATGCATTGCCGCGCTCTCGCGGCCTGGACCGAGACATAGACATGACCGCACACGAAGGAAACCCCGCCACGAGCGGCTGGAGCGAACCGCGCGCGACCGCCTTGCTGGTCCTTGCCGACGGCACGGTGCTGGAGGGCTTCGGCCTCGGCGCCACCGGCGAGGCGCCCGGCGAAGTCTGCTTCAACACGGCGATGACGGGCTATCAGGAAATCCTGACCGACCCCTCCTATGCCGGGCAGATCGTCACCTTCACCTTCCCCCATATCGGCAATGTCGGCGTCAACGACGAGGACATCGAGACGGTGAATGCCGCCGCCGCCTCGGGCGTGCGCGGGATCGTGCTCCATGCCGCCATCACCGAGCCCTCGAACTGGCGCGCCAGCCGCCATTTCGACGCCTGGCTCAAGGCCCGCAACATCGTCGGCATCTGCGGCGTCGACACCCGCGCGCTGACCGCCCTGATCCGCGACAACGGCATGCCCAACGCGATCCTGGCCCACGCGCCCGATGGCGTCTTCGACATTCCGCGCCTGAAGAAGCTGGCCGCCGAACTGCCGGACATGGCGGGCCTCGACCTCGTGCCGATGGTCACCTCCGCCCAGCGCTATGAATGGGACGAGACGCCTTGGCAGTGGCCCGCCGGCTACGGCAAGCGCAACGGCGCCGCCCACAAGGTCGTCGCCATCGACTACGGCGTGAAGCGCAACATCCTGCGCCTGCTCTCCAAGGCCGGCTGCGACGTCACCGTCGTGCCCTCGACCGCCTCGGCGCAGGAGATCCTGGCGCTGAAGCCGGACGGCATCTTCCTCTCCAACGGCCCGGGTGACCCGGCCGCGACCGGGCAATACGCCGTCCCGGTGATCCGGGAGCTGCTGGAGAAGAAGGTCCCGACCTTCGGCATCTGCCTCGGCCATCAGATGCTGGCGCTCGCCGTCGGCGGCCAGACCATGAAGATGAAGCAGGGCCATCACGGCGCCAACCACCCGGTGCAGGACAAGACCACCGGCAAGGTCGAGATCGTCTCGATGAATCACGGCTTCGCGGTCGATCCCGCCTCGTTGCCAGCCCATGCGGTCGAGACCCATGTCTCGCTCTTCGACGGCTCCAACAGCGGCTTCGCCCTGACCGACCGCCCGGCCTTCAGCGTCCAGCACCACCCGGAAGCCTCGCCCGGCCCGCAGGACAGCCACTATCTGTTCAAGCGCTTCGTCGAGATGATGGACGCCGAGAAGGCCAAGACGGCGGCCTGAGGCTGCCGTCGTCAATCTCCTCAACCTCCGCCATCAACCCGGACCTGCGCTTGGCTGCATCCGGGTTGACAGCCCCTGCCGCCTGCGCTTGAAGCGGCTCATGACCCCAGCGACCTGCCTCGCCCGGACCTATTACGCCCCGTCCTCATAAGGCGGGTCGCATTCTCATGCTTCAACCGCCGCGCTGGCGGTTGAACTCAGGCAGTCACCCGGCATCGCGGCCCCCTCCAGGGAACCCGACCATGCCACGCCAGCGCAAATCCTTTTCCTCCCTCGGCCTGCTCGGCTTCGGCGCCTTCGGGCAGCTGATGGCACGTCGCCTCCAGCCGCATCTTCGCCTCGTCGTCTGCGATCCCGCCCGGCCACCGCAGCCCGATCCTTCGGGCCAGGGGCTCGTGCCGGGGGACGTCGCCGCCGTGGCGGCCTGCGACATCGTCGTGCTCGCCGTCCCGGTCGACGCGATGGCGCAGGCGATCGCCAGCCTGCGCCCGCATCTGCGCGCCGGAACCGTCGTGCTCGATGTCGGCTCGGTGAAGATCGAGCCCGCCCGCCTGCTGCTGGAGGGACTGCCGGAGCATGTCGAGATCATCGGCACACATCCGCTCTTTGGCCCGCAGAGCGCGCGCGACGGGCTGGCCGGCTTGAAGATCGCGCTCTGCCCGATCCGCGGCCGCAGCACCGGGCGCATCGCCGCCTTCCTGCGCCGGACCTTCGCCCTCGACGTGATCCTGACCACGCCGGACGCGCATGACCGCGACATGGCGCTCGTCCAGGGCCTGACCCATCTCGTCGCCAAGATCCTCGTCCGGATGGAGCCCGTTCCGCGCCGGATGACGACGCGCAGCTTCGAACTGCTGATGCAGGCGACCGAGATGGTGCGCCACGACGCGCCCGGCGTCTTCCTGGCGATCGAGCGGGCCAACCCGCATGCGCGCGCCGTGCGGGAGCGATTCTTCGCCCATGCCCAGGCGCTGACCCAGGCGCTGGAACGGCCCGATCAACCCGATCCTGCATCCGCCTGCAGCGATGAACCGGAACCCGGCTCTTCCGCACCGGGCCATCCTGCCCTATTGCAGCGCAATATCATCACTGAGCGTCACGCGAAAACATGATCCGCCTCGAAAACATCGGCAAGCAGAACGGTCAGCAGATCGTCTTCATCGAGGCCTCCGCCTCGCTCTTGAAGGGCGAGAAGGTCGGCCTCGTCGGCCCCAACGGCGCCGGCAAGACCACCCTGTTCCGGATGATCACCGGTCAGGAGCAGCCCGACGAGGGCATGGTCCAGGTCGATCGCGGCATCACCATCGGCTATTTCAGCCAGGATGTCGGCGAGATGCAGGGCATGAGCGCGGTCGCCGCCGTGATGGAGGGCGCCGGCCCGGTCAGCGCCGTGGCGGCCGAATTGCGCGAACTCGAGACCGCGATGGGCGATCCCGACCGTGCCGACGAGATGGACGAGATCATCACCCGCTATGGCGAGGTCCAGGGGCGCTTCGAGGAGCTCGACGGCTATGCGCTCGACGGCCGCGCCCGCGAGGTTCTCGACGGCCTCGGCTTTAGCCAGGAGATGATGGAGGGCGATGTCGGCGCGCTCTCGGGCGGCTGGAAGATGCGCGTCGCGCTCGCCCGCATCCTGCTGATGCGCCCCGACGCGATGCTGCTCGACGAGCCCTCCAACCATCTCGATCTGGAAAGCCTGATCTGGCTGGAATCCTTCCTCAAGGGCTATGAGGGCGCGCTGCTGATGACCTCGCACGACCGCGAGTTCATGAACCGCATCGTCGGCAAGATCGTCGAGATCGATGCCGGCGCGCTGACCTCCTATTCCGGCGATTACGAGTTCTACCAGCAGCAGCGCGCGCTCGCCGAGAAGCAGCAGCAGGCGCAGTTCGAGCGCCAGCAGGCCATGCTCGCCAAGGAGGTCGCCTTCATCGAGCGTTTCAAGGCGCGCGCCTCGCACGCCGCCCAGGTCCAGAGCCGAGTGAAGAAGCTCGACAAGATCGAGAAGGTCGAGCCGCCCAAGCGCCGCCAGACCGTCTCCTTCGATTTCCCGCCCGCCCCGCGCTCGGGCGAGGACGTCGTCACGCTCAAGGGCGTCGACAAGCGCTATGGCAGCCGCACCATCTACGAGGCGCTCGACTTCCAGATCCGCCGCAGGGAGCGCTGGTGCGTGATGGGCGTCAACGGCGCCGGCAAGTCGACGCTGCTGAAGCTGGTCACCGGCTCGACCGAGCCCGATTCCGGCAGCGTCGCGCTCGGCGGCTCGATCAAGCTCGGCTATTTCGCCCAGCACGCCATGGAGGTGCTGGACGGCGACCGCACCATCTTCCAGTCGCTGGAGGACCGCTTCCCCCAGGCCGGCCAGGGTTCGCTGCGCGCGCTCGCGGGCTGCTTCGGCTTCTCGGGTGACGATGTCGAGAAGCGTTGCCGCGTGCTGTCGGGCGGCGAGAAGGCCCGCCTCGTGATGGCGCTGATGCTCTACGACCCGCCGAATTTCCTCGTGCTGGACGAGCCGACCAACCATTTGGACATCGCGACCAAGGAAATGCTGATCAATGCGCTGGCGCAGTACGAGGGCACGATGCTCTTCGTCAGCCACGACCGGCACTTCCTCGCCGCGCTCTCCAACCGCACGCTGGAGCTGACGCCGGACGGCGTCCATGCCTATGGCGGCGGCTACACCGAATACGTCGCCCGCACCGGCCAGGAAGCGCCGGGCCTGCGGAGCTAACGACGTCGGCGGGCAAGGCTGTGCTCTGGATGCTCTTGCCCTCTGTCATTGCGAAGAGCGTCAGCGACGAAGCAATCCAGGAGCGGCAGCGCTCGACGTCCTCTGGATGGCTTCGCTTCGCTCGCAATGACGGTCTGCCTTGGGGCAGAAGCGTCGCGGGATGACGACGCGATCCAGATCAAGGGGCGGGTCGGCCCGACACGCTAAACACCCGGCCTGACGATCAGCCGCGAGCCCCCCATCCATGACCGACAATCCCCTCACCCGGCCCGGCGCCGCCCACCCCGCCATCACCGAGGCGATGATCGCGACACTGGTCGCGCGCTTCTACGCGAAGGCCCGCGAGGACGCCGTGATCGGCCCGATCTTCATGGGTGCCGTCGCGGACTGGGACGAGCACATCGCCAACATCGCCGATTTCTGGAGTTCGGTGATGCTGCGCACCGGGCGTTATCACGGCCGGCCCATGCGTCCGCATCTGATCCTGCCGCTGGAACCGCAGCATTTCGACCGCTGGCTCAGCCTGTTCGAGGAGACGGCGGCGGAAATCTGCGGTGAGCCGGACGTCGCCAATGAGTTCATCATCCGCGCCCGCCGCATCGCCGACAGCTTCGAAATGGGCCGCGCCTCGGTCACAGGCGAAATCGCCCGCCCGCGCCACAGCCGGGGCTGAGGCACAGCGCCTTGCCGCGACGACGCTCGCCGTGATGGGATGAGGCATGGACGCGCCCATCATCCGCCTTCTCCGCCCCGACGATGCCGGCGCCTATCGCACGCTCCGCCTGCAGGCCCTGCGCGACCACCCCGAGGCCTTCGGTGCGAGCTATGAGGACGAGGTGGCCCGCAGCCTGGATATGACCGCTAGGCGCCTCGATGGCGGCCCGCTGAACTGCGTCTTCGGCGCCTTTGCCGGAGACGATCTCGTTGGCACCGCCGGCTTCATCGTGCCGGACCGCTCCGCGAAATCCCGCCACAAGGGCCTGCTCGTCGGCGTCCATGTCTCGCCCGCCCATCGCGGCCGTGCGCTGGGCCGCAGGCTGGTGGCGGCCGTCATCGACCATGCGCGCGCCCATGTCGTGCTGCTGCAGGCGGGCGTGGGCGTCGCCAATACGCCGGCGCTGCGGCTCTATGAGAGCCTCGGCTTCCGGCAATACGGGCTGGAAGACAAGGCGCTGCGGGTCGACGGAGTCTTCGTCGACGAGGCGCTGATCGTGCTGGATTTTGCTGGCGACACCTGAGCGCCGTTCAAAACCCCCGCGCCGCCAGCGCCTTCTCGTCGTCCTGGATATAGTCCCGGATCACCGGCACGGCGCTTTTGTGCGGGCCGAGCAGGAGCTGGAAGACCATGTCGCCGCCGATGTCGAAAGAGATCGAGCAGGCGCAGAGATAGAACTCCCACATCCGCGCGAAGCGCTCGCCCAGCATCGCGACCACCTGCGGCCGCTGCGCCATGAAGCGCTCGCGCCAGGCCTCCAGCGTCCAGTGATAGTGCCGCCGCCAGAACTCGCAGTCGGAATGCCAGAGCCCGGTCTGCTCCACCGCCGCGAACACCTCCGACAGCGCCGGCGCATAGCCGCCGGGGAAGATGTACTTGTCGAAGAACGGACCCGTGAAGCCCGGCGGGCCGACGCGGCCGATGCAATGGACCAGCGCGATCCCGTCCGTCGTCAGCAGGTCGCGGATCTTTTCGAAGTATTCGAGATAATGCGCGACGCCGACATGCTCCATCATGCCGACGGAGACGACGCGGTCGAAGGTCCCGCCAAGCTCGCGATAGTCCTTGTTGACGAAGGTCACGGCGTCGCCGACGCCCGCGGCATCGGCGCGCTTCTGGGCGGCCGCCATCTGGTCGGGCGAGACGTTGAGGCCGGTGACCTTCGCGCCGCAGGCCTTCGCCAGATAGATCGCCAGCTCCCCCCAGCCCGAGCCGATATCGAGGACGGTCATCCCCGGCTCGATCTTCAACTTGGCGGCGATGTGGCGCAGCTTCGCCTTTTGCGCATTCTCCAGCCCGACCTCCGGCGAGTGCCAGTAGGCGCAGGAATAGGTCATCGTCTCGTCGAGCCAGAGCCGATAGAAGTCGGTCGGGATGTCGTAGTGGTGCTTGACCTTCTTGCCGGCGACGCCGAGCGGGTTGTGCATCCGGAACCGCCGGATCTTGAAGCGCACCGAGCGGATCAGCTTCTGGATCGGATGCTTGCGCAGCTCCTTGCGCTGCAGCCAGAACAGCGTCAGCAGATCGTGGATCGAGCCCTCCTCGAAGTCGATCCGCCCGTCCATGTAGCCTTCGGCGAGGGCGAGTTCCGGATTGAGGAAGAGCTCGCGCTCGATCCGGTCGTCATGGAAGCGCACCGTCACCGCAGGCGCCGTCTTGACCACGCCGGCGAAGCGGATGTCGCCCGGCCCCGGCCCGAAGACATGGTTTCGTCCATCCGGCGTGATCACCGTCAGGCGCCCCATCCTGACGAAATTCTTCAGCAAACGCGGTAGCAACAACATTCGCAGCCCTCACCCTACTGCGATTTAGAGCATGTCGAAGCATTCGGCGAAACCTCCGGCAACACAACAGCAACGTCAGCCCCACTCCATCCTGGTTGCGGATCATGCCTCCCGAGGATGGCGGGGAGCGGACGATACGGCATGGACAAGCGGTTTTCGAAGCGCTGGCGCTCGCATCTGAGGATGGCGAAGCTGTTCGACCGCTCGCAGCGCTTCCTCGTCGAATGCCGCATCCTCGATCTCTCGGCGACGGGCGCGCGGCTGAAACCGCAGAGCGACCGCCCGCTGCCGCTCGAACTGCATCTCCAGGACGAGGTGATGGCGGTCTCGAAGCGCGCCACCATCGTCTGGATCCAGCGCGGCGAGATCGGCATCCGCTTCGCGGCCGATGCCGATGCCGGCTGAGCCTCGTGCCATGACCGCTCGCTCGCACGCCTCGCAGGATCGGGACGCCTCGGGGAACCCGAGACGACCATGCGCGTTCCACGGCTCGAGGACGCCTTTGCCGCGTGACGGGACCATGATGGACGACGACCGCATCAACCGCATCGCACGCGCGCTCTGCCGCTCCGCGCGGATCGATCCCGATGGCATCCTGCCGGGTGAAGACACCGATCCGGAGCTCCTGCGCCACGATGTGCGCGGCCAGGTCAGCGGCCGTGCGGTCCCCGCCTGGACGATGTTTCGTGGCGCCGCGCTGACCTTCATCCAGGCCCATGAGGAGCGCATCGTCGCGCCGCTCTGAAGCGTCCTTGCGCTTGCTAAGCGGGTCGCCGGCGGCATAGTGCTCGCCACCCGCGCGGAGGCAACCGCGCATCCCGGCGGAACGACGAAGCATGTCCTGGCGCGATTTCTGGAACGGCGACCACGCGATCTATGTCTCGCCGCGCCACAAGGCCCTCCATTACCGCCAGATCGCGACTGACCTGATCGGCCATATCCCGGCGCCCGACGCTGTCGTGCTCGACCATGGCTGCGGCGAGGCGCTCGACGCCGGCCGCGTCGCCGGCCATTGCGGCAAGCTCTATCTCTGCGAGGCCGCCCCCAGCGTCCGCGACAAGCTGCGCGCCATGCTGGGCGGCAAGACGAATGTCGCCGTGGTCTCGCCGGAGGAGGTCGAGGCGCTGCCCGACGAGACGCTCGATCTCGTCGTCGCCAATTCGCTGATCCAATACCTCTCGCGCGACGAACTGGTCGCCCTGCTCGCCACCTGGCGCGGCAAGCTTAGGCCCGGCGGCAGGCTCGTTGTCGCCGACATCATCCCGCCCGATGTAAGCCCGCTGACCGACGCTTCGCAGCTGCTGGCCTTCGCCTGGCGCGGCGGGTTCCTCACGGCGGCGCTGGCCGGGCTCGTCCGCACCGCCTTCTCGGACTACCGCAAGCTCAGGGCCCAATACGGCCTCTCGACCTACCGCATCGACGACATCACCGGCCTGATCGCGGCAGCGGGCTTCGAGGACGTAACGGCAGCGAAGAACTTCGGCCACAATCCGCACCGCCTGACGCTGGTGGGGCGCAAGGCAGGCTAAGACCGGGCGAAATTCATACCCCGGGTCTGGCCGAGATCACCCGAACTATTGTAGCTGACTGCTTCGACAAAGTCGGCCGGAATGTCATTCCGGGTGGAGCTGGCGCGGGGACATGTGTCCGACGCGCGCGCTTCGCTCGGTCGATACCCGGCCTTCTGCATCGGGCGTCAATGCGCTGCAGCCAATCCCGGTTGCGGCATCATCAGGGCCGCAATCCACTGAGCGGCCGTTCGCCAACGGTTCAGACGAGCCGAGCCGGGATTTCCGGGGCCGCCACGTCAACATGCATGCAGCCGAAGGAGACATGCACCTTGCGCATTTTGGTGATCGAAGATGAGCGCCGTATCGCCAAAGACATCATCAAGGGCCTTGAGGGCGCGGGCTACGTCACCAAACACTGTCTGGACGGCGAGGACGGCTGGTTTCGCGGCGACAGCGAGACGTTTGACGCCGTGGTGCTAGACCTTGGCCTGCCGCTGATCGACGGACTGACCGTTCTCAGGCGCTGGCGCGCTGCGGGGCGCAGCATGCCGGTTGTCGTGCTCACGGCGCGTGATGGCTGGATCGACAAGGTCGATGGCATCGACGCGGGCGCAGATGATTATCTCGCCAAGCCTTTCCGCATGGAGGAACTGCTGGCGCGGATCAGGGCCATCACACGCCGTGCCGTGGGCCAGGCCTCACCGCTCCTGGTGAATGGTGCGCTCCAGGTCGACACCCGGCTGCACACCGTTTCGGTGGGCAACACCGCAATCCCCGTCACGCCGCTGGAATACAGGCTCGTCGCTTACATGCTGCACCATCGTGGTCGCATCATATCGCAGAGCGAGTTGTCGGAGCACATCTACGATCAGGACATCGAGCGCGACTCCAATGCGCTGGAGGTCCTCATCTCGCGCTTGCGGCGCAAACTCGGATCGGATGTCATCCAGACGCGGCGGGGGCATGGCTACGTCATCGTCGCCGAGGACGCACAACGTTGATGCGCTCATTGCGCAAACGCCTGCTGCTGGCGGCATTGGTGGCCCTGACGCTGGCGTTGGGGCTCGCAGGCGTAGCGCTCACCTTTGTCTTCGAGCGGGCCGTCAGGGCGCGTGTGGTGGCCGATCTTGGCGATCAGGTCGACCTCCTGGTGCAGGGCTTGCGGCTCGATGCGGTTGGAACGCTGAGACTGGGCCGTGAGCCGCCTGATCCACGTTTCGAGCGCCGGAATGGGGGCTTCTACTGGCAGCTTGGCCGCGGTGGCCGCGCCGAACTGCGTTCACCCTCGCTCGGGAACGCCGCACTGCCGTGGTCTGCAACACCACTGCGGTCCGGCGCGACCACCTGGAGCTACATGCCGGGTCCGTCCGGACAGGAACTGATCGCGGTCGAGCGGCAGGCGATGATCGACAGCGTGGACGGCGCGATTCCCGTGCGCTTCGTGGTCGGCCTCGACGACAGCGAGCTGCTGGAAGCGAGACTGGGCTTTTTCGAGGCCCTCATTCCGTCGCTGATGGCCATCGGCCTCGCGCTGATCGGCGGGGCCTGGCTGTTCTTGCGCTTTGGGCTCAGTCCGCTCGAAAGGTTGAAGTCAGCGCTTGCTGACGTGAGGGCCGGCGCCAGAAGCCGGATCGAGGGCGATTATCCCGAAGAGATCAAGCCCCTGGTCGCCGAGACGAACGCGCTGCTGGCGGCCCGCCATGCCGATCTCGAAGCCGCGCGGGCACGCGCGGGCGACTTGGCCCATGCGCTCAAGACCCCGCTGGCGGTGATCTCGGCGCAGGTCCGGACCCTCGAAGCCAGCGGTGAATCAGATATCGCCAGCGAGATCGGCCGTGAGGTTGAGCGACTGCAGGGCGTGATCATGCGCGAACTGGCTCGGGCCAGGGCGAACCTCCAGTCGCGCCGGCAGGCCCAGGCCTCCGAGATCGCGCCGGCCATCGAACGCATCTGCCGCGCACTGGGCCACCTCGCCGCGCATGACACGATCTGTTTTGAGAGCGTGCTCCCTGCTGGGCTGAAGGCACGGGTCGATGAAACCGACCTTCTCGAGATGGTCGGCAACCTGATCGAGAATGCGGCCAAATGGGCGAAGTCGGCTGTTCATATCGAGGCGTCGTCCGCGCCGGACGGCACGGTGCTGATCATGGTGGCGGATGACGGCCCCGGCATGGCCGCATCGGACGTCGAAGCCGCCATGCGCCCAGGCGTCCGCCTCGACGAGCAGGTGCCGGGCCACGGCTTCGGCCTCGGCATCACGCGCGAACTCGCAAAAGCCTATGGCGGCGAATTGCGCATCGCCCGCGACGGCCAGCGTGGCGGACTCGTCGCCAGCCTGGTTCTGCCAGCCGCGCAATGATGGCGTTCGGCACTGGTCCGATCCCCGGGGCATTGAAAAATCCCGGGCCAGCCGGGACTTTTCTCCTGCCGATACTCGGTGGATGTCTATAGCCCCCTGAGCAGGAAGCGGCGGTTGATCTCCTGGAGAGGCCGCGCATTCATGGGGAAGACAGCCCTGAAGGCTTCGATGTCAGCCGCGGCCACCTCGATCGTCTTTTCAAAGACGTTCCAGTCGACAATTTCCGAACAGGGCGGTGTCGTGAGCGAGCCCTCGTAGCGGTAGAAATGACGGCTCTTGGGCAGAAAGCTGCGCGGATCCAGCGCAGCCTTCAGCTTTGCTTCGCCCTCCTTCTTCGGGGCGACCTGCATGATCTCCGAAAACGCCTTGTGTTTGGCGCCGGCAATCATGAGCACGCCGACCACGGCCAGTCGTCCATCGTTCGTCGCATGCACGAAATGCGCTTCCATCGCGGTGCGCTTGCCGCCGATCGCATGCTCGCTGGGTGTATGGAAGTGGAACTGCTTCAGGCCATACGTGGTCTTGCCGATAGCCAGCGCGCTGCCATCCTGGACGTTCGCCTGGATCGTGTGACCATTGTTGATCACGTCGAAGGCCTGTGGCTTCCAGTTGAACGACAGGTCCTCGACCTTGGCGCGGATGCCGCGGGTCAGATCGATCGGCGATTGTTCGCTGCCGACGGCGCAAGCCTTGAACCGGCTGTCCAGCTCTCCCCACTTCGCCACGCCGCGCTCGCCTTCATACTCCCAATGCGGAGCGGCGGATTCAGCCATGGCGGCCGAGGCACAAGCAGGACAGGCGGCCAGTGAGAAAAGAAACTTTCTGCGATCCATGGAGTCGTCTCCCTGTGCTGCCCCTGCACGTCGAGTTCCGTTGATGCGGGGGGACATTCATCGGAAGGACGAACGCTTAATGGGGCTGACCTTACAGGTCGCTGACACGGGCTGACGGCGTTGACCCGGTTGCGTGGGCAGCCCTGAAGTGATGTTCGGGAATGTCCGAAGACGCGCTTTCGCAGGGCCTGTCCGCCCGAGCTCCGCCGGCAGACGGGGCGTGGGTCCGGTCCCGGCGCCCTCTACGGGGCGCGGCCTGCGACGCCGGCGCGGTTCACCCGGCGCGATCGGCGAATGAAAAGAATTTGTGCCCCAGGAACGAGAACACCATCACGAATCCCGTGGTGACGAACTGCATCGGCAGATAGGGCAGGCCCAGCCGCGTCACGAACAGATGCATCAGCATCCAGGTCAGCCCGAACCCGCCGACGGCGATCAGGCCGAAGCGCCAGCCGGCCTGGGCGTGGCTGCGGGTGGCCTCGAAGGTCATCCAGCGGTTGAGCACATAGGACACGACCGCACCGACCACGAAGCCCGCCAGCGTCGCCCGCACCGGATCGACCTGCGCGAGCTCGACCAGACCGATCAGCACGCCGTAATGCGCCACCGCGGTGAGGCCCCCGGCGAGGACATAGGCCATGAGCTGGCGGGACTGGCGCGGAAGACGGCGAAACGGCATGGCCGATGCCTATAGACCAGCCCGCATGCCGCGCCTACGGCATGGCCGCAAGGCCAAGGCGACCTCGCCGCGGGCCGCTCGCCGTCTCCGCTACCATGCTCAACAAGATCCAGATGGAATGTCCATAAACTCCAGATGGAAAATTCACGTTTTGCGAGTAGAGCCGCTCGCGCTCACTTGTTCGGATGCCCGGTCGGTGAAGCGACCTGTCACCACCTGATGATGAATGTGCGATTCGCCCGGCGCCAAGCCCCTCAGACCGCCCCCTTTGGCGGCTCCGGCACCCCGCAGTCGCATCGACCGACGATGTAAGACGATGCCCGGTAACGACGCGTTGATACCTCCAGAGACCCGCCTCCTGAAGGTTCTGCGAACCGACCATCTCATGGCGGTTTGCATCTATGGCAGCCTGCTGTCGCTGGCGTTCGGCCTGCTCTGGCTCGCGGCCTTTCTGCTGGCGGCCAACTGGCCGGCGGCGCTCGCCCTCCTGGCGCTGGGGCTGGCCTCCATCCCGTGCTGGCTGATCGCCCGGGGCGGGCAGTTCTCCCTCGGTCTGATGCTGGCTCAGATCGTCTGCGGCATCTTCCTGTTCGGCTTCTCTTTGGTCTTCGATGTCCCGAACGAGGCCTATCCGCGAACGACGCATCTCTATTTCCTCGTCATCGCCATCGTCGGCTTCATCAATTACCGGCGGGAACCCTCGTGGCTCCAGGTGCCGCTCATCGCGCTCAGTCTGGCCGCCTTCGTCACCCTCAGCGCACGTCATCTCGCGGTGCCGTTCACCATGCCGATGTCCGACGACATCAGAGCCATCGGGACATGGATCAATGCAGGGTATGCGATCTGCATGCTCGGCGGTTGCATCGTCGCCATGCATGTCGATTTCTCCAGGGACGCAGAGCGAGCCAAGGAGTTGCAGAAGGCGCTCTGGAAGCAGCAGTTTCATCTCGTCTATCAGCCGCAGGTCGATGCAGCCGGCCGGGCGCTCGGGGCGGAGGTGCTGCTGCGCTGGACGCATCCCAGGCGAGGCGAGGTCTCGCCATCGGAGTTCATCCCCGTGGCGGAACGGGCGGGGCTGATGCCGCAGCTCGGCAGCTGGGTCATCACCGAGGCCTGCCGGACGCTCGCCGCCTGGCGCGAGGATGCGGCCAGGCGAAACCTGACGCTGTCGGTCAACGTCGCGGCCGACCAGTTCATCCAGCCGGACTTCTGTGACGCGCTGCTGCAGGCCGTGGACAAGAGCGGGATCAGCCCGGCCCTGCTGAAGCTCGAGTTGACCGAGACCGTCTTCGTCCATGACGTCGACGCCATCGTCTCCAAGCTCGGGCTCCTGCGCCGCGCGGGCTTCGCCATCTCGCTCGATGATTTCGGCACGGGCTATTCGTCACTGAGCTATCTGCGCCAGCTTCCCCTGAATCAGATCAAGGTCGACCGCAGCTTCGTGCGCAGCGTCGCGGAGAGCCGCCGCGCGGCCGCACTGGCCAAGACCATCGTCCAGATCGGCCACGATCTCGGCCTCGACGTTCTCGCCGAAGGGATCGAGACGGAAGAACAGCTGCGGATCATGCGAGCTTGTGGCTGCACCGGGTTTCAAGGCTTCCACTTCGGCCGGCCCATGTCCCTGCCTGCGTTCGACGAGTGGCTCGAGGCGGCCGCGCAGAGCGAGCCCCCCGTCGCCGCCGCGGCTTGGGCCTGACCGCGCCGCCATCGGGTCTCGGAAGGCCAGGCACTCGCCGAGGCCGACTGCATCTCGCCCGGCCGGTACGCTTCTCTCCGGACGAGACCGCCACCATCGCCCCTCGGGCCACGCGCGGCGGTTCGCCGACCTGTGGAGATGATCGTTGGCCCGCCCTGAAGGGTTCAGCCCGCGTCGCTCCCGGCCAAATTGGCAGGCTGGCCGCCGACCGGCATGTCGAGCCCCTGCTTCAGCGTATCGAGATGGTACTCGCGGATCCGGCCATGGATGGGATCGCTGACGAAGGCGCTGCTGCCGATGACCGCCAGACTGGGGGTTGGCGTGCGCGCGCCGTAAGCGCAGTCGAAGGCCGGCACGGCGTCGAATGCGGCCACCTCCTTCCACGACGGCGCCATCTCATAGATGCGCAGCTGACCGTCGGCGGTCAGGTTGGCGACGCGCTTGCCGCCGCCCGCGAGCTCGAACTGGCAGGCGCCCTGTCCGTCTGGCACCGGCAGCACATCCGCGGTCGTCAGCGCAGGCGCGGTCGCATCGACGCGCAGCAGAGCGTCGTAGGGTGCCTTCAGACCATAATTGGCCACCATGTAGCGGGCTCCGTCACGTGCCTTGATCGCGCTGATGCGACGCGCGTCCGGATAGGCGAGCCTGCGGGCGCCCCAGCGGCCCTTGGTCTGCGACAGCACCAGAATGCCACCCGTCTCGCCCTCGGCACAGCCGAAGATGAAGCGGCCGCCGGCCGCTGCATGGCCGTGATAGAGCTGGCAGGACGCGTCGGCCCTGGTGGGATCGTTGAAGGAGGCGACCCGCGTCCATCCGGTGCCTTTGCCCTTGTCGGCCCGCAGGATCTCGAAACCGTTGGGTCGGGAGGATGCGCTGCGGTCATCGCCCTTCACATAAGCCGGATTGGGGACCGACATCAGCCAGTGCTGCCTGCCGAGGGGGACGGCGATGCCGTGCTGCGGCCCCGGGCTGAGCCATTCGATCGCTGCCGGCCGGGCTTGGTCGAGGCTTCGCAGCGAGATCAGCACGGCCTTCGCCGTGCTCTTGCCTTCCCAGGGGCGGATGCCGTCATAGAACAAGGCGAGTTGCCCCTGGCCCGACACGACATGCCCCGGCCGCTCGCCCGTGACGACGAGATCGAGAAGACGCGGCGTGCCCTTGCTCAGATCGACGTGATCGCCATGGGGCTCGTAGGTCAATCCGGTGTCGAGAATGCGCAGCGAACCCGCTTCGTCTCCTGTCTTGATGACGATGTGGCGCCCGCCTTCGACCCCAGCAAAGCCGGGATTGGCCTTGGGCACCGAGAATTCATGCGTCACCTCGCCGGTATCGAGATCCAGGACACGAACCACCGGCTTCTCGTGATCGGCGAAGATCAGACGACCGCGCAGAACCGCGTGATCATGGGCTTGGGCCAGCGCACAGGATAAGCAGGCCAGCGCGGCGCCAGCGGCGAAGGATAGACGGTTCATGCAGAAGACATCTCCGGGACGCATCGGAAAGGGACACCGAACAGATTTGTTATGTTATATTATTACATTAATCGGGCCAATCGGCAAGGCCCCGCCTCCGCCGACGGGCAGGACGGCCTGTGCGCCGCGGGCCGCGCCTGACGCTTTCCGCTTCCCTGAGCCGCTCCTCCCCTCTATAGCGAGCGCCTAGCATTCATCTCAGGCGCTAGCACCGGCCCGCTCTCGTGAACGGACGGCAGCGAGTGCGCGCGCCTGCCTCAAGACGAAGTCGAGCCCCATGCCCAAGCGCACAGACATCAAGACCATCCTGATCATCGGCGCCGGCCCCATCATCATCGGCCAGGCCTGCGAGTTCGACTATTCCGGCACCCAGGCCGTGAAGACGCTGAAGGCCGAGGGCTACCGCATCGTCCTGGTCAATTCGAACCCGGCCACGATCATGACCGATCCCGAGCTGGCGGATGCGACCTATGTCGAGCCGATCACGCCCGAGATCGTCGCCAAGATCATCGAGAAGGAGCGCAACGTGCTCCCCGGCGGCTTTGCCCTGCTGCCGACCATGGGCGGCCAGACCGCGCTGAACTGCGCGCTCTCGCTCAACCAGAAGAGCCTCACCGACGAGAACGGCAAGAAGATCAGCGTGCTCGAGAAGTTCGACGTCGAGATGATCGGCGCGACCGCCGAGGCGATCGACAAGGCCGAGGACCGCGAGCTGTTCCGCGAGGCGATGACCAAGATCGGGCTCGACACCCCGCGCTCGCACCACGTCAAGAATCTCGGCCAGGCCCTGACCGCGCTCGAGGATATCGGCCTGCCCGCCATCATCCGCCCGTCCTTCACCATGGGCGGCACCGGCGGCGGCATCGCCTACAACAAGGGCGAGTTCATCGAGATCTGCGAGCGCGGCTTCGACGCTTCCCCGACCAGCGAGATCCTCATCGAGGAGAGCGTGCTCGGCTGGAAGGAGTACGAGATGGAGGTCGTTCGCGACAAGAACGACAACTGCATCATCGTCTGCTCGATCGAGAACCTCGACCCGATGGGCGTCCACACCGGCGATTCGATCACCGTGGCCCCGGCGCTGACGCTGACCGACAAGGAATACCAGATCATGCGCGACGCCTCGCTGGCGGTGCTGCGCGAGATCGGCGTCGAGACCGGCGGCTCGAACGTGCAGTTCGCGGTCGATCCCGAGACCGGCCGCATGATCGTCATCGAGATGAACCCGCGCGTCTCGCGCTCCTCGGCGCTGGCCTCCAAGGCGACCGGCTTCCCGATCGCCAAGGTCGCGGCACGTCTGGCGGTCGGCTACACGCTCGACGAGATCGAGAACGACATCACCGGCGGCGCGACCCCGGCCTCCTTCGAGCCGACGATCGACTATGTCGTCACCAAGATCCCGCGCTTCGCCTTCGAGAAGTTCCCCGGCGCCGAGCCGACGCTGACCACCGCGATGAAGTCGGTCGGCGAATCCATGGCGATCGGCCGCACCTTCCAGGAATCGCTGCAGAAGGCGCTGCGCTCGCTGGAAACCGGCCTCGACGGCCTCGACGAGATCGAGGTCGACGGCATGGGCAAGGGCGACGACAAGAACGCGATCAAGGCCGCGCTCTCGACGCCGACGCCCGACCGCATCCTCCAGGTCGCGCAGGCGATGCGCTTCGGCTTCACCGACGCGCAGATTCATGAGAGCTGCAAGATCGATCCCTGGTTCCTCGAGCAGATGCGCGGCATCGTCGACACCGAGGAGAAGATCCGCCAGTACGGCCTGCCGCAGACCCCGGGCGCCTTCCGGCAGGTCAAGGCGATGGGCTTCTCCGACAAGCGGCTCGCCGCCGTCGCCGGCAAGACCGAGGCCGAGGTGCGGGCGCTCCGGCGTTCGCTCGCCGTGCGCCCGGTCTACAAGCGCATCGACACCTGCGCCGCCGAGTTCGCCTCGCCCACCGCCTATATGTACTCGACCTACGCCATGCCCTTCGCCGGCCAGGCCGCCGACGAGGCCAAGCCGACGGACCGCAAGAAGGTCGTCATCCTCGGCGGCGGCCCCAACCGCATCGGCCAGGGCATCGAGTTCGACTATTGCTGCTGCCATGCCTGCTATGCGCTGAAGGATGCGGGCTACGAGACCATCATGGTCAACTGCAACCCGGAGACGGTCTCGACCGACTACGACACCTCGGACCGGCTCTATTTCGAGCCGCTGACCGCCGAGGACGTGCTCGAGATCCTCGAGACGGAGAAGCAGAACGGCACGCTGCACGGCGTCATCGTCCAGTTCGGCGGGCAGACCCCGCTGAAGCTGGCGAACGCGCTCGAAGAGGCCGGCATCCCGATCCTCGGCACCTCGCCCGACGCGATCGACCTCGCCGAGGATCGCGACCGCTTCAAGCGCCTGCTCGACAAGCTGCAGCTCAAGCAGCCCAAGAACGGCATCGCCTACTCCGTCGAGCAGGCCCGCATGATCGTGGCCGAGCTCGGCCTGCCCTTCGTCGTGCGCCCGTCCTACGTGCTCGGCGGCCGCGCCATGGCGATCGTCCGCGACGAGGCGACCTTCGAGGATTACCTGCTCGGCACCCTGCCGTCGCTGATCCCCTCCGAGGTCAAGGCCAAGTACCCCAACGACAAGACCGGCCAGATCAACACGGTGCTGGGCAAGAACCCGCTTCTGTTCGACCGCTATCTGTCGGACGCGATCGAGGTTGATGTCGATTGCCTGGCCGACGGCAAGGATGCCTTCATCGCCGGCATCATGGAGCATATCGAGGAGGCCGGCATCCATTCCGGCGATTCGGCCTGCTCGCTGCCGCCGCGCTCGCTGAGCCCCGAGACCATCGCCGAGCTGGAGCGCCAGACCCGCGCCATGGCGCTCGCGCTCGATGTCGGCGGGCTGATGAACGTCCAGTACGCGATCAAGGACGGCGAGATCTACGTGCTCGAGGTCAACCCGCGCGCCTCGCGCACGGTGCCCTTCGTCGCCAAGGTCGTCGGCATCCCCGTCGCCAAGATCGCCGCCCGCATCATGGCCGGCGAGAGCCTCGCCAGCTTCGGCCTGAAGGCGCAGACGCTCGGCCATGTCGGCGTAAAGGAAGCGGTGTTCCCCTTCGCCCGCTTCCCCGGCGTCGACGTGCTGCTCGGGCCGGAGATGCGCTCGACCGGCGAGGTCATCGGGCTGGACCGCTCCTTCGACATCGCCTTCGCCAAGAGCCAGCTCGGCGCCGGCTCGAAGGTGCCGGTCAAGGGCACGGTCTTCGTCTCGGTGCGCGACGAGGACAAGCCGCGCATCGTCGAGAGCGTCCGCATGCTGGCCGATCTCGGCTTCCGCGTTCTGGCGACCGGCGGCACCCTGCGCCTGCTCCAGGAGGAGGGCATCCCGGCCGCCAAGATCAACAAGGTTCTGGAAGGCCGCCCGCACGTCGTCGACGCGATCAAGAACGGCGAAATCCAACTCGTCTTCAACACCACCGACGGCCCGCAGGCGCTGGCGGATTCCCGCTCGCTCCGCCGAACGGCCCTCTTGCACAAGGTGCCCTATTATACCACCTTGGCCGGAGCGATCGCGGCGGCGGAAGGCATCAAGGCCTACTGCAGCGGCGATCTCGAAGTGAGGTCGCTGCAATCCTACTTCGTGCACGCAGCCTGAAGGCGGCGCGCAGACGAGGTTCTAGAGACAACGACGAGCAGGGCGCGGGCGGCGAAGCAGCCGCCGGCGGGCATCTGCTTTCGGATGATGGGACGAGACGATGGAAAAGGTTCCGATGACCCCCGGCGGCTTCGCCGCTCTGGAGGCCGAACTCAAGGACCGCCAGCAGGTCCAGCGCCAGCGCATCATCGCAGCGATCTCGGAGGCCCGCGCCCATGGCGATCTCTCGGAGAACGCCGAGTATCACGCCGCCAAGGAAGCCCAGGCTCTCAACGAGGGCCGCATCCAGGAGCTTGAATCCCTGATCGGGCGGGCCGACATCATCGACGTCTCGAAGCTCGCCGGCAGCGACACCATCAAGTTCGGCGCCACCGTCAAGCTGATCGACGACGATACCGAGGAAGAGAAGAGCTACCAGATCGTCGGCGAGCCCGAATCGGACGTGAAGTCCGGCAAGGTCTCGATCGGCTCGCCGATCGCGCGCGCGCTGATCGGCAAGAAGGTCGGCGATTCCGTTCAGGTCAACACGCCCGGCGGCGGCAAGTCCTACGAGGTCGTCAGCGTCGTCTTCCGCTAGGCGCGACCGCTTCGACGCCGGCGGCGCACGCCCGGATCCTTGGCGTGGCCGGCTCGCGACACCACATGGATCGCGATCCCCTGGGAGCATCAGCCATGACCACCCGCCGCTCGTTGATCCTTCAGGCCATGGCCGGTGCGATGCTGGCCACGGCCGGCCCGGCGCTGGCGCAGGCCCGCACCGTCGGCGCGATCCGCGTCGACACCGCCCGCCTTGCGGCGCAGGGCTGGGGGCCGCGATCGCAGGAGATCAAGCGTGACCTCGAGCGCCAGCTCGCGACCACGCTCGCCCCGATGATCCGCCGGGGCGGACCGGTTCTCACCGTTACCGTCAAGGGCGTCTGGCTGGCGAGCTGGGCCGGCGGCGGTGGTGGCGGCAAGCCGGGCGCCGGCGGCGCCAGCATGGACAATTTCGATGCCGACTACGTCCTGACCGGCCCGCGCGGCGAGGTCCTCGGCCAATGGACGATCCTGTCCACGATCGGCTCGGACTCGGGCGGCGCCTGGTACCGGCCCGATGTCGACCAGCGCCGCGTCGCCGCGCTGATCGAGAACAACGCGCTCTGGATCAGGCGCTATCTCGGCGGCTGAGCCGGGTTCCTGACGTTGCGCCTCACCCGAACGGCACGATCGGCTCGTCCTTGACCCGGTCGAGCGCCAGCGCGGTGCGGACGTTGCGGACATTGGGCATGCCCGTCAGCTCGCCGACGAAATCCTGGAAGGCCTTCAGGTCCGGCGCGACGCATTTCAGCATGAAATCGATGTCGCCGGAGAGCTTCCAGCACTCGCGCACTGCGGCCCAGCCCCGGATTCGCGCCTGGAAGACCTCGAGATCGGCCTCGGCCTGGCTCGCCAGATGAACGAAGGCAAAGCAGACCACCTCGAAACCGAGCTTGCCCTCGTCGAGCTGGGCCCGGTACCCCGTGATCAGCCCTGCTTCCTCGAGCGCCCGCACGCGGCGCAGGCAGGGCGGCGGCGAAATGCCGACCCGGCTCGCCAGCTCGACATTGGTCATCCGCCCGTCCCCCTGCAATTCGCGCAGGATCGCCAGGTCGATATCGTCGAGTTTGGAGCGCACGAGGGGTCCCGGATCAAGGTTGCGCTGGTGTAGACGCAGCGTCTTGGCGATACAAGGCACGTGCCGTGCCGAAGCCGGCGAGCCACCGCAGGAGCCTGCCTTGCAAGCCGACCCCACACCGATCGTCTGGGTCCTGACCGATGGCAAGGCCGGCGACGAGGTCCAGTGCCTGGGCGTCGCCGAGCGGCTGGGCGTCACCCCCGAGATCCGGCGGATCGCGCCGCGAAAACCCTTCGCCTGGCTGATGCCGCGCGGCCCGATCGATCCGCGCGAGGCCCCCGACCGGCCCGGCAGCCCGATCCGCCCGCCGTTCCCGGACATCATCATCGCCTCGGGGCGCCGGGCGATCGCCTATGTCCGGGCGGTGAAGAAGGCCTCGAACGGCGCCACCTTCACCGTCATCCTCAAGGATCCGCGCACCGGCGCGGGCTCGGCCGATTTCCTCTGGGTCGCCGAGCATGACCGCCTGCGCGGCGAGAACGTCCTGGTGACGACGACCTCCCCGCACGGACTGGCGCCGCAGCGCCTGGAGGCGGCGCGCCGCGCCCCGCCCGCCGCCATCGCCGCCCTGCCCGCGCCGCGCGCCGCGGTCCTCGTCGGCGGCGACAGCCGCCATCACCGCTTCAGACCCGAGGACATCGCCCGCTTTGCCGAGGGGCTCGAGGCGCTCGCGCGCTCGGGCGTCGCTTTGATGGGCTCGCGCTCGCGCCGCACCTCGCCGGCGCTCGACGCCGCCGTCGCCGCGGTCTTCGCCCGTCATGGTGGCTGGTGGTGGGACGGCAGCGGCGAGAACCCCTATGTCGCGCTCCTCGCCCATGCCGACGCCATCGTCACGACGGCGGATTCGACCAACATGATCGGCGAGGCGACCGCCAGCGGCGCCCCGATCCTGGTGTTCGAGCCGCATGGCGGGCACGGCAAGCTGGCGAAGTTCCTCGAGTCGCTGAAGCGGCAGGGCATGGTCCATCACTTCGAGGGGCGGCTGGAGGGTGAGCGCTATGCGCCGGTCGATTCCACCCAGGTGATCGCCGACGCCGTCCGCCAGCGCTGGCTTATGCACAGGCAGCAGCTGCGCCTCGCCTGATCTTGAAAGCCCGTGCGCTTGCATCGTCGATCCGGCGGCGTATGTCGGGAGGGAAAGCGAGAGGAAACCACCATGGCCCACACCCATGCCCGCGTGATGATCGTCGGTTCAGGCCCTGCCGGCTACACCGCCGCGATCTACGCTGCCCGCGCCATGCTGGAGCCGGTGCTGATCTCCGGGATGCAGGCCGGCGGCCAGCTGATGATCACGACCGACGTCGAGAACTATCCCGGCTTCGCCGACGTCATCCAGGGGCCGTGGCTGATGGAGCAGATGCGCGCCCAGGCCGAGCACATGGGCACGCGCATGGTCTCCGACCACATCGCCCGCGTCGACCTCTCGCAGCGTCCCTTCCGCCTCTGGGGCGACGGCGACGCGACCTATTCCTGCGATGCGCTGATTATCGCCACCGGTGCCCAGGCGAAGTGGCTCGGCCTGCCTTCCGAACAGGCCTTTCAGGGCTTCGGCGTCTCGGCCTGCGCCACCTGCGACGGTTTCTTCTTCCGCAACAAGGAGGTTGCGGTCGTCGGCGGCGGCAACACCGCGGTCGAGGAGGCGCTCTATCTCGCCAACCTCGCCAGCAAGGTCACGCTGGTCCACCGTCGCGATTCGCTGCGCGCCGAGAAGGTGATGCAGGATCGGCTGTTCAAGCATCCGAAGGTCGAGGTCGTCTGGGATTCCGAGGTGGCGGAGATCTGCGGCGGGACGCAGCCCCCCAACGTGACCCATCTGCGGCTGCGCAACCTGAAGACCGGCGCGGAGCGCGACCTGAAGGCCGACGGCGTCTTCATCGCCATCGGCCACAAGCCGGCGACCGAGCTCTTCGCCGGCCAGCTCGCCATGAACGAGACCGGCTATCTCGACGTCGAGCCCGGCACCAGCCGCACCAATATCGCGGGCGTCTTCGCCGCCGGCGACGTCACCGACGAGCATTATCGCCAGGCGGTGACCGCCGCCGGCATGGGCTGCATGGCCGCTCTCGATGCCGAGCGCTGGTTGCAGGCGGCCGAGCTTGAACAACTCAGGGCGGCTGAATAGGCAGCCCGCCGCCATTCATCACGAAAATTGATCGCCTTTGTAACCAAATTCAGTGTGAAAAGAACGCCGTAATGCGACACGGGCGTTGACGTTCAAGGATTTTAGCCTCCAACATGCGCTCAACGCATAACGGGGGAAGCGCGGTGGATTGGGACCGCATCAGGATTTTTTATACCGTCGCCGAGTCCGGCAGCTTCACCAAAGCTGGCGATGTTCTCGGCCTGAGCCAATCCGCCGTCAGCCGGCAGATCGGCGCTCTGGAGCGCGAGTTGCGCGCGCCGCTGTTCCACCGCCACACCCGCGGTCTGATCCTGACCGAGCAGGGTGAACTGCTGTGGCGCGCGGCACGCGAGATGACGCAGCGCCTCGAGCGGACGCGGGCTCAGCTCTCGGAAACCCGCGAGCACCCCTCCGGCGAGCTCAAGGTCACGGCCACCCGCGGCCTCGGCGGCCATTGGCTGACCCCGCGGCTGGCCGAGTTCCTCGACTTGTACCCCGACATCAAGGTCGATCTCATCCTCACTGACGAGGAACTCGACCTGTCGATGCGCGAGGCCGACATCGCCATCCGCCTGCGCCAGCCGCAGCAGCCGGACCTGATCCAGCGCAAGCTCTTCACCGTCCACTTCCACGTCTATGGCTCGCCGGCCTATGTGAAGCGCTTCGGCGAGCCCAAGACTCATGAGGATCTGGACAACCACCGCATCCTCTCCTTCGGCGGCACCTCTCCGTCCTATCTGACGGCCGTGCACTGGCTCGGTTCGCTGGGTCGCGACCAGCGCAACCCGCGTCCGATCCATCTCACCGTCAACAACATCACCGCGATGAAGCGGGCCGTCGATTCCGGCGCCGGCATCGCCGTCCTGCCCGATTACCTGATCGAGACGGGCTCGCCGCTGGTGCAGTTGATGCGCGAGACCGAGATGCCTCAGCTCGAGAGCTATCTCGTCTATCCCGAGGAGATGAAGTCGGTCGCCCGCGTCCAGGTCTTCCGCGACTTCCTGATCCAGAAGGCCCAGCGCTGGACCTACTGACCGGCGCCTCGCCACCTGCTGATTCGCACCGCGCCGGGCATCTGCAACGCCCGGCGCCTTCATTACTGGCCGCCGGCTGCCGCGATTTTATGCTGCGCCGCAGAAAATCACTTCCGAATGCTTGCGGCGGCGCGACACCGCAACTGCGCTGTGCGCATATTTATCAATGATTTAGGTTCAAATTGCGCCATATGACTTCGGTTCATGCAATTTGCGCATGGCGGACCCAACCTATGCTGCATTGCGAAAAGGCATATGGCGACCGATATAGCAGACACGGTTGTTCGGAACGGGCTCTGCTATCTCCTCCCGGCATCGAGTTCGTTTCAGCCGTTCCCCTCTGAGATGTTTGGCGTTTGAGCCGGATGTTTCAAACTTTAAAGGCCGGCTCCCTCGCGGGACGCCGGCCCTTTTTTTGGCTGCGGCGCGACGCGGGGCGCCCTCAGTGGTGACGTCAGGCCGCCAGCTTCCCGACCAGCCCGGCGAACCTGTCCATGAAGCCCTGCAGGAAGCCGCGCGTCGCCTCGACCGTGACGGTGCCGGCCTCGTCGACCAGGCCTTCCTTCCAGGTGATGAACATCTGTCCGCCCATCACCAGCGCGCCCTGGTTGCCCAGGATGTCGCGCAGATGCTGCTGGGCGCAGGCGGTGCCGACGCCTCCGGGGCTGGTGCCGATGATGGCGGCGGGCTTGCCGCCCCAGACGCCCTTGCCCGAGGGCCGCGAGGCCCAGTCGATCGCGTTCTTCAGCACGGCGGGGATCGAGCGGTTGTGCTCCGGCGTCACCACCAGCACCGCATCGGCCTCCGCGATCGCCTCCTTCAGCCGCGTCGCACTCGCAGGCCAGGCCTCGGCCTCGAGGTCCTGATTGTACATCGGCAGGTCGTCGATTTGCGCGAAGCTCGCCACGAAGGCCCCTTCGCCCAGCGTCGCCAGCCCCTGCGCCAGTTTGCGGTTGATCGACGCCTTGCGGTTGCTGCCGACGACGATGGCGAGCTTGAACGGGGCCATGAAGGGGGATCCTGGGGTTGGGGTTCGGAAAGGGTCTCAGGCAAGGCAACGCGCAGGGGCCTCACCGCGTTCACTCGGCCCGCGAGGGCCGCGCGACCAGCGGCAGGGCCCCGAAGAGACCGGGAAAGGCATCCGTGCGCGCCCTCTCGATGGTCAGGAGGCGCAGCTTCGTCTCGACGCCCCCCTCGGCCGAGAAGCCGCCGGTCCGGCCGCCGGCGGCGAGCACCCGGTGGCAGGGCACGATGATCGGCACCGGGTTGCGGCCGAGCGCGACCCCGACGGCCCGCGCCGCGCCGGGCTGGCCGAGCCGGGCCGCAACCGCGCCATAGGTCATCGTCTCGCCGGGCGGAATGCTCAGGGCGACCTCGTAGACGCGCCGCTCGAAGGCCGGCACCGCATCGAGATCGACAGGCAGATGCGAGAGATCGCGCGCCTCGCCCGCCAGCAGCGCCACGATGTCCGTGATGGCGGCCTCGACAAAGGCGGGCGGCGTGGCTTCGCTGGCCTGCGGGAACCGCCGCGCCAGCCGCCGGCGGGCCGTGTCCTCGTCGGGCTCGGGGAGCTGCGCGCCGATGATGCGCTCGCCACGCCAGACCAGGGCGCAGCGGCCGATCGGCGTCGGGAAGAGGCAGAAGGACGGCATGGCGCGATCCTAGGCCATCGCCGGCCGCGCCGTCACCCGCTCACATGAACAGCTTCTCGCCATCCAGCCCCTTGTAGAGCCCGGCGACCTGCTCCTCATAACCGTTGTAGAGCAGCGTCGGCCGGCGGTCGCGCGAGCCGAGCAGCTGCTCGCTCGCCTGGGTCCAGCGCGGATGCGGCACGGCCGGGTTCACATTCGCCCAGAAGCCGTATTCGGCGGGCTGCAGCCCCTCCCAGAACGTCTTGGGCCGCTCCGCCACGAAGCTGATCTTGGTGATCGATTTCACCGACTTGAACCCGTATTTCCACGGCACGATCAGCCGCACCGGCGCGCCATGCTGGGTGGGAATCGGCTTCCCGTAGATGCCCGTCACCAGGAGCGGCAGCTCGTTCGTCGCCTCGGCCAGCGTCAGCCCCTCGGTATAGGGCCAGGGATACCAGCGGGCCGACTGGCCCGGCGCCATGCGCGGGTTGAGGAAGGTCTCGAAGCGGATGTACTTCGCCCCCGACAGCGGCTTGACGTAGTCGACGAAAGCCTTGAGCGGGATGCCCGTCCACGGCACCGCCATCGACCAGCTCTCGACGCAGCGGAAGCGGTAGAGCCGCTCTTCCAGCGGCAGCTTGCGCACGAGATCGTCGAAGCCGATCTCGAAGGGCTTCTCGACCATCCCGTCGATCGCGATCGTCCAGGGCCGGCTGACCAGCCGCTTCGACGCAGCAACGATGTCCTTGGACGTGCCGAATTCGTAGAAATTGTTGTAGGTCGACGCCAGCGCCTCGTCGGTCACCGCCCGGTCGAGCGTATAGGCGGCGTTGCGCTTGGCGGGGTAGAGATCGAGCGTCGGATCGGCGCCCTGGCCCGCGGCCGCGCCGGGAAGCGCCGCCCCCGCGATCAGCCCGGCTCCGCCCGCCATGAAGGCGCGGCGGTTGAAGAACACCGATTCCGGCGTCGCCTCGCTCTCGGGGATTTCCCAGCTCGGACGGTTCTTGATCAGCATCGGACCGGCATCGCTCCGTTTCGGATGCCGCCACTCTAGCGCACGGCCGGACGCCGCACGCAATTCACGAGGGGGAGAGGTTGAAGGCGAGGTCACGCTGCTGGCGAGTCACCTCGACCATTCCTGTATCGCGCGGCGCGAGGCGGCCTTCTTCGGCCAGACGAAGCGCGATGGCGTGGGCGGCTGCCCAATTCCGACGCGGGTCATCGCCAGCCTGCGCCAATTTCGCATGGCTGACAATCAGGTCGCGCTGCCAGCCGGCATTGCTGGGATCGGCGTCCGACAGGGCCTGCCGAATCGTGAGGCCCGCCCGATAATTCGCCAGCGCCCCGGTGAGGTCACCCTGCGCAACCTGCACGTTGCCGATTTTGTCGAACGAGACCGAGAGATCGCGCCGCCAGCCGGCGTTGCCGGGATCGGCGCCCGACAGGGCCTGCGCGATCGTGAGCCCCGCCCGATAATTCGCCAGCGCCCCGGTGAGGTCACCCTGCGCAACCTGCACGTTGCCGATTTTGTCGAACGAGACCGAGAGATCGCGCCGCCAGCCGGCGTTGCCGGGATCGGCGCCCGACAGGGCCTGCGCGATCGTGAGCCCCGCCCGATAATTCGCCAGCGCCCCGGTGAGGTCACCCTGCGCAACCTGCACGTTGCCGATTTTGTCGAACGAGACCGAGAGATCGCGCCGCCAGCCGACGTTGCCGGGATCGAAGTCCGACAGGGCCTGCCGAATCGTGAGGCCCGCCCGATAATTCGCCAGCGCCCCGGTGAGGTCACCCTGCGCAACCTGCACGTTGCCGATTTTGTCGAACGAGACCGAGAGATCGCGCCGCCAGCCGGCGTTGCCGGGATCGGCGCCCGACAGGGCCTGCGCGATCGTCAGCCCCGCCCGATAACTCGCCAGCGCCCCGGTGAGGTCACCCTGCGCAAACTGCACGTCGCCGATCTTGTCGAACGAGACCGAGAGATCGCGCCGCCAGCCGGCGTTGCCGGGATCGGCGCCCGACAGGGCCTGCGCGATCGTCAGCCCCGCCCGATAACTCGCCAGCGCCCCGGTGAGGTCACCCTGCGCAAACTGCACGTCGCCGATCTTGTCGAACGAGACCGAGAGATCGCGCCGCCAGCCGACGTTGCCGGGATCGGAGTCCGACAGGGCCTGCCGAATCGTGAGCCCCGCCCGATAATTCGCCAGCGCCCCGGCGAGGTCACCCTGCGCAATCTGCACGTCGCCGACCTTGATGTAGGAAACCGAGAGATCGCGCCGCCAGACGGCGTTGCCGGGATCGGCGCCCGACAGGGCCTGCGCGATCGTCAGCCCCGCCCGATAACTCGCCAGCGCCCCGGTGAGGTCACCCTGCGCAAACTGCACGTCGCCGATCTTCTCGAACGAGACCGAGAGATCGCGCCGCCAGCCGACGTTGCCGGGATCGGAGTCCGACAGGGCCTGCCGAATCGTGAGCCCCGCCCGATAATTCGCCAGCGCCCCGGCGAGGTCACCCTGCGCAATCTGCACGTCGCCGATCTTGATGTAGGAAACCGAGAGATCGCGCCGCCAGACGGCGTTGCCGGGATCGGAGTCCGACAGGGCCTGCGTGATCGTCAGCCCCGCCCGAATATTCGCCAGCGCCCCGGTGAGGTCACCCTGCGCAACCTGCACGTCGCCGATCCTGTCGAACGAGACCGAGAGGTCGCGCCGCCAGACGGCGTTGCCCAAATCGGACGCGGACAGCCGCTCGGCAATCTCCAGCCCCTTGCAAAAGCTCGTTAGCGCCCCGGCGAGATCCCCCTGCGCCACCTGAACGTCGCCGATCTTGTTATAGGAAACCGAGAGGTCGCGCTCGTCGCCAGTGCGTTCTGCGGCCTCACCGCCCGCGCGATAACGGGACAGGGCCGCCTGCGTGCTGCCGATCAAAAGGTAACTATCGCCGCATTGGAAGCACAGCCACGGATCGTCCGGGTCGAGCCTGATTGCTTCCGCCAACGCCTCGATTGCTTCGGTATGGCGATAGGTCAGCGACAGGAAATCCGCTTCCTCCTTGAGAAGCGCAGCCTCAGCGCGCTGGCGCGCCAGCCGCTCCTCGCGCAGATGCGCGCGTCCCTCGCGCAATATGCCGACGGCTCTTTGCACATCGGGCGCGACATCACGCGCCTGACGGATCGTGGCGTCGACATCCGCGCCCTGGTTGGTGGGCACAACGGGTTCGTGCTGCTTGGCGAGCAGGCCTTCAATGGCCTCGAGTGCCTTTGCCGGCCATTCAGCCTGCGGAACATGCGCGATCTGCAAAGCCTCGACGATCGATCTCAAGGCCTCAGCCTTGATGGCGGAGGGGTCCGGCAGCCTCGCCAGAACCTCGGCCAGCATCGCCTGTGATACGCCATGCGCCGCGCGGGATTCGTCGGCCGCCCGGTCGATCTTGTCGCCGAGAACGGCAATCTCAACAGATAACCCGGTCGTGCGCCTCAGCAACTCCCGATCGACCGCGCCACCGAGACTGGCCAAAAACGCTTTGTCAGAGAGCGCCGTTTCGACCGCGCGAAAGAAGATCTCACGCGCCAGCGGCCGCGCCTCGCGGTTCTCGTCCCCCTCGCGAAAGCAGGGTTCGAAGCGCGCGAGCGACGCGACGAGATAATCGGCGATCTTGTCTGCGGCCAAGTCGCCGCGCGCGAAGTCTCCGGGCGAAACCAGCATCCGGTCGAGACCGGCCGCAAAGCACTGCAGCGCATGATCGAGGTTCTGCTGGACGATGGCGGGATCGCGATTGCGCGGCGAGCGTGCGCGCTCGTCGATGGCTTGTTCGACCTGATGGGCGATTCTGCGTGCAAAGGCAGAAAATGGCCCGGCCGCCGACGGCCCACCGAAAGCCTCGGCAATCTTGCCGCCGAGATCGGAGATGTCCTTGAACCCGGCATTGCCGAGCCCGCCAGTGACGATACCGCCGGCCGCGAGCGCGATGCCCGCGAGCTTCGTCAGCACTCCAAATTCAAGCCCCGCCACGCCCCATCGCCCCAGCCGCACAACCCAAGGTTAATGTCGAGCGGCTGGAAGCGGTTTGCAAGACCGTCGTCAGAGGAGGCGCCCTCAGCCGCGCGCCTCCAGCGCCTTGACGATCGCCTGGCCCATCTCGCTGGTCGAGACGGCGTTGGCGCCGGGCGCGGCGATGTCCTTGGTGCGGGTGCCGGAACCCAGCACGTCGGCGATCGCGCCTTCGAGACGGTCGGCGGCCTCGATCGCGCCGAAGGAGTAGCGCAGCGCCATCGCAAAGGAGCCGATCATCGCGATCGGGTTGGCCAGACCCTTGCCGGCGATGTCCGGCGCCGAGCCGTGGACGGGCTCGTAGAGCGCCTTGCGCTTGCCGGTGGCCGGATCCTCGGCGCCGAGCGAGGCGGAAGGAAGCATGCCCAGCGAGCCGGTCAGCATCGCCGCCACATCCGAGAGGATGTCGCCGAAGAGGTTGTCGGTGACGATGACGTCGTACTGCTTGGGCCAGCGCACCAGCTGCATGGCGCAGTTGTCGGCGAGCACATGCTCGAGCTCGACATCCGCATAGTCCTTGGCGTGCAGCGCGGTCACCGTCTGCTTCCAGAGCACGCCGGTCTTCATGACGTTGTGCTTCTCGGCCGAGGAGACCTTGTTGCGGCGCGTCCGCGCCAGCTCGAAGGCGACGCGGCAGATCCGGTCGATCTCGGGCGTCGTGTAGAGCTGCGTGTCGACGCCGCGCTTGGAGCCGTCCTCCAGCGTCACGATTTCCTTCGGCTCGCCAAAATACACGCCGCCGGTGAGCTCGCGCACGATCAGGATGTCGAGCCCCTCGACCACCTCGGGCTTCAGCGAGGAGGCCGAGGCCAGCGCCGGATAGCAGATCGCCGGGCGCAGGTTGGCGAACAGGCCGAGATCCTTGCGCAGGCGCAGCAGCCCGGCTTCCGGCCGGTGCTGATAGGGCACATCCGCCCATTTCGGGCCGCCGACGGCGCCGAAGAGCACGGCGTCCGCCTGCTGGGCGAGCTTCATGTCGCCTTCCGAGATCGCCTGCTTGTGGGCGTCATAGGCGGAGCCTCCGACGAGGCCCTTCTCGATCTCGAAGGAGGCGAGCCCCTGCTTGCCGAACCAGGAGACGATCGTCTCGACCTGCCCCATCACCTCGGGGCCGATGCCGTCGCCGGGAAGCATCAGGAGCTTGTGGGTCGCCATGGTCGTCGCCTCGCCGTTTCTTGAACCTGCAATGGCGGCTGATTAGGGCGCACGTCCCCCGCATGCAAGCGGCGCGGACGCGATGTCAGGGCCGCGCCAGCCGCGCGGTCACCTCGATCTCGACCTTCATCTCGGGCTTCAGCAGCCCGGCCACGACATAGATGCCCGCCGCCGGCCGCACCTCGCGGAAGACCTCGCCGCAGACGGCGAGCACCGGCTCGCAATAGGCCCGGTCGGTGACGAAATACTGCGCCCGCACCACGCCGGCGAGCGAGGCGCCGGCCTCCTTCAGCACCGCCTCCAGTGTGCGGAAGATGTTGCGTGCCTGCTCGGCCGCATCCTCCGGCAGGGTCATGGTGACGTAGTCATAGCCGGTGGTGCCGGAGACGAAGACGAGGTCGCCATCGATCACCGCGCGCGAATAGCCGAAGGCGGTCTCGAAGGGCGAGCCGGTGGAGATCAGGCGGCGGGTCATCATGATTTTCCGTCATTCTCGGGCGAAGCGAAGCGCAGACCCGAGAATCCCGTGCAGGAGATGCTCGGGTCAAGCCCGAGCATGACGCCGGAGCTAAACCCGCCCGCTCTTCAGCGCGCGCAGCACCTTCTCGCCCGGCCGTCCGGTCTGCGGCATGCCGATCTTGGCCTCGACCTCCCGGATCGCGGCGCGCGTCAGCGAGCCGACGGCGCCGTCCGGCTCGCCGACATTGTAGCCGCGCGCGATCAGGAGCCGCTGCAGTTCGCGGCGCTGCTCGCGCGACAGCGGCAGGTCGTCCGTCGGCCATTGCCCCTGCACGCCCGGCCGGCCGCGCAGCCGATCGGAGAGGAGCGAGATCGCCAGCGCGTAGGAATCCGCGCCATTGTAGCTGAAAGCCGCATCGTAATTCTTGAAGACGAGGAAGGCCGGGCCGTTGCGCCCCGCCGGCATCAGGAGCCCGGCATTGCCGGTGCCGTTGAGCGGGGACCCGTCGAACTTGACGATGCCGCGCGCCGCCCAGGACGACACAGGCTGCTTCGGGTTGCGCCCCGTCGGGCCGGAATAGCCTGATGGCACCCGCACCTCGTAGCCCCAGGTCGCGCCGGTGACCCAGCCCGCCTTGTCCATGAAGTTGGCGGTGGAATGCAGCGCGTCGGGAATCGAGTCGACGAGGTCGCGCCGGCCGTCGCCGTCGCCGTCCACCGCGAGCCGCAGATAGGTCGTGGGGATGAACTGGGTGTGGCCGAAGGCACCCGCCCAGGAGCCGAACAGGCGTTCCGGCCGCAGATCGCCGCGCTGGATGATCTGCAGCGTCGCCAGCAGCTCGCCCTTGAAGAAGGCGTTGCGGCGCGGCGCCAGGCAGGCGCCGGTGGAGAGCGCCTGCACCAGCGGCCAGCGCCCCTTGGCCTTGCCAAAATCGCTCTCGACGCCCCAGACGGCGGCGATGGTGTGACGGTCGACGCCGAAGCGCTGCTCGGCCGCGGCGAGCACCGCGGCGTGCTGGCGCATCATCGCGCGCCCTTCCGCGACCTTCTCCTCGTCGACCAGCGTGCCCAGGTAATCCCAGATCGGCGTCTTGAACTCCGGCTGGTTGTTCATCGCCTCGATGATCTTCATGTCCGGCTCGACGCCGGCCATGGCGCGGTCGAAGGTCGCGCCCGACACGCCCTTGGCGGCGGCCTCGCCGCGCAGGCCGGACAGGCAGGACTGGAAACTGCCCTGCGCCGAAGCGGCCGAGGCGATGAGGACGAGGGGCAGGGCCAGGATCGTTGCGCGCATGGTCTCCACCGAATCGCAGGAATGACGCAAAACTAGGGCGTGGCGGTTAAGAGAGGTTAACCATCGCCATGGCAGCGCGGCCCGGCGAATCCCGCTATGAGGGCGCGAGCCCCGCCGGAACCCGCCATGTCGCCCGCCTCGATCGAAATCCTCGGCTTCGTCGCCGCCGCGCTCACCAGCCTGTGCTGGCTGCCCCAGGCCTGGCGCACCATCCGCACCCGCGACACCAAGGCGATCTCGCTCTGGACGCAGTCGCTCTTCGCGGCCGGCACGGCGCTGTGGCTGACCTATGGCCTGCAGATCGGCTCCTGGCCGGTCGTCTTCGCCAATGCGCTGACGCTCTGCCTCGTGCTGCTCATCCTCTCGATGAAGCTGCGCTTCGGCTGAGCCGAGGCTCCGGCCGGAACAGACCCGATCGCCGGGCGTTTCCGGCCTCGCCACGGGAAGAACCGCGATGCCCTCCCTCACCACGGCCCATGTCCTGCCGATCCTCCTGCTGATCGGCTCCAACGTCTTCATGACCTTCGCCTGGTATGGCCATCTCAGCTACAAGAGCACGGCGATCGGCCTCGCCATCCTCGCGAGCTGGATGATCGCGCTGCCGGAATACATGCTGGCCGTGCCGGCCAACCGCATCGGCTCGGCGGTCTATTCCACCGCCGAGCTCAAGACGATGCAGGAGGTCATCACCCTCCTTGTCTTCGCCGGCTTCTCGGTGTTCTGGCTGAAGGAAAGCCTGACCTGGAACCACGCCATCGGCTTTGCGCTGATCGCGGCCGGCGCCTTCTTCATCTTCCACGCCAAGGGCTGATCCCAGGGCGAGCGCTGATCAAAGCCGATCCCGGGGTGACAGCGCTGTGCCGCTTGGTCACAGTGGCGCCATGGATCAGCACGCGACACCCGCCCTCCCCTTCTCCGGCCACGACGCGGTCGAGGCCTATCTCGCCTCGGGCTACGACCAGGTCGTCGGCATGTCCTCGCGCTTTGCCGCCGCGATCTGCGCGCGGCTGCTGCGGCTGCAGACGGAGGAAGGCGTGCACGGCCCCATCGCCGAGATCGGCGCCTTCGAGGGCCGCTTCTTCATTGCGCTCGCCCACGCGCTCGAGCAGGACGAAATCGCGCTGGCGCTCGACATCTTCTCCTGGCCCGACCCCGGCGTGGAGCAGCGCTTCGAGGCCAATTGCGCCCGCCACGGCATCGGCCCCGAGCGCCGCCGCACGATCAAGGGCGATGCCGGCGCGATGGCACCCGCAGACCTCCTCGCCAAGGCCGGCGGCGTGCCCTTGCGCTTCATCCACATCGACGGCGAGCATTCCCGCGCCGCGCTCGGCCGCGACCTCGCGCTGGCGACCGCCTGCCTCGCCGAGGGCGGGCTGATCGTCCTCGACGACATGCTCCACCCCGGCTACCCGACGCTGATGGTCGCGGTGCAGGCCTATCTCGAGGCCAATCCCGACATCGTCCCGCTCTGCGTCATCGACCGCGAGACGATCGTCGGCGCGACCAAGTTCGTGCTCTGCCAGCGCGCCTGGTTCGAGCGCTACCAGTCCCGCCTGCTGGAGATCTTCAAGGACTTCATCTGGCCGCTGGGCGCCGATTTCGAGCCGCACTGGTGCCTGGTGCTGTCGCAGGACACCCGGCTGGCGGAGATCGTTTGAGGGACGCGTCCCATGCGTGATCGCGGACGCGGCACGGCGTGACGAACGACAGGCGCTGGCTAGCACCGGCTGCGATGGAGCATCGATCGCTGAGGTTTTACTCGAAGACCTGGATCAACGAGGCAACCAGCAGCGAGGATACGCCGAACCCTGCAAACAGAAGCAGAAACATCAGCGTCTGGCACAGCGGCGCCAGCAGGCCTTGGGGACGCCGAGCGACACTCTCGCTGAGGCCACAGGCTCCATTGGCGGTGCAAGGCTCCTGAAACATCATGGGTGCAAGGCGCCGTTCAGCAAAAACATGGCGTAGGGCGTCGACAGCGCGATGACGCAGCAGAGGGCTCGCCCCAGCAGACAGGCCGTTTCCGATCGTCTCGCGACAAATGCCGAACGTTTATGGGGGCTGAGCCAGTGGGACGGCCGGCTCGAGAGGGAGATCTGCATCAGCGACAACTCGAAGTGGGAATAATTCCCACTTATTCCAGATTGCCGAGGCTGGCAATATCGTTTCGCAAAAATGTGGGATTGTGTCCCACGTAAATCGAGGATACCTCGATCACGCGATGGACTCCGCCCCCGGCCCCACTGCCAGCAAGCTCTATCCGCCGCTCGCGCGGCTGCTGCGGCCGCTTGTCCGCCTCTGCATCAGCGCCGGCATGACCTTTCCCGCACTGAGCCAGCTGCTGCGGGAGTTGTACGTCAATGTCGCGGAGCACGACTTCGCTTTGCCCGGCAAGGACCAGACGGACAGCCGTGTCAGCCTGTTGACCGGGATCCACCGCAAGGAGGTGAGCCGGCTGCGGGGGGCCGGCGCTCCGGTCAATGCCGTGCCCGCAACGGTTTCGCGGACCGGTGCGGTCATCGCGCGGTGGCTGGCTTCACCCCGCTTCTGTGACGAGACCGGCCGGCCTCTGCCGCTTCCGCGCACCGCAGAGGGGGCGTCCCCGTCTTTCGAGGAGTTGGTGTCATCCGTCACCCGAGACGTCAGGCCCCGCGCCGTCCTCGATGAATGGCTCGACCGCCGCATCGTGACGATCGACGCCGATGACCACATCGTGCTCGCCGAGGCGGCCTTCATCCCGCATCACGGCGATGACGATAAGCTCTATTACTTCGGCCGGAACCTGCACGACCACCTGGCGGCAGCCGCCGCGAATGTTACTGGTCCCAGCCCGGCCTTCCTCGAACGCGCGGTTCACTATGATGGCCTCTCGGCCGAACTGGCCGAACGGCTCGAGGCCCGCTCGCGGGAACTGGCCCTCGAGATGCTCCAGCGCATCAACCGGGAAGCCCATGCTGCCAGCGAGACCGACCACGGCGGCGAACACCGCTGGAACTGCGGCATCTATGTTTTCCGCGAGCGTGTCAGCGGCCCGGACGACGAGGCCGTCCAACGATGACACGGCGTTTCGCATGGACGCGACGGGCTGTGATCGCTGCGCTCGGGGCGGCGACAGCGTCGCTGCATGATGCGATTGCAGCGCCGGAGAAGCCGCGCGACATCGGCATCGGCGGCACGGGGTTCGCGCCGGACGGCCCGGCAGGAAGCGACCGTGGCATCGGCGGCACCGGCTTTGTCGGAACGATCCAGCGTTTCGGCAGCATCGTCGTCAACGGCACGCGCATCGCCTATGGGCCGAATGTCCCCGTGACGATCGACGGGCGGCGGCGAAACGCGCGTGACTTGCGGGTCGGCCATGTCGTGCGTGTCGCGGCGCGACCCGACTCGACCGGGCTCGTCACGGATGCGATCACCGTGGTCAGCGAAGTCATTGGCCCGGTGACCGCCGTCGACCGGGACACCATCGAGGTCCTCGGGCAGAAGATCGTCACCGCGAGTGCCCAGCCGCGGGATGCTTGGCGCAAGGGTCAGCGCGTGGCGGTCAGCGGCCTGCGCCGGCTGGATGGCTCGATTGCCGCCAGCCTGATCGAGCCTCGCGGGCCAGGTCCGTCCCGTGTTCTCGGGATTCTCGAGCAGGACGCTGACGGATTCTGGATCGGTGGGCTGAAGCTGCTTCATGCCGATCAGGCTCATCTCGGCCGGCGCGTGCTTGTGACGGGCAGGCTCGCGCGGGGGGGCTTTCTGCCCGCGCGGATCGAAGACGCTCAAGCCATCGCGGCCACCGGACCCGTCTCGATCGAGAGCTATGTCCGGGCCCGCGAGGGACGCGTGCTGCTCGGCTCGGGCCTCGCGGTGCGTGGCGAGGCCTTCTCATCCGATGGGTCGCTCATGGAAGAGGTCCGTGCCGTCCTGAATGGGCGCGTCGGCCCGGATGGCGAACTCAGCATCGACGCCATCCGTCTGGCGAGGACAGATGGCGAAGGCGAAGGGCAGTCCGGAGGTTCACCGGGCCCCGGCAGTTCCGGGCCGGGCGGCTTCGGTCCCGGCGGCGGTGGCCCGGGCAGCGGTGGCCCGGGCGGAGGCCCCGGAGGCGGGCCAGGAGGGCCAGGAGGGCCAGGAGGGCCGGGAGGCCCGGGAGGCGGAGGGCCTGGTGGCGGGGGCCTGGTGGAGGCGGAGGAAGCGGTGGGGGTGGTGGACCCGGCCGCTGACGCGGCACGATCTCCGGCCTCAGCCCTCAGCACCATGACTGCCCCTACCGCGCAGGGCGCACCCGCAGCAGCTTCCCGGCGGGCGCGTCGCTCAGCAGATAGAGGAACCCGTCCGGCCCCTGCCGGACGTCGCGGATGCGTTCGCCCAGCCCCTCGAGCAGCCGCTCCTGCCCGGTCACGGCCTCGCCCTGGGTGGACAGCCTGACCAGCATCTGGCCGGCGAGCCCGCCGACGAAGAGCGAGTTCTTCCACGCCGGCCAGACGGCGCCGGTGTAGAAGGCCGCGCCCGAGGGCGCGATCGAGGGGTCCCAGTAGAACAGCGGCGGCTCCATGCCGGCCTTGGCCGTCCCCTCGCCGATCCTGGCGCCGGAATAGTCGATGCCGAAGGTGATGACCGGCCAGCCATAGTTGCGGCCGGCCATGGGCGTGTTGACCTCGTCGCCGCCGCGCGCACCGTGCTCGGCCGTCCAGAGCTGGCCGGTCTCGGGATGCAGCGCCGCGCCCTGGACATTGCGATGGCCGATCGACCAGATCTCCGGCTGCCAGCCCTCGACCCTGGGGTTGTCGGCCGGCGCCCCGCCCTCGGGAGCGATCCGCATGATCTTGCCGATATGGTTGGCCGGGTTCTGCGCCTGGTCGCGCTGGCCGTAGCGGTCGCCGACCGTGACGAAGAGGGCGCCCGTCCGGTCGAAGACCAGCCGCGAGCCGAAATGCAGGTTGCTGGCGATCGTCGGCATCTGCTGGAAGATCACCTTGGTGCCCTCCAGCGCCGTGCCGCGCTCGTTGAGGCGGGCGCGGGCGACGCTGGTGCCGCTGCCGCCCGCCCGCGGCTCGGCGAAGGAGAGGTAGATCGTCCGGTTCTGCGCGAAGCCGGGGTCGAGGACGACATCGAGCAGACCACCCTGCCCGCGGGCGGCGACATTGGGCACGCCGGTGATCGGCGCAGACAGCCGGCCATCCGTCCCCACCAGCCGCAGCCGCCCCGGCCGCTCCGTCACCAGCATGCGCCCGTCCGGCAGGAAGGCGAGCCCCCAAGGATGCTCGAGCCCGCCCGCGACCGTCTCCACAGTGAGGTCGCCCGCGCTCGACGGGACCCGCTGCTGGGCACCCGCCTGCGGAAGGCCGACGAGCAGCGCCGTCGCGACCGCGAGCAGGGAAAAACAGGCTTGCCGGCGCATCGTCATCTCCTGATCGGACCCCTGGCTCAGAGATAGGGAGAACCGCCGGCCTGGCCAGTCGGTTGCCGGCCCGTCACGGCAAAGTGACGCGGCGGGCTCCGCCAGCGTCAGGGCGGGGGCAGCCGGCCGACCGTCACGAAGCCACCCTGATCGTCCCGCTTCAGCACCACCATCTCGCCGGACGCCGGGAACACCCCGGTCAGAGCGGTGATGTTGACCTGATGCGTCACCATCACCACCAACCCGGCATCGACGGGCAGCGAGACGAGGCGCCGCCGCAGCGCGGCGGTGGCGGCATCGCGCTCGCCGGGGCGCCCGAAGAAGGAGTTCAGCGCCGTCGGCTCGTCCTCGATCGGCGCAAGCGCCATCAGTTCGGCCGTCTCGCGCGTCCGGCACCACTGGCTTGTCAGCACGAGCGCGACGGGCACCGCGCGGCGCCGGAATTCCGCACCGAGGCGGCGGGACTGGTCGCGGCCGCGCTCGCCGAGATTGCGCTGCGTCGCGCAGTCGCCGATGCGAAAGCCGGCCGGATCGCCGGTTCCCGGCGCATCGGCATGGCGCATCAGCGCGACATGGCCGGGTTTCGCGAGCAGCGCCCAGACCCGCTCTCGGTCGACCTCGACGGCGGCGACGGCCCCGGGCCAGAGCGCCGGCAGCAGCAGGAGAGCGAGGACGAACCGTCTACCAAACCCCGCTGCGGCCATGCCGACTCCTTCGGTTCAGGCTATTCCGGCTTCACCCCGGCCGCCTTGATGATGTTTTCCCAGGTCGCGATTTCCTGCTGGTGATAGGGCCGGAAGGCGGCCGGGTCACGTAACCTCATCGTGAAGCCGAGCTTCAGGATCTGCTCGGTCACGGTCGGCTTGGCGAGCGAGGCCAGGATCGCCTTGGAGAGCGCCTCCAGCACCGGGGCGGGCGTCGCGGCCGGCGCGAAGAAGGCGGCCCAGGAATCGGCATCCGCATCGGCGATGCCCTGCTCGCGCAGCGTCGGGATGTCCTTGGCCCGCGCGTTCCGCTCGGGGCTGGCCAGCGCAATCGCGCGCAGGGTGCCGGCATTGATCTGCTCGAGCACGCTCGGCAGCGTCGAATTGGCGATGTCGATGCGCCCGCCGATGATCTCCTGGACGAGCGGGGCCGCCCCGCGGAAGGGCACATGCGTCATCTTGATGCCGGTGCGCGCCATGAACAGCTCCATGGCGAGATGCGAGCCGGAGCCGACGCCAGTCGAACCATAGTTGAGCTTGCCCGGATCGGCCTTGGCCAGCGCGATCAGCTCCTTGATGTCCTTGGCGGGCAGGTCCTTGCGCACGACGAAGGCATGCTCGAAGGCGCCGACGCCGGCCAGCGGCGCGAAATCCTTGACCGCGTCGTAGCCCGGCTCCTTCAGCAGGAACATGTTGTTCCCATGCGTCTGGTTGTTGCCGAAGACGATGGTGTAGCCATCGGGATCCGCCTTCGCCACGGCGCGCGTGCCGACCGCGCCCGAGGCGCCGGCGCGGTTGTCGACGATGACGTTCTGGCCGATCGAGCCCGACAGGTCCTGCGCGACGAAGCGCGCGATCGCATCGGTGGGCCCGCCCGCCGGATAGGGCACGACGATGGTGATCGGCTTGGTCGGGAAGCTCTGCGCCCGCACCACGGACGGAGCGACGATGGCACCGGCCAGCAGGCCGAGCGTGGAACGGCGGGTCAGCGACATGAACTTCCTCCCGGAGCGGCCCGATTGCGACAGGCTTGGCCGCAGCATTAGAGCATTCCCCTGCGGAGGGAAATGGGCCGGCACGGGCAAAGCCGCTACGAATTCAACGACCTAGTCGCGCGTCAGCCCGCCGCGAAGCCCGCCCGCCTGAGCCGCTGGATGGAAAGGTCGAGCGCCTGCAGGAAGGCGGAGCGGTCGCGCGCCGAAAACGGCTTCGGCCCGCCCGTCGCCGTCCCCATCGCGCGCAGATCCTCCATCATGTCGCGCGTCGCCAGCGCCATGCCGATCGAGGCCTCGGTGAAGGGCTTGCCGGTCGGACCGATGACCTCGGCGCCGGCCTTGATGCAGCGGTCGGCCAGCGGAATGTCGGAGGTGACGACGATCGCACCGCGGGCGACGCGCTCGGCGATCCAGTCATCGGCCGCGTCGAAGCCACCCGAGACGATGACGCGCTCGATCCACGGCTCGCGCGGCAGCATCATGAAGCTGTTGGCGACGACGAAGACGTGCAGCCGGTGCCGACTGGCGACCTTGAAGATCTCGTCCTTCACCGGGCAGGCGTCGGCATCGACATAGATCGCGATCGGCGGGGGAGCGGTCATGGCCGCCAGCGCATCGCAGGGACGCACGCGTCGCGCAAGGCCGAAATCGTCGGCAATGGACCAGGTGCGCGGCATCCTGCGAGAAAGCGCGTGCGCCGGCCGCCGGTCTGGCCTAGAGTCGGGCTCTGCTTCGACATGACGAGTCCCGGCCTCTGCCGGGCCGGCCGCGGCAGGCGAAAGCCGCCCGCATGATCGAACCCAGCTTCAGCGACCATCGCGATCCAGGCCACGCCTGACTTCAAGCCCGAGATCCACCGGGGGCGCGATCCCGCACCCTCAGACCCAAGGGAGACCGACCATGGCAAAAGGCGAACAGCGCGGAAACCGCGAAGCCAAGAAGCCGAAGAAGGACAAGCCCAAGGCAGAGGCGGCGGCGCCCGCGACCTTCGCGGCAGCCGTTGCGCGCGCTGCGGGACCGAAGAAGAAATGATCCGCTTCCGGACGATCGACCCGGCCGAGCAGGCCAGGGCGGACGAAAAGGCGGCCGCGGCGAAGCCTGCGGCCGTCGCCCCTGCGCAGCCCGAACCGGCCGGAGACGGGCAGGACCCGGACGAGGCGGCCACCGACGCCTCGGCCCCCAAGGCCAAGGGCCTGGCCCGCAAGACGCCGCTGCGGGCCAAGAAGCCGGACACCTCCGGGCTGTTCCGCGACTGAGATCGCGGCCGACCGAGACGGCGCGGCCCGAGCGGGCGCGCCGCCGCTGGCTCACGCCTCGATCACCTCGTCGGTCCAGACCCTGAAGCCGGTCAGCGTATTCGGCCCGAAGGTGGTGGCGATGGCGACGTCGGCCGCATCGCGACCACGCGCGATCAGCACGCGGCCGATGCGCGGAACGTTGTTGCGCGGATCGAACATCTGCCAGCCGCCCTCGAGATAGGCTTCGAAGGACGCCGCGAAATCGCCCGGCGGCCAGGGCGGAGGCGTGCCGATATCGCCGAGATAGCAGGTGCAGTAGCGCGCCGGGATGTTCATCGCCCGGCAGAACGCGATGGCGAGATGGGCATAGTCGCGGCAGACCCCGCGCCCCTCCCGATAGGCGTCCGAGGCGCTGCGCGTCACGCTGGCGTCGTTGTAGTTGAAGGCGATGCGCTGGTTGACGAAGTCGCAGATCGCCTGGACCCGCGGCGCGCCGGGCGGCGTCGTGCCGAACAGCTCCCAAGCGAGATCGAGCAGACGATCGGAATCACAGAAGCGGCTCGCCAGCAGGAAGACGATCGCCTCCTCCGGCAGATGCTCGACCGGCACCTGCCCCGCGCCGCGATCGAAGGCTTCCGGCAGGCCGCTGTCCTGGATGACCGCATCGGCCGTGATCCGCATCGCGCCCTGCGGCGCCACCAGCCTGGTGCACCAGTTGCCGAAGCCGTCGCGATAGGCGCTGACCGGAACCGACGGGCTCAGGCGGATGTAGTCGGGCGTCTGCAGGTCCGACACCCGGCTGAAATGCACGTTCAGCATCAGGATCAGCGGCGTCGGTTGCGGGAAGTCGTAGTCGAGTTCGTAGCCGATCCTGAGTTTCACGGAGCTGCTTTCCGCGCGCCGCGGGCGCGCTGGTCATGGGTGGCCCCTCAGCCGGTCGCACCAGCATGCACCTTTCGCGCCGCCGCCGATATGCTGCTCGCGATGGTCGCTCCAATTCGTGTCGCTGCTGGCAATGATCAAGCAGTCTCGCTTGCGATAGGCCGCCATGAGTCCTAAACCACGCGCGCGCCCGCTGCGGCGTGCCCTTATCCGAGATCCGGAGAACTCCCATGGCCTTCCTTGCCGACGCCCTGAAGCGCGTGAAGCCGTCTGCGACCATCACCATCACGCAGAAGGCGCGCGACCTGAAAGCGCAGGGCAAGGACGTGATCTCGCTCTCCGTCGGCGAGCCCGATTTCGACACGCCCGACAACATCAAGGAGGCGGCGATCGCCGCCATCCGTCGCGGCGAGACCAAGTACACCCCCGTCTCCGGCATCCCGCAGCTGCGCGAGGCCGTGGCCCGCAAGTTCAAGCGCGAGAACGGCCTCGATTACAAGCCGAGCCAGACCATCGTCTCCACCGGCGGCAAGCATGTCATCTACAACGCCCTGCTCGCGACGCTGAACCCCGGCGACGAGGTCATCTGCGTCTCGCCCTACTGGGTCTCCTATCCCGAGATGGTCGCGCTCTGCGGCGGCACGGCGACCTTCGCCGAGACCAAGATCGAGAACGAGTTCAAGCTCCAGCCGGAAGAACTCGAGCGCGCGATCACGCCCAAGACCAAGTGGGTCATCCTGAACTCGCCGTCGAACCCCTCGGGCGCCGCCTACAGCCGCGCCGAGATGAAGAAGCTCACCGATGTGCTGATGCGCCACCCCCATGTCTGGGTGCTCACCGACGACATGTACGAGCACCTCGTCTATGGCGAGTTCGAGTTCGTCACCCCGGCGCAGGTCGAGCCCGGCCTCTATGAGCGCACGCTGACCATGAACGGCGTCTCGAAGTCCTACGCCATGACCGGCTGGCGCATCGGCTATGCGGCCGGCCCGCAGCACCTGATGAACGCCATGGACCTCGTCCAGGGCCAGCAGACCTCGGGCACCTCGGCGATCTCGCAATGGGCCGCGGTCGAGGCGCTGGACGGCCCGCAGGACCACCTGCCCGTCTTCAAGAAGGCCTTCGAGCGCCGCCGCGACCTCGTCGTCTCCATGCTCAACCAGACCCGCGGCCTCGTCTGCCCGAAGCCGGAAGGCGCCTTCTACGTCTATCCCGACTGCTCGGCCCTGATCGGCAAGACCATGCCCAACGGCAAGGTCATCGAGACCGACGAGGATCTGGTCATGGGCATCCTGGAGACGGAAGCCGTCGCAGCCGTGCACGGCTCCTCGTTCGGCCTGGGTCCCAACTTCCGCATCTCCTACGCCACCTCGGACGAGAAGCTGGAAGAAGCCTGCCGCCGCATCCAGCGCTTCTGCGCCGAGCTGCGCTGAGCGGGGCCGTCATTGCGAGCGCAGCGAAGCAATCCAGTGAGTGTCGCGCGACGGCTCCTGGATTGCTTCGTCGCTGACGCTCCTCGCGATGACGTAGATGCCATCTTGAACCGCCGCATCCTCATCGCGGGAGCGGCGGTTTTTCTGTTGCCGTGCCGGGCGCAGGCGCAGGCACCGACCACCCTGTCGGCCCACGAAGCCCTCAACGGCGCCCGCGCCGGCACCCTCCTGCTCATCGACATCCGCCCGCCGGCAGAATGGCGCGACACCGGCTTGGCCCAGGGCGCGCTCGCGCTCGATGCCGAGACGCCCGCCTTCGAGGTCCGGCTGGCGGGGCTGCGGCTCGACCATCCGGCCAAGCGCATCGCCCTGATCGACCGCAGCGGCGCGCTCGCGGCCTCGGTCCGCACCAAGCTCGCGGGACGGGGCTTCCGCGACATCGTGGCGGTGCGCGGTGGCATGCTGGGTCCGGGCGGCTGGCTGGCCGAGAAGCTGCCGGTGACGGCCTATCCCTGAGGCGCCGTCATGCTCGGGCTTGACCCGAGCATCACGCACACGGCTCAGCCGCCGCTTCGGCCCTTCAACAGATCAGGCCGCCTCTCCGCGGTGATCCGCTCCGCTTCCGCCCGCCTCCACTTCGCGATGCGGGCATGGTCGCCCGAGAGCAGCGCCTCGGGCAGGCCCCGGCCCTCCCATTCGCGCGGACGGGTGTAGTGCGGATACTCGAGCAGGCCGTTCTCGAAGCTCTCGTCCTCGCCGGACAGTTCCTTGCCCATCACGCCGGGGATCAGCCGCACGCAGGCGTCGAGCAGGACCAGCGCCGCCATCTCGCCGCCCGAGAGGATGTAGTCGCCGATCGAGACCTCGGTCAGCCCGCGCCCCTCGATCACCCGCTCGTCGACGCCCTCGAACCGCCCGCAGACGATGACGACGCCCTCGCCCGAAACCCAGTCGCGCACCTGACGCTGCGCCAGCGGGCGCCCGCGCGGCGACATCAGCAGCCGCGGGCGCGTGTCACCGGCGGGAACGGCGGCGTCGATCGCCGCGCCCAGCACGTCGCAGCGCAGCACCATGCCGGCGCCGCCGCCGGCCGGGTTGTCGTCGACATTGCGATGGCGGCCGATGCCGTGGTCGCGGATCTGGTGCGTCTCCAGCGACCACAGCCCACGCCGCAGCGCTTCGCCGGCCAGCGACACGCCGAGCGGCCCGGGAAACATTTCCGGATAGAGCGTGAGGATGGAGGCGCGGAACGGCATGGAGAAAACCTTAGTGAGCTCGCGCTGGAACCTCTTCGTCATCCTGGGCGCCCGAAGGGCGTCCCGGGATCCATCATAAAGCGATGTCGATCTCTACAATGGATCCCGGAGCTGCGCCGCTTCGCGGCTTGTCCAGGATGACGGCTTGATGAGGGGCGAACACTAACCGAAGCGCAGCGCCGGCAGCCGGTCCAGCGCGTTGAAGTCCGTCGCGGAGGCGACGACGTTGTCATAGGCCGCGAAGCCCTCCGCGCCGAGCATGGTCAGCATGGCGACGGCCCGCATGCCGGCCCGCCGCGCCGCCTCGACGCCGTTGGGGGCGTCCTCGAAGACGAGGCAGGTCTCCGGCGCCACGCCCATGCGGCGCGCCGCCTCGACGAACATGTCCGGATGCGGCTTGCCGCGGAAACCCTGAGACGGCGAGATCACCGTCGCAAATTCGGCCCGCAGGCCGAGCGTATCGAGCACCAGCGCGATGTTCTCGGGCGGCGCGGCCGAGGCCACCGCCATCGGGACGCCGAAGCTGCGGGCGCGCGCCATCAGCGGCAGCAGGCCCGGCAGCGGCGCGACATGAGGCCGGTAGGTCTCGCGGTAGAGCGTCTCCTTGGCTTCGCCGAGCCGCGCGATCTCCTCGGCAGCGACGCCCGGAAAATAGGGCCCCACGATCTCGCTGACGGCCATCCCGGCCGTGGTCCGGAAGAAGGCTGGCCGGTCGAAGGGCAGGCCGTGCTCGCGGTGCCAGCTCTCCCAGGCGTCGTCATGGAAGCGCATGTTGTCGACGATGGTGCCGTCCATGTCGAAGATCAGCGCGCCGGCCGGCTCGTCCCAGGCCTTCGTGCTGGAGGGGTTCGGCTCAGTCGTCATCGTCGGCCTCGAACAGTCCCTCGGGCGGAACCGCCTCGATCCGCCGGGCGGCGATGTCGATGCGCGGCGCGAAGGCCTTGGTGAAGGGCATCAGCACCGAGCGCCCGTCCGGCAGCAGAATGTCGAGCAGGTCGCCCGCGCCGTAATTGGCGACGGTGGTGACCGTCCCCAGAACCACGCCATCGGGACCGACGACCGCGCAGCCGATCAGATCGGCCTGCAGGAACTCGTCCTCGTCCTCGGGCGCCGGGATCTTGTCGCGGGACACGAAGAGGTTGACGCCGTTGAGGCTCTCGGCCGCCTCGCGGCTGGTGATGCCCTTGAGGCGGGCGACCACGACCTCCTTGGCCGGGCGGATCTCGGCGATCTCGAAGCGCCGGCCCTTCTCGTCGGTCAGCGGGCCGTAGTCGGCGATGGCCAGCGGATCGCCGGTGAAGGCCTTGATCCGGACCTCGCCCTTGATGCCATGCGCGGCGCCGATGACGCCGAGCAGGATGAGCTTGTCGTCAGCGGCCATGCTGCACCCCCTCATCGAGGAGAGGCACGGCCGTCATGCTCGCCCCTGTGGCGAGCATCCACGGCTTGAACTCAGGTCGCGACGAGCGAAGACGTGGATGGTCGGGACAAGCCCGACCATGACGAACAGCATCGCGAGCCCGAGACCGCATCACGCCTCGGCTTCGGCCGGAGCGGCGGACTTGGCGGCCTTCTTCTCGGCGCGCTCCTTGGCCTTCTCGCCGGGAACGCCCTTGGCCGGGTTGCTGCGGACCGGGCGCTTGGCGAGGCCGGCGGCGTCCAGGAAGCGCAGCACGCGGTCGGTCGGCTGGGCGCCCTTGGCGAGCCACTCCTTGGCCTTCTCGACGTCGAGCACGACGCGCTCCGGCGAATCCTTCGCCTTCATCGGATCATAGGAGCCGATCTTCTCGATGAAGCGGCCATCGCGCGGCGAGCGGGCATCGGCGACGACGATGCGGTAGTACGGGCGCTTCTTGGCGCCGCCACGGGTCAGGCGGATCTTGAGGGACATTCGCGTCTTTCCTTGGGTTTTGAACGGGTAAGCGTTGCGGTGGAAATCAGGGCTTGTTGTCGTCGACCAGCTGGTCGATCGCGGCCCAGGGATCGTCCTTCATGCCCGTCGAGGTGAAGATCTCGAGATCGATCGAGCCGTCTTCCAGCACGTCGATCTCCCAGTATTCACCCGGCGCATGCACGAGGAAGGAGAAGGCGTCGTCGCGATAGGACGACGTCTCATAGGACAGGTTGGCCTCGTCGAGACGGGCCTTGACCTGCTTGAACACGTCGAACATGCCGACGCGCATTTCGGTGGGCTTGGTCACTTCTTCTTGCCTCCGAAGGGGTTGGAGCCCCCCAGCCCCGGAAGCCCGCTGCCGAGACCGGGCAGCTTCGGCATCATCCCCGCCGGCGGCGTCACGCCCTTGGGCAGGCCCGGAAAGCCGCCCGGAGGCAGGCCCGGCATGCCGCCGCCCGCGCCGAGCTGCTTCTGCAGTTCGGCGAGCTGCGCCGGGTCCATCTTCGAGGGGTCGGGCATGCCGGGCGGCAGGCCGCCCATGCCGCCGCCGATGCCGAACATCTGGCCGAGTTTGCCGAGCATGCCGCCCTTCTGCTTGCTCATCGCCTTCATCATGTCGGCCATGCCGCGATGCATCTTGAGCAGCTTGTTGATCGCCTCGGGCGAGGTGCCGGAGCCGGCGGCGATGCGCTTCTTGCGGCTGTTCTTGAGCAGGTCGGGATTCTTGCGCTCGGCCGGCGTCATCGAATCGATGATCGCGATCTGGCGCTTGATCATCTTGTCGTTGACGCCCGAATTGGCGAGCTGGCCCTGCATCTGCTTCATGCCGGGCAGCATGCCCATCACGCCGCCGAGACCGCCCATCTTCTCCATCTGCTGGAGCTGCATGCGCATGTCGGCAAGGTCGAAATTGCCCTTGGCGAGGCGCTGCGCCAGCGCCTGGGCCTTGTCGGCGTCGACCGTCTCGGCCGCGCGCTCGACCAGGCTGACGATGTCGCCCATGCCGAGGATGCGGTTGGCGACGCGGGACGGGTGGAAATCCTCCAGCGCGTCGATCTTCTCGCCGGTGCCGACGAGCTTGATCGGCTTGCCGGTGACGGCGCGCATCGAGAGCGCCGCGCCGCCGCGGGAATCGCCGTCCATGCGGGTCAGCACGATGCCGGTCAGCCCGACGCGGGCGTCGAAGGCGCGCGCCGTGTTGACGGCGTCCTGGCCGGTCAGCGCGTCGGCGACGAGCAGCACCTCGTGCGGGTTGGTCGCCGCCTTCACCTCGGCGACCTCGGCCATCAGCGTGTCGTCGAGCGTGACGCGGCCGGCGGTGTCGAGCATCACGACGTCGTAGCCGCCCAGACGGGCGGCCTCGATCGCGCGCCGCGCGATCTGCACGGCCGACTGTCCGGCGACGATCGGCAGCGTCTCGACGCCGACCTGCTTGCCGAGGATGGCGAGTTGCTCCATCGCGGCCGGGCGGCGCGTGTCGAGCGAGGCCATCAGGACGCGCTTCTTGCTGCGGTCGGTCAGGCGCTTGGCGATCTTGGCAGTCGAGGTCGTCTTGCCCGAGCCCTGCAGACCGACCATCAGGATCGGCACCGGCGGCACGGCGTCGAAGGTGATGCCCTCGCCGTCACCGCCGAGCATGTCGATCAGCGCGTCGTTGACGATCTTGATGACCTGCTGGCCGGGCGTGACTGACTTCAGCACTTCGGCGCCGACGGCCCGCTCGCGGACCTTGTCGGTGAAGGAGCGCACGACCTCGAGCGCGACGTCGGCCTCGAGGAGCGCCTTGCGCACCTCGCGCAGCGCGGCGTTGACGTCCTCCTCGGTCAGCGAACCCCTGCGGGTCAGCCCCGAGAGGATGCCTGATAGCCTGTCGCTGAGAGTGCCGAACATGCGGACCTGCTTGCTTGCCTTCAGGGACCGGCAGCGCGAAGCCCCATCGCCAAACGGTTTCGCGCCCGAGGGCGCGGACGCGCTGTCGGGCGTTGACCTCCGGGCTCGTGTAGCCGCGAGGCGGCCCGGTCGGCGGATGCGGTCTCGACGATGTCGGCGAAACGGATGGCGCGGTTAAAGCGGCAGATTGTGGCGAAAGTCAAGGTTGACCGGGTCGCCGCAGCAATCTCGCCATGATGGGCCGCTAGCGCCGCACCCTCCGAAGCGATGCCGGACCCATCCTCGCCCATGCGCCCCCTTCTCTTCGCTGCCGCCCTCGCCCTCCTCGCCGCCGGCTGCGCCGGTGAGCCACGCCGCGAGACGCCGCTCGATGCGCGCGCCACCGAACGCCTGGCGGCGGTCACGCTCGATCCCGCCGAGGCCGGCCGTATCTTCAATGCCTATCGTGCCGGCCAGGGCCTCGGGCCCGTCAGGCTCGATCCCACCCTGACGGCCATGGCCCAGCGCCAGGCCGATGCCATGGCGCGCGCCAACGCGCTCTCGCACGACGCCGCCGGCAATTTCGCCGCGCGCGTCCATGCCGCCGGCCTCGACGCCGCCCGCGCGGCGGAAAATCTCGGCGGCGGCTACTATTCGACGGCAGAAGCCTTCGCCGGCTGGCGCGCCTCGTCGGGCCATGACGCCAATCTGCGGATGAAGGAGGCCACCCGCTTCGGCATCGCGCTCGCGAAGGACCCGCAGACGCGTTATCGCGCCTGGTGGGCGCTGGTCGTGGCGGGCGAACCGGAGAAGCGCGTCGAGATGTCGGCCGGGCCCGTCGGTTGGTTCGGTTCGAACCGGCCTGACTGAGGCTTCGGCCGTCGCAGCAGAACCCCTCTGCCCCTTTACAGAACGGCATGGCCTACCGATTGCTGCTGTCGAGAATACCTGCCGGCGTTGCCGAGTCCGAAAACCAGCCTGAGACCGAGCCCATCATGAACAAGACGGCGACCACCGCCCATCCGATCCTGCCGCTGCTGGCCGAACGCTGGAGCCCGCGCGCCTTCACGGCCACAAAGATCGACGCCACCGCGCTCGGCTCGCTCTTCGAGGCGGCCCGCTGGGCGCCGTCCGCCAGCAATCTTCAGCCCTGGGGCTTCGTCCACGCCGCCCATGGCGGCGCCGGCTTTGCCGCGATCGTCGGCAGTCTGGCGGCGGGCAATGTCACCTGGGCGCAGCATGCTCCGCTGCTGGTGGTCGGCGTCGCCGAGCTGACGAAGGCCGACGGCAGCCCCAATCTCTATGGACGCTACGATCTCGGCCAGTCGGTCGCGCATCTGTCGATCCAGGCCGCGGCGCTCGGCCTTCATCTGCATCAGATGGCCGGCTTCGATTCCGCCAGGCTGCGCGAGGCCGTGTGCCTGCCCGCCAGCCATGAACCCGTCGTGGTGATCGCGGTTGGCACCGTCGGCGAGGCCTCGCAACTGCCGTCACCGCTGGATGAGCGTGAGCGCGCCCCGCGCAGCCGCAAGCCGCTGGACAGTTTCGTCTTCACCGACACTTGGCCGGCCGGCCGGCCCTGATCGCCGAGAGGGGGATCGTCATGACCTTCGAGACCTGGGCCGCCTTCGCGGCCGCCACCGCAGTGCTGCTGGTTATTCCCGGCCCGACGATCCTGCTCGTCGTCTCCTATGCGCTCGGCCAGGGCTGGCGCACCGCGCTGCCGACGGCGGCCGGCGTCGCGCTCGGCGATTTCACCGCGATGACGCTCTCCATGCTCGGCGTCGGCGCGCTGCTGGCGACCTCGGCCACCGTCTTCACCGCGCTGAAATGGGCAGGCGCGGCCTATCTCGTCTGGCTCGGCATCAAGCTCTTCCGCGCCGGCGGCACGCTCGACGCCAGCCCGCGCGAGGATGCGGTGTCGTCGCTGAAGATGCTCGGCCATGCCTGGCTGGTCACGGCGCTGAACCCCAAGAGCCTCACCTTCTTCGTCGCCTTCCTGCCGCAGTTCCTCGATCCGAAGGCCGATTTCTGGACGCAGATGCTGATCTTCGAGGCGACCTTCGTGACGCTCGCCGCCGCCAACGCCTTCGGCTACGCGCTCATCGCCTCCCGCGCCCGCGCCGTCGTCAGCAGCCCGCGCGCCATCCGAGCCATCAACCGGACCGGCGGGACCCTGCTGATCGGGGCCGGCATCGCAACCGTCGCGATGCGCAGCGGCACGCGCTGAAGGCGAAACGATCATGACGGCCCGCGACACCGCCACGCTGGATTTCTATGCCGCCGAGGCGCAGGCCTATGCGGGCCGATCCCGCGAAGCCGAGCATGCCCGCATCGCCGCCTTCGCCGCGGCGCTGCCGCCCGGCGCCCGCGTGCTGGAACTGGGCTGCGGCGGCGGTCACGACAGCGTCGCGCTCCTCGACCGCGGCCTCGACCTCGTCGCCACCGACGGCTCGCCGGAACTGGCCGAGCAGGCGAGCCGGCGTCTCGGCCGGCCGGTCGAGGTGCTGCTCTTCGAGGACATCGACGCGGTCGAGACCTTCGACGGCGTCTGGGCCAATGCCTGCCTGCTGCACGTGCCCCGTACGGCGCTGCCTGGCATCCTCGCCTCCATTCACAGGGCGCTGAAGCCCGGCGGACTGTTCTACGCCAGCTTCAAGGCGGGCACGACCGAGGGGCGGGACCGCTTCGGCCGCTACTTCAACTATCCCTCGCCGGACTGGCTGCGGTCCGCCTACGGCCCCGAGGGCTGGCAGAGCCTCGACCTCCGCGAGGAGATCGGCGGCGGCTATGACGGCGAGCCGACGCCCTGGCTTCATGTCACGGCAATCAAGGGCGCGGCGGTCAAGCGACCGTGAACGATGGCGGCTTGACCCGCGGCGGAGCGAACCCACTTTCTGCGGCATGAACCGCCGCAAACTCCTCACCCTCCTCGGCCTCCCCGCGCTGCTCGGCACCGGCAGTGCGGCCTGGGCCTCGATCTCGCGCTCGCGCAACCCGTATTATCAGGGCCCCGTGACCGAGAACTTCAACGGAACCGTCTTCACCGACGGCCGGCCCGTGACCAAGGGGCTCGCCGACGTGCTGAAATGGCAGACCTCGAAGCGCGATCGCGAGGCGTTTCCCGAGAGCTACCCCGCCCCGCCCAAGGACAGGCCGCCCGCCCGCGTCGACAGCGTCCGCGTCGTCCATCTCGGCCACGCCTCCTTCCTCTACCAGATCGGCGACCTCAACCTGCTGATCGACCCGGTCTATTCGCTGCGCGCCAGCCCGCTGAGCTTCTTCGGTCCACGCCGCGTCAACGATCCGGGTGTCGCTTTCGACGACCTGCCGCGCATCGACGCCGTCCTGATCACGCACAACCATTACGACCATCTCGACATCGAGACGCTGGCGCGGCTGCATGAGCGCGATCAGCCGCGCATGATCATGCCGCTCGGCAACGACACCATTGTCAGGGCCCGCATTCCGGAAGCCCGCGCCGAGGCGCATGACTGGTCTGCCCGCCTGCCCCTGTCCAACGGCGTGAGCGTGACGCTGGCTCCGAGCTATCACTGGTCGGCGCGCGGCGCCTTCGACCGGCGCATGGCGCTCTGGTGCTCCTTCGTGCTGGAGGGCGGCGGAACCCGCATCTTCCACATCGGCGACACCGGCTATCACGACGGCTCGCTCTATCGCCGCCTCGGCGCCGAACTCGGCCCCTTCCACCTCGCCGTGCTGCCGATCGGCGCCTATGAGCCGCGCTGGTTCATGCGCGACAACCACATGAACCCGGAGGAGGCGGTGCAGGTCATGCTGTCCCTCAGGGCCGAGCAGGCGCTCGGCCACCACTGGGGCACCTTCCAGCTCACCGACGAGGGCATCGAGCGCCCGCCGGCCGCGCTGGCGGCGGCGCTGGCGGCCGCCGGCCTCGCTGAGGAGCGCTTCCGCGCGATGCGGCCGGGGCTGAGCTGGCAGGCCTGAACGGGAGCGCGTGATCAGCGCGGCTGAACGTAGACGTTGATTTCGAGATTGGGGTCGGCCGGATCGGTGAGGTCCCCGACATACTCCTCGAGGAACGCATCCTTCACGCTGATCGCCTTGGCCTCAAGATAGGCGGTGATCGTCTCATAGGTCGAGTCGATGTCGTCATAGGGCGCGACATGGACGAAGCGCAGCGAAGGCCCCGCCGGCGTCAGACCCGGGCGGACACCGTTGCCGAAGGTCGCGTTGCGCTCGCCCTCAGGCGCCGGACCGACCGGCAGCATCGCCTCGTAGCGGAAACCGTTGTCGTCGGTCTCCAGGAACAGCGTCAGCGGCCGCCCGGCGACCGGCAGTCGCGCACGCTCAGCCTCCTGGCGCAGCACGCGGAAGCTCTCGGCCAGCCGCTTGAAGCCTTCGTCCCAACTCGCCGCGCCGGAGAGCTTGAGCACCGGCTTGGCGACCAGCAGCACCTCGTCGACATCGCTCTGGTCGCCGCGCTTGCCGGCGAGCGTCGCATTGGGATCGAGGACGCCGGTCTGCTGCTGCAGGGTCGGCGGCTGCACGGGCTGGATCGGGCCGGGCGCGGGCAGGGTCGGCGGCGGCTGCACCGGCTGTGGCTCGAGCGGGACCTGCGGCGTCGGCGCCGGCTGGACGGGCTCGGGCGTCACCGGGCGCGGCGGCGCCGGCGCGGGCTGGACCGGCTGCGGGCCGGGGACCGGCTCGGGCACGGCGGCCGGCGGCGTCGGCGCGGGAGCAGGCTGGGCCTGGGCGGGCACGGGTTGGTCCGGCATGGCTGCGCCCGGCGGCGGCGCGAGCGGTGCCGATTCGACGGCGCCCGGCGGCGCCACCCGCGTCTGGGCGGCGGCGACGCCGCCGACGCTCAGAAGGGCGGCCAGCGCCCCGACGGCAATACGGCCATGCTGCATCGTCAACGTCCTGCCAGGAAGCACGGCGCGAAAATCGATTCGCGCTCTTGCAGTGCAATATGGAACATCCACTTACGCCAGGAAATCATCGCAAGGGTGGCTTTTTCACGTCGCCTCCCTCATAGACCCGCAATCCCATGGGATATGTGACGGAATGAACGCCCTCGCCCATCGCCGGTTCCTGAAGATGAACGGTCTCGGCAACGAGATCACCGTGCTCGACCTGCGCGGGACGAAGCTGCGCGTCAGCGAGCACGACGCGTGCGCCATCGCGGCCGAGCCGCGCGCCCGGTTCGACCAGCTCATGGTCCTGCACGATCCCGTCACGCCCGGCACCGACGCCTTCGTGCGGATCTACAACACCGACGGTTCCGAGGCCGGCGCCTGCGGCAACGGCACGCGCTGCGTCGCCTGGGCGATGCTGGCCGACCCCATCATGGGCGACGCCGCCAAGACCGCGCTGACCCTGCAGACCAAGGCCGGGCTGCTGCCGGCCCGGCGCGACAGCGACCTCGTCTTCACCGTCGACATGGGCGCACCCCGGCTCGACTGGGAGGACATCCCGCTGGCCGAGCCCTTCCACGACACCGCGCATTTCGAGCTTCAGATCGGCCCGATCGACGATCCGATCCTGCACACGCCCTGCGCCGTCAACATGGGCAATCCCCACGCCGTCTTCTTCGTCGACGATCCCTACCGCTTCAATCTCGAGCAGATCGGCCCGCTGCTCGAAAACCACCCGATCTTTCCCGATCGCGCCAATATCGAGCTCGCCGCCGTCACCGCGCCCGACCATATCGTGCTGCGCGTCTGGGAGCGCGGCGCCGGCATCACCCGCGCCTGCGGCTCGGGTGCCTGCGCGGCCCTCGTCGCGGCGGTGCGCCGCGAGCTCAGCGCCCGCAAGGCCGTGGTCAGCCTGCCCGGCGGCGACCTCACCATCGAATGGCGCGAGAGCGACGGCCATGTCCTGATGACCGGCCCCGTCGAACTCGAATGGGAGGGCACGCTCGCCCCCGAACTGTTCGAGACCGCCGCCTGATGACCCTCGAGGTCGTCACCTTCGGCTGCCGCCTCAACATCGTCGAGGGCGAGGCGCTCCGGCGTCAGGCTGAAGCCGCGGGCCTCACCGATCTCGCCGTGGTCAACAGCTGCGCCGTCACCTCCGAGGCCACCCGGCAGGCCCGGCAGGCGGTGCGCCGGCTCCATCGCGAGCAGCCGGGCCGGCCGGTCGTCGTCACCGGCTGCGCGGCGCAGATCGAGCCGCAGGGCTTCGCGCAGATGCCGGAAGCCGCCCGCGTCATCGGCAACGCCGAGAAGCTGGAACCCGCGACCTGGGCGGCGCTTGCCCGCTCGAACAGCCTCGGCGCCGCCGACACCGATCTGCGCGACAAGATCGCGGTCGGCGACATCATGGCGCATACGCGGCTCGCGCCGGTCGAAAGCGGCCGCGCCGCCCGGCAGACGCGTGGCTTCGTGCAGGTCCAGAACGGCTGCGACCATCGGTGCACCTTCTGCGTCATCCCCTTCGGCCGCGGCAATTCGCGCTCGCTCGTGCCCGAGGCCGTGCTGGCGCAGTGCCGCGCGCTGCTCGAAGGCGGCGCGCGCGAGATCGTCCTGACCGGCGTCGATCTGACGAGCTATGGCCGCGACCTCGACCAGGCCCCGCTGCTGGGGCGGCTGGTGCGCCTGATCCTGCGCGAACTGCCGGAGCTGCCGCGCCTGCGCCTGTCCTCGATCGATGCCGTGGAGGCCGACGGCGATCTGCGCGAGGCGCTCGCCACCGAGCATCGGCTGATGCCGCATCTGCATCTCTCGCTCCAGGCCGGTGACGACCTGATCCTGAAGCGCATGAAGCGCCGCCATGGCCGCGAGGACGCGATCCGCTTCTGCGCGGAGATCCGCTCCTTGCGGCCCGACATCGCCTTCGGCGCCGATCTGATCGCCGGTTTCCCGACCGAGGACGAGGCGATGTTTGCCCGCTCGCTCGACCTGATCGGCGAATGCGGGCTGAGCTATGTCCACGTCTTCCCCTATTCGGCCCGCCCCGGCACGCCGGCCGCGCGCATGCCGCAGCTTCCGGGCCCGGTCGTCGCGGAGCGTGCGGCCCGGCTGCGCGAGGCCGCGGGTGCAGCCCATGCCGCCCATCTCGCCGCCCGCCTCGGCCGGCCGCTGACGGTGCTCACCGAGCGCGGCAACACCGGCCGCGCCCCGGATTTCACGCTGGTGCGCTTCCGGCGGGAGACCGCGCCGGGCGAAATCGTCTCGGTCTCGGCGCAGGCCGCCGACGCACGCGCCCTGATCGCAGCCTGAGACCTCAGCCCTCGCGCGCTGTCCCGGCGACGCGATGGACCTGATTGTTGCAGTAGCCGCGCGGATTCCAGACGATCTCGAGCGGCTGGACATGCCCCTTCACATCGCGGGCCTGGGCGAGGACGGACATCGAACCCGCCCGCTCGACGACGAGGTCCGCGCTGAAGCGCCACCAGGCGAAGGGCCCCTCGCCTTCCGCCAACTCTGCATCCTGCCAGCTCACGCCGCCATCGCCGGAGACGCGAACGCCCGCGAGCGGGATCGCGCCGCTCCAGCCGAATCCCGCCACCGTCAGGGTCTCGCCGCAGGTGACGGTGAAGCCCTCCAGCGGCGTTGTGATCAGCGACTTCACCGGCATGTCGGTGATCACGGCGAAGCGGCTTGGATCGAACGGCTCGCCTGGCGCGACCGGCGCGGTCGGCAGGCGGTAATTCGTGCCGCCCATCTTCTCGCCGTCATGCTCGCAAGGGCGCAGCTCGACCCGGTCGAGCCATTTCTGCCAGGCCGAGCCGGGAAAGCCCGGCGCCACGATCCGCAGCGGCCCACCATGCAGCCGCCCCAGCGGCTCGCCGTTCATCGCGAAGGCGACCAGCGTCTCCGGCGCCAGCGCCTTGGCGATCGGCAGGCCGCGCGACAGCGCCGGCCGGGACGGGTCGGCGATCAGCCGGTCGGGCGAATGATGCCCGGCATAGACCGCACCCGGCCGCACGCCGGCCTCCGCCAGCACATCGGCGAGCCTGACCCCGGTCCAGCGCGCGCAGCCGACCGCGCCGAGCCGCCAGGGCAAACCGTCCGTGGCCGGAGAAAACTGCGAGCGGCCATTGCCGGCACATTCGAGCACGGCCGTCAGCGTCACCGTCTCGAAGCGCGCGCGCAGCGCATCCAGCGTCCAGCGCGCGGGCCGCTCGACCTCGCCGTCGATCGTCAGGACCCAGTCATCCTCGCGCCCGACCACCGGCACGTCGCCATTGTTGCGGACGAAGAAGGCCTCGGCCGGCGTGATCGCCTCGCCGAGCAGCGCGATCGGCGGCTCGGCATTCAGCGCGGGGTCGTCATGGACGTGAAGCCCGGGCTTGAGCGCGCGCAGCCGGGCCAGCTCGGTCGAGGCGGGGGTCAAGCGGCCATTCTCCGTTCGGGGCAGCGGGCCGTGCCGGTGCGGCCGCCTGCGATCCCCGTTTCGGAACATGGGGACGCGGCGGCACTGTGGCAACGCGCCGCCGCGATCCATCGGCCCGACCGATCAGCCCTTGCCGGCGACCTCCTCGCGCAGCGCGCGACGGAGCACCTTGCCGACATTGGTCTTCGGCAGGCTCTCACGGAAGAAGATCTGCTTGGGCACCTTGTAGCCGGTCAGGCTCTCCTTGCAGAAGGCGCGCAGCTCGTCGGCCGTCAGCGCGTCGTCCTTGCGCACGACGAAGGCGGTGACGGCCTCGCCGGAATGCTCGTCGGGCAGGCCGATCACGGCCGATTCGAGCACGCCCGGATGCATCGCGATCACATCCTCGACCTCGTTGGGATAGACGTTGAAGCCGGAGACCAGCACCATGTCCTTCATTCGGTCGACGATGCGGACCTGCCCGTCGGGAAGCATCACGCCGACGTCGCCGCTGCGGAAATAGCCGTCCTCCGACATCACCTTGGCGGTTTCGTCGGGCCGGTTCCAGTAGCCGACCATGACCTGCGGCCCGCGGATGCAGATCTCGCCGGATTCACCGATCGGCAGGTCATTGCCCTCGGCGTCGCGGATGGCGATCTCCGTCGATGACAGCGGGAACCCGACCGTGCCGGAGAATTCGGAAATGTCGGGCCGGTTGATCGAGGCGACCGGCGAGGTCTCCGACAGGCCATAGCCCTCGATGATCGGGCGCCCCGTCACGGACTTCCAGTGCTTGGCCACCGCGGCCTGGGTCGCCATGCCCCCCGACACCGCGAAGCGCAGCTCGTCGAAATTCACCTGCGCGAATTCGGGGTGGTTGGCGAGCGCGTTGTAGAGCGTGTTGACGCCCGACATCAGGGTGAAGCGGCTCGCCTTCAGCGTCTTGATGAAGCCGGCGATGTCGCGCGGATTGGCGATCAGCAGCCCCTTGGCGCCGATGCGCAGCATGAACATGCAGCAGCAGGTCAGCGCGAAGATGTGGTAGAGCGGCAGCGCCGTGACCATGACGTGCTGGTAGTCGCTGCGGCCGAGCGGCGGCTCCAGCGCCCAGCCGAGCCACAGGCCGCATTGCTCGACATTGGAGGCGACGTTGCGATGCGTCAGCGTCGCGCCCTTGGCGACGCCCGTCGTCCCGCCCGTGTATTGCAGGAAGGCGACGTCGTCGGGCGTCACCGTCACCGGCGCCATCGCATCCGAGCCGGCGAAGACCGTGGCGAGCGGCACGAAGCCCGGCAGGTTGAAGGGCTTGACCACCTTCTTGATGCGCCTGGCGACGAAATTGACGATGTGTCCCTTGAAGCCCATCAGGTCGCCGGCGGTGGCGACGACCACCGTCTCGATCTTCAGCTGCGGCTTCGCCTCCTCGACCACGTGGGCGAAGTTCTCGATCACGACCAGGACACGGGCGCCCGAATCATTGAGCTGGTGGGCGAGCTCGCGCGCCGTGTAGAGCGGGTTGACGTTGACGACCGTGTAGCCGCCGATCAGCGCCCCGAAGATCGCCGCCGGATAGGCCAGGATGTTGGGCATCATCAGCGCGATGCGGTCGCCCTTGCGGTAGCCCTTCGCCTGCAGCCAGGCGGCGAAGGCCCGCGCGGCCCGGCCCGTCTCGGCGAAGCTGATCGACTTGCCGAAGCTCTCGAAGGCCGGGCGCGTCGCATAGGTCTCGCAGGCACGGCCGATCAGATCGGCCAGCGTGCCGGGATCGCCGATTTCCGGCGGCACGGCCGCAGGATAATGGGCGAGCCACGGCCGCGGCTCCGTCGTCGCCTGTGTGGCGGTTGTCGCGTTCATCGTCGTCCTCCCCATCGCCCGGCTTCACCCGCGGACGGGCGTGCCGGTGCATTTTTTGACGGTCTACATTGCGGACCCACGATTGCGAGCGCAAGCGCAGCCTCGATATGTCAGCAAGATAGTTCACATATGAACGTTAAAGGCAAGCTCATCTCGCAGATGCTCGCCGTGGTGCCACCCGCGAGAAGGTTCGCACCCTCAGATCATTGCGAGGCGGCATCCGTTAAGCAATGGCCTGCGCGAAGGACGCTCCCAGCAGTTGTCAGGCTGCCGAGGCCTTTGTCAGGAACACCTTCACCCGTTCGTCCACGAAAGTCGCATGGTGATCCAGGCGCAGCGCGGCCTGCGACACAGCCACGACCGCCTCGTCGGACGTGCTGATCAATGCGCGCGCGGCCGTGACTCCCGACGAGACGGCCACACTGTCAGTCAAAGCCGAGGCGGCGCCATCTGCGATGATCCCCGTAACTTCGTTCTGGTCCTCGACCGCGTTGAGCACCTCAACCACAGCCGCGCCTATGGCATCAATCCTCGTCAGAATCGCATCGTTTGCGGCAATCGCGTTCTGCGACGCGGCCATGATGTCGCCGATCTGACTGCGGATCTCGCTGGTGGCCATCGCCGTCTGGCCGGCAAGCTGCTTGACCTCGGAGGCGACCACGGCAAATCCCCTGCCCGCTTCGCCGGCGCGGGCGGCTTCGATCGTGGCATTGAGAGCCAGCAGATTGGTCTGCGCCGCGATCGAGCCGATCAGCGTCACCACATTCCCGATCGTCTCTGCGCTACTGGCAAGGGCGCCCGTGATGCGGCTGCCCTCGGTCGCGCGGTGATGGGCGTCCTGGGCGACGCCATTGGCGTGGATGACGAGTCGCCCGATTTCGCGAATCGTTTCGCGCGAACGCGCTGCGGCGACAGCCAGACTGTGCGCTGAGCGACCCGAATGGCTTGCTCCCGCGTCGAGGTTTTCGATGCCGGCGCGCGCGGCCTCCGCAGTTTGCTGGAGACCAGCGGCCGTGCCGCGGAAGGTCCTGATCTCATGGAGCATGTCGTTGACGGCGCCACCGACGACATCGGCGAATTCGGCTGCCAGAACAGCCCGGGCCTCGGCTGCGTGCTGGGCTCGTCGGGTTTCCTCGGCGGCGTTGAGAGCAGCGGCAGCGCGCTTCTCAATCGTCAGCAGCCTGAGTTGCTCAAGAGCCTCGGCAACCTTTTCGATCTCGTCATGGCCGCGATAGCGAATTGGTGCCGCGGTCAGATCGCCCTGAGACATTCGCTGCAATCTCAGGGTGATCGCGTCGAGCGGCCGCGATACGCGTCGGTTGAACAAGACGGCAATCGCGGCGACGACGATCAGCGTGACGATCGCGATGATCGACGCCAGTAGGGATGAAACCTGTGCGCGCGCGACGTCATCGACGACAGCCGATTCGACACGGCTCTGCACCAAAGCGCGAAACTCGACGATGCTCGTCATTTTGGGCACATATTGGGCAGCGAACTCGGCCGTCGTCTGGCGGTAAGGCGCATTGCGCTCAGACAGGTCTACAATCTGGGCCGCAACAGCGCGGCTGGCGCCGAGATTCAGCGCCAGAGTATGCAAGAGAGGCTTGTCGGCCGCCAGCACCAGCTGTGATCGTTGGATCGACTGAACCAAGGCGTCGATATGGCCGTTGAGCCGGTGGTAATGTGCCAGCTCCGATGCGCTCAGTCGCCGCCCGGTCGCGAGCGGAGCGGTAAAGACAGAGCCGACCTGACCGACGATATCGCGCAGCTCTGTGGCACTGCGGATCGCGGCCAGAAGCGGCAGGCTGTCGGGACTCCCGCTCGCAACAAGTCCTTCAACGGCACGGAACGCTGGGTCGAGGCTTGGAATGGTACCGATCATGGCCTCGACTGCGCGATTGAGGGCATCACCATTGCGCTCGCTCAAGGGTTTCGACGCCAGCAAATCCACCTCCGCGCGAGCCGCCGCGAGGCTGCTGCGGGCCGCGGCCACGGCGGATCTGACATGCGCGGCGGCTGCAGAGCTGAGCCTCACGGCAGAGCCGTCGGCAGCGCGCAGGGCCGTGTCCGTCGCTTGCCTCGCATGGTCTAGGGCCATGCGGCGCTCCGTGGGGATCGGCAGATCGGTTCCGAGCACACCGTTGGTCGGCCCCCGCTCCGCCGACATGGCGGTTGCGGCAACCGAGATGTCGCGCAACGACTCGGCCCCCGAACGCGCTTCGATGCCGAGCACGTAGAAGCGTCGCTCAGACAGCAGAACTCGCCCCGTCATCAAACCGCATGCGAGCAGAACGATGCCGGTGCCCAGCATGATGAATGTCGACGCGCGCATGGTACCTCCCAGCCAACCATGACTAGGACTGCAAAATGCTTAACAACTTTAAGAGCGCTGAGATTTGCAGTCAGGAAATGACATAGCGCAACATTATCGACCCAGAACGCACTCCCGGCAGCTGCGTCATCCGGATCGCTCGCATGAGGGGAGAGGTCCCGTCAGCGGTTGCGGCGTCCCCACCAGGGCGTCCTGCTCGGGCTTGTCCCGAGCATCTCGGGACCAGGGAGCGCCAGAACCGCGCCGCACACCCCTCCCCCTTGTGGGGAAGGGGTGGGGGTGGTGCCGCTGTGTGAGCGGCTGCCGGAGTTGCAGGGACGGTCCACCTGACCTGCGCAGGACGCGCGCTGCTTTTCGCCCCCCACCCCTGCCCCTCCCCACAAGGGGGAGGGGTTCGCGCCCTCCCGCGAAACCGCACAGCCGTAATCCCCGCCCGCGCTCGCACGCAGGCGTCGAAAACGAGGGGCAGCGGAGCGCCGCGAGGCGCGTAGGTCTCAGTTCCGCATCCATTGAGCCAGGATGCGGCGCGGCGGGATTGAGCCACCCGTCGCACGCCCCGTGGCGCTCCGCTTGTCGGCGATTTTGGGCTCCGGGCCGCGCTTATCGGGTCAAGGGCCAGCCTCCGCCGCGAGCCCTCGGGCGCCAGTTCCCCTCATCGGGTTGTTGCGCCGTCCGGCATGGGACGAAGGTATGATGCCAACGACCGGTCCAGCGAGCTCCTCGCACAGGGGCCGTAGTACCCCCAGGGCGGTGCCCCGAAGCCTCCCGAGTCCAGCTCGCAAGGCTGGCCGCAGGCGCCGCGCCCACCCCCACCAACGGCTTGCCTTCCGGATGGCTGCCCCTCGGAGATGAGGTGATGGGAGGATAGGGGTGTGGCGGGCAGCGGGGATAAGATATTGGCTCCTCCCCTCGCGCCCTCGCCACAACCGCCACGCCCCTGCCATTCTCACTGATCTCGGGTCTGCCCGAGATCAGCACTCAGAGTGTCGAAGTCGGCAACAGCCGACTTCGATGCGGGAGAGGGGTTCCCGCGACCTTCGCCGTCAGCGCGCGGAACACTCCCCCTCACCCGTAAACGCAGCGAAAGCCGATATAGACCGCCGTGAAATCCGCGGCCTTCCACTGCGGGGCTTCGCTGCGGGTCTGGGCCGGGCAGTACCACCAGGAGCCGCCGGCGGTCAGCGCCTCGCTGCCGCGCCGGTCGGCGAGCCATTCCCAGAGATTGGCGCCCATGTCGTGGACGCCGTTGACGCCGCGCCGCGTCGCCCCCGTGGGAGCGTGCCGCTCCCAGACATCGCCAGCGGCGGGATCGGTGCCGGCGAGGTTCATGCCTGAAGGCTGGTCGCCGACGGGGAAGGGATAGGTCCGGCCGCGCTCATAGCCGTCGCTCGGGGCGGCGCGGCGCTCGGTGAAGGCGGCCTCGCGCCATTCGGCGAGCGTCGGCAGGCGCCCGCCCTTGGCCGCGCAATAGTCGCGCGCCTCGAACCAGGTCAGATGCGCCGCCGGATCCGTCGGCTGCGCTGGCTTGCCCGAGGGGCTGCGATAGCTCCAGCCCGGCCGCCGCTGCCAGCCGCCGACATATTCATGCCCGCCGCCCTCGCGCTCGGCCGCCGTCTGCAAGCCGCGCGCGGCGGCATGGCGCGCGAAGGCCTCGACCGTGACCTCGGTGGCGTCGATCGCGAAGCCGCCGATCGCCACCGCGCCTTCGGGCGGGGCAGCCTGCGCCGTCCCCGCCAGCACCAGCCCGATCAGCCCCGCCCATCGCCAACGCCGTGCCATCCCGCATCCCCTCCCGTCGCGGAGCGGATGATGCAAGCGGGCCTCTGCGCCGCAAGCCGCGCATCGCCGCACCCACGCGGATGTGAAGACGGGCCGTCCTTGCTGCGGGCACCCAGTCGCCGGCGCCCTCGTCCAAATGCGAGGCAAAGAGTCCAAGACTGGCGACCAAATAGATCGCGCCTTGTACAGCTCCCCTCTCCCATGGATAACTGGAGCCCGATGGCTAGTTCCGCATCCAATCAGATTAAGGGGTATCAGCGTTGGGACTCCCGGGAGAGGCTGATAATGCTGCAGATGCCCCCTCCGCAGCGAGGTTCGATGTGGCCAAAGAGCAGTGGGGAAATGTTCTTCGAGTTCAAATACACTTCAACGAGGCGATACACCGAACAAGGCAGCTTACAGCCACCGCCGTTTTAGCAGCATATGGCGCGGCTTTAGCCTATTTCGCGTCGAACACATTTAAATTCCTCGTCGTTCCTAGCACAGGGATAACCATGCATTTTGCTACGCCACTGGTTATTCTCGCATGGATATTTCTATTCGTAGGCTATATGATCGACAGACACTACTACTTTCGAATGCTGGTTGCCGCAGTTGACGAAGCTGCCCAAGCCGAGCAAAAATATGACTTCCCTATAAAGCTATCGACGCGACTGTCCACGGCTGTAAAGCCACGGCAAGCCAAGCGAACCATCGCCATATTTTACGGAAGCGCTGTCTTTATTGGATTTGCAATTATTTGGGCCATCAACCATTTAACCGTTCTTGGCGTCAGCGGATAACGACCTCTAATGCCCTAAGGCAGAACGCCAAATCGAATTTTCTCCTTCACCGATTCCGTCGCTCCCCCCGCAGCGTCGCGAGCCCTATCCCGACCGCATCGAAGCCGCCATCGACCGCCAGCACCTGGCCGGTGACATAGCTCGCCTGCTCGCTGCACAGGAAGAAGATCGAGGCCGCCAGCTCCTCCTCCAGCCCATAGCGGGCGAGCGGGATCGCGTCGCGGTAATCGGCGCGGATCTCGGCCGAATGCACCGCCTTGGCCATCGCGGTGTCGACCGGGCCGGGCGCGACCGCGTTCACCCGGATGCCGAGCGAGGCGAGCTCGGCCGCCTGCTGCTTGGTGAGATGGGCGAGCGCCGCCTTCGAGGTGCCGTAAGCGACGCGCAGCGTCGAGGCGCGCAAGCCCGAGATCGAGGTGATGTTGACGATGGCGCCGCCGCCGGTTTCCGCCATCAGCGGGGCGGCGAGCTGCGTCATCAGGAAGGGCCCGGTGAGGTTCACCGCCATGACGCGGTTCCACTCGGCGAGCGTCGTCTCCAGCAGCGGCTTGAACACGGCCGTGCCGGCATTGTTGACCAGCGCGTCGAGCCGCCCGAAGCGGGCGGTCAGCGCCGTAAAAGCCGCCTCGACGGCATCGGGATCGGACACGTCGCAGGGCAGCGCCAGCGTCGCCTCCGGACGGCCGAGCGCGGCGACGGCCTTCGCCAGCAGCTCGCTCTCGATGTCGAGCAGGGCGACTGTCCAGCCCTCCTCGAGGAAGCGCCTGGCGGTGGCGAGCCCGATGCCGCGCGCGGCGCCGGTGACGAGGGCGACCTTGATGCTGTCCTGAGGCATGATGCGTTTCGACCCGGTTTCTGTCAGTCTGGTTGGTGACAGCCTATGCATTGCGGCGCAGGCGTCGCCAAGCCGGACCGGCGCGCTCCAGCGCACGGGCGGCGCGTTTCGAGACCCGCTCGACAAGCCGCGCCTTCTCCTGTATGGCCCGCGCACTCAACTGAAAACAGCGTGCCGAACGCCCGCGCAGCCAAGCGCGACAACGGCAATTGGAGAGACCCGTGAACATCATCGAACAGCTCGACCAGGAACAGGTCGCCAAGCTCAGCGAAGGCCGCGAGATCCCGCACTTCCAGCCCGGCGACACCGTGCAGGTCAACGTGAAGGTCAAGGAAGGCGAGCGCAGCCGCGTGCAGGCCTATGAGGGCGTCTGCATCGCCCGCAACGGCGGCGGCCTGAACCAGAGCTTCACCGTCCGCAAGATCAGCTATGGCGAGGGCGTCGAGCGCGTCTTCCCGCTGTTTTCGCCCAACCTCGATTCGATCAAGGTCATCCGCAAGGGCAAGGTGCGCCGCGCTAAGCTCTATTATCTGCGTGATCGCCGCGGCAAGTCGGCCCGCATCGCCGAGCGCGTCGAGGCCCGCCCCGCCAAGGGCGCCAAGGCCGACGCCAAGTAAGATTGCGCCAAGTCAGAATTTCGCCTCTGGCGATACGATAGCGAACGCGGTCCCTCGGGCCGCGTTTTTCGTTGGTGATGGGGCCGTCGCCGGGCTCAGCCCCGAAGCCGCGCCAGCAGTGCCGCAACGTCACCGGCGGTGTGATAGAGCCCGAAGCCGACGCGCAGCCGGTCGCCGCGGACATCGGTGATGATGCCGGCCTCATGCAGGGCGCTGTGGCATGCCCCGGCCTGCTCGTGCCGGAAGGTCAGGAAGTTGCCGCGATCAGCCTCGCTCTCCACCACCAGATGGGCGGGCGCGAGCACGGGATGCCGCAGAGCCGGCAGGCCTTCAAGGAAGAGCGCCTGCAGGGCCCGCGCATGCGCCTGCGCCACGCCGGCATCGAGGCCGTGCTCCGCCATCCAGGCCAGCACGGCGTCGAAGCGGTAGAGCCCCGAGGGGTCGAAGGTCGCGCCCATGAAGCGCCAGCCCCCCTCCGCATAGGCGACCTCGTCCTGCGGCCCGGCCAGCGCGCCGAAGGCGGCATACCAGCCCGTGTCGCGCGGGCGCGGCGCGACGCCTGGCGGGCTGTGCAGGAAGCAGATGCCCTCCCCGCCCATCGCGTATTTGTAGCCGCCGGCGAGATAGAAGGCGCGGTCCGCCACGGGCGCCAGATCGGTCGGGCGCGCCATGAAGCCGTGATAGCCGTCGATCACGATCAGCCGCTCGGGGGCGACGAGCGCCTCGACCAGACCGGGCAGGTCCGGCAGGGCATAGCCGGAATTGAACAAAACCTGGCTGACGAAGACGAGGTCGATCCGCCCGGCCTCGCGCCCAGCCGCGACCAGCCGCGCGGTGAAGCTCTCGAACGGCTCCGCCGGGACGATCACGAGCTCGATCAGCCCCTCTTCGGCGAGGCGCTGCGTCTGGCGCCGGAAGGAGTGGAACTCGCCATCGCTGGTGAGGATGCGGACCGGCCGGCCCGGCACGCAGCAGGACAGCAGGCGATTGACGAACTCATGGGTGTTGGGCGCCAGCGCCAGCGACTCCGGCGACGGCAGGTTGAGATGCCGCGCGATTCCCGCCGAGACCCGCCCCCAGACCGGCCCCAGCACCTCGCCCCATTTGTCGTCGACGAGGCGGGCGGCATCGTCCCAGCAGCGGATCTGCGCCGCGCGCGTCACGTCCGGCCAGAAATGGTGGCTGTGCGCGGCGACATGCAGCCGGCCCACGGCCGCCTGCCGGAAACGCGAAAAATGCTGGGAAAGGTCGAGTGGAAACGCCTGTTCTGTCATGCCTGACGCGGCTCCCGCCTTGTGCGCTGCGCCAAATACTTTAAGTTTAAAATATAACTTGTCGAGCCCGGAGGCGGGGGAAACGCGTCATGAGTCAGAGCGAGCACGGCGGACAATCCGAGAGCCGGATCGAGCCCGGCATGACCACCGATTTTCGCCAGCGCATGAGCTATGGCGACTATCTCGGGCTCGACCTCCTGCTCTCCGCCCAGAAGCCGCTGAGCGACGCCCCCGACGAGCCGCTCTTCATCACCATCCACCAGGTCCAGGAGCTCTGGCTCAAGCTCTGCGTGCACGAGATCGACGGCGCCATCGCCGCGATCCGCAAGGACGAGCTGTCGCCCGCCTTCAAGTCGCTGGCGCGCGTCTCGCGCATCCAGTCGCAGCTCGTCGCCGCCTGGGACGTGCTCTCGACCATGACGCCGGCGGATTATCTCGCCTTCCGCCCCTCGCTCGGCGAATCCTCCGGCTTCCAGTCCTGGCAGTATCGCGCGCTCGAATTCCGCCTGGGCGCCAAGGACCCGCGCATGCTCGCGGTCCACAAGCATCACCCGGCGGCCCATGCGCTGCTGGAGAACGCCTATCGCGAGCCCAGCCTCTATGACGAGGCGATCCTGCTCCTGGCGCGACGCGGCCTGCCGGTGCCAGCGGCCTGCGTCGAGCGCGACTGGCGCGAGCCTCACCCCTTCGATGCCGGCCTGCGCGATGTCTGGCTCGGCATCTATCGCGAGAACCGCCAGCATTTCGATCTCTACGAACTGGCGGAGGAACTGGTCGACATCGAGGACCAGTTCCAGCAATGGCGCTTCCGCCACATGAAGACGGTCGAGCGCATCATCGGCTTCAAGACGGGCACCGGCGGCTCGTCGGGCGTGCAGTTCCTGCGCACCGCCCTCGAGCGCCGCTTCTTCCCCGAGCTCTGGGACCTGCGCGGACAGCTTTGACGGCGCCCGGAGCGGCGGCGTTCAGGCCGTCAGCTGGGGCCTGGCATGTCCCTGCCTCGCATTGCCCGGCCAGTCTGGAACTGTTAGAACCGGCTCATGACGAAGCGCCCCGCGAGCGAGCATGGCCGGCTCTGCGTGGTTCGCCGCGAGGTGAACCTGCGCCGCATGCCCACGACGCAAGGCTTCGCGGCCCTGCACGACCATGCCCGGCTGCCCTGGCGCTTCTTCGGCCGCTTCACCGCCTCGATCGCCGCAGGCCTTAGCCGCGCCTGAGACCCGCGCCGTGCGCGGGCGACAGGCGAATGCGTTCTGCGAGCCGGCTCCCGGAGCCGGCCCTTTCCACGATCCCATCGATCCCCAGCCACCGAGGCTTTAGCGCCATGACCGCGACGTCCGCACCCCGCACGCTCTATGACAAGATCTTCGACGACCACATCGTCGACCGGCAGGAGGATGGCACCTGCCTGCTCTATATCGACCGCCACCTCGTCCATGAGGTGACCAGCCCGCAGGCCTTCGAGGGGCTGCGCATGACGGGCCGCAAGGTCCGCGCGCCGCACAAGACGCTCGCCGTCGTCGACCACAACATTCCCACCACCGACCGCTCCAAGGGCATCGCGGAGGAGGAGAGCCGCATCCAGGTCGAGGCGCTCGCGAAGAACGCCAAGGAGTTCGGCGTCGAGTATTTCAACGAGCTCGATATCCGCCAGGGCATCGTCCACATCGTCGGCCCCGAGCAGGGCTTCACCCTGCCCGGCACCACCATCGTCTGCGGCGACAGCCACACCTCGACGCATGGCGCCTTCGGGGCGCTGGCCCATGGCATCGGCACCTCGGAGGTCGAGCATGTGCTGGCCACCCAGACGCTGATCCAGAAGAAGGCCAAGAACATGCTCGTCCAGGTGGACGGCACGTTGACCAAGGGCGTCACCGCCAAGGACATCACGCTGGCGATCATCGGCGAGATCGGCACGGCCGGCGGCACCGGCTCGGTCATCGAATATGCCGGCGACGCCATCCGCGCGCTCTCGATGGAGGGCCGCATGACGCTGTGCAACATGTCGATCGAGGGCGGCGCGCGCGCCGGCATGGTCGCCCCCGACGAGAAGGCCTACGCCTATCTGAAGGGCCGCCCCAAGGCCCCGCAGGGCGCCGCCTGGGACGAGGCCCTGCGCTACTGGGAGACGCTCTACACCGACGAGGGCGCTCATTTCGACCGGATCGTGAAGCTCGACGCCAACAACCTGCCGCCGATCGTCTCCTGGGGCACGAGCCCCGAGGACGTGATCTCGGTCGCCGGCAGCGTACCCGATCCGGCGCTGATCGAGGACGAGACCAAGCGCTCCTCCAAGCAGCGCGCGCTCGACTATATGGGCCTGACCGCCGGCACGAAGATGACCGAGATCCCGCTCGACGTGATCTGGATCGGCTCCTGCACCAATGGCCGCATCGAGGATCTGCGCGCGGTGGCCAAGATCGTCGAGGGCAAGAAGATCGCGGGCTCCCTCGACTACGCCATGATCGTCCCGGGCTCGGGGCTGGTGAAGCAGCAGGCCGAGGCCGAAGGCCTGGACAAGATCTTCCTCGCCGCCGGCTTCGAATGGCGAGAGCCGGGCTGCTCGATGTGCCTGGGCATGAACCCCGACCAGCTCAAGCCGGGCCAGCGCGCGGCATCGACCTCGAACCGCAATTTCGAGGGCCGCCAGGGCTTCAAGGGCCGCACCCATCTCGTCTCGCCGCAAATGGCGGCGGCCGCCGCGCTGGTCGGCCGGTTCGTCGATGTGAGGCAGCTGGGCTGAGAGCGGCTTGGCGTCGCTTCTGATCGAAGGGAGCGACGCCAGTGCCGACGATCCTGCGATCGGGTCCCTACCGCGTCTACTTCGTCAGTCACGACTGTCGCGAGCCCGCTCATGTGCATGTCGATCGCGACATGCTGACGGCGAAATTCTGGTTGCAGCCGCTTCGCCTCGCCAGCGCGATCGGCTTCTCCAATCACGAATTGCGTGACATCGAGCGTCTCGTCAGTGACAATCGCCAACGTTGCCTGGAGGTCTGGCATGAGCACTGCGGAAGAGCTTCTGATTGAAGCACGCGTGCAGAACGTGCGCTGCACGGACGACCGGCTCATCGTCGATCTGACGGACGGCCGCGAATTGTCGGTGCCCATTCGCTGGTATCCCCGGCTTCTGAACGCGACGCCCGCCCAGCGCGCGGATTGGGAACTCGCCGGGGCCGGCTACGGCATCCATTGGCCCCAGATCGACGAGGACCTCAGCGTGAAGGGCCTGCTGATGGGCTGGGCCGCTCCCGGCGTGGTGAAATGAGCCAGGACCCCCGCGAATCCGCCCGCGCCGCCGAGGCGCAAGCCGCGCTCGACCGCGTCAAGCGCGACAGCGAAAGCCTGCTCGGCTCCTCCATGGGCCGGGCGGCGGATCATTTCGGCGCCAAGGATGCCCCCGAGGGCGACCCCGTCGAGCTCTGGGGCCGGCGCATCGGGCGATCCCTGTCGCTGCTCGGCGTCGTCGTGCTCGCCTGGTGGCTCGGCCATCAGCTGAAGGTCTGGTGATGGGCAGCGTTCCCGCCATCGCCGCCACCGCAAGCCCGGCCGAGATCGACTGGGACGGCGCCCGCGCGCCCTCGGTCGAGGCCTTCGAACTGCTGGCGCAGGCCGCCTTCGACCGGCTGCCGGAGGAGTTCCGCGCGCTCTGCAGCGACGTGATCTTCAACGTCACCGAGTTTCCCGAGGACGATGTCTGCAAGGAGCTCGAGGCCGAGAGCCCCTTCGACATCCTCGGCCTCTTCACCGGCATCGGCCTGCCGCAGCAGGGCTACGCCCCGCAGACCGGCCAGATGCCCAACACGATCCATCTCTACCGCCGCCCGATCCTCGACTACTGGGCCGAGCATGACGAGAGCCTGGGCCACATCGTCACCCATGTGCTCGTCCACGAGATCGGCCACCATTTCGGCTTCTCGGACGAGGATCTCGAAGCCATCGAACGCGCCGCGGAATGACCGGCGACACCCATAAAGCAGCAAGGACCGACCGCTCATGCAGCCCTTCACCACCCTGACCTCGACGCCCGCGCCGCTGAAGGTGATCAATGTCGACACCGACATGATCATCCCCAAGCAGTATCTGAAGACGATCAAGCGCACGGGCCTGGGCACCGCGCTGTTCTCGGAGATGCGCTACAAGGAGGACGGCTCGGAGAACCCCGATTTCGTGCTGAACCAGCCGGCCTATCGCAAGTCGGAGATCCTGGTCGCCGGCGACAATTTCGGCTGCGGCTCCTCGCGCGAACATGCCCCCTGGGCGCTGCTCGACTTCGGCATCCGCTGCGTGATCTCGACGTCGTTCGCCGACATTTTCTACAACAACTGCTTCAAGAACGGCATCCTGCCGATCGTGGTCTCGCCGGAAGACCTCGAGAAGCTGTTCGACGACGCCGACCGCGGCTCCAACGCGACGCTGACGGTCGATCTCGAAAAGCAGCAGATCACCGGTCCCGATGGCGGCACGGTCAGCTTCGACATCGACCCCTTCCGCAAGCACTGCCTGATGAACGGCCTCGACGATATCGGCCTGACCATGGAGAAGGCGCCGAAGATCGAGGCCTTCGAGGAGAAGCTGAAGGGGCGCGCCTGGGCTTGAGGTCCTTCTCCCCTCGGGGGAGAAGGTGCCGAACGCAGTGAGGCGGATGAGGGAAGGGTTGCGCGAGCGGCCCTTCTTGGTCTCTGCTGAGGCTCTTTCCCTCATCCGTCAGCGCTTCGCGCTGCCACCTTCTCCCCCGCGGGGAGAAGGCAAGCTACCCCACCAGCCCCGCCATCGGCCCAATCCCGCCGCTGCCGGGAAACACCTTTTCCGCCAGCACCGGTCCCGAAATCCCGAACAGATCGGCGACGACCCCCTTGGCAACGGCGCGGATGTCCGTCGTCGGCTTCAGGTCGCGCTTCTCGTGGAGCTGCTCCAGCTTCAGTCCCGGCCAGTCGACGATCATCCGCCCGCCCTTGACGGCGCCGCCGACGAGGAAGGCGACCGTGCCGGTGCCGTGATCGGTGCCGACGGTGCCGTTGACCCGGGCGGTGCGGCCGAACTCGGTGACGACCATCACCACCGTGTTCTTCCAGACTGGCTTCAGGCCCTGCTCGAAGGTCGCCAGCGCGCCGTCGAGCCCGCCCAGCAGCTGCGCCAGCCGGCCCTTGGCCCCGCCTTCATTGGCATGCGTGTCCCAGCCCTCGAAGGCGAGCGCGGCGATGCGCGGCCCGTCATCGGCGCCGACGAGCGCCGCCGCGCCCTCGGCGATGCGCTTCATGCCCTCAGTGCTGTCGGGCCCGCCGCCCCCCCTCGCCTCGCTGCTCATGCCCTGACGCCGGGCGATCTCCTCGGTCAGCTTCGCCTGGGCGAGCGCACGGGCTAGCCCCGGATCGCGCTGCCCGTAGAGATCCTCCAGCCGCTGGATCAGATCGGAGCCGGCGCGGGCCATGCGCGGCGGCGCCCAGCCCAGCACCGGCGCCTCGCCCCGCACCACCAGCGGCGGCACCACGCCGACGCCGAGCACGCCCTTGCGCGAGATGCCCTCCCCCGCCGGCAGATGGGCGATCAGCCGGTTCAGCCAGCCGCTCTCGGTCTTGCCGGGGCCGGCTTGGCCACTCTCCAGCACGTCCTGCCCGTCGAAATGCGAGCGCTCGCGATAGCCCGTCGCCGCCGCATGCACGACCGAGGCCTGCCCGGAGGCATAGAGCCGGGCGAGGTTCGGCATGGCGGGGTGAAGATAAAAGAAGCCGTCGAGCGGCAGCGCCGCATCGGGGCCGTCCTTCGTCAGCGCGATGCCCTCGCGCAGGCCCGCATAATCGGGGTCGCCGAGCGGCGGGACGGCGGAGAGGCCGTCGAGCGCGCCGCGCAGCACCACCAGCAGGAAGCGCGGATCGCGGGCGCCCGCCGCCGCATAGGCGAATGTCGGCACGAAGGACCAGGCGAAGAGCGCCCCGGCCGCACCCAGCACGGCGCGGCGCGACGGCGTCATCCGTTCGCAATCATCGTCGTCATCCACCATCGGACTCACCTCCGCTGGAATTCGGGCGAGAGCAGCATGAGCGCCAGCGCCTGCGGCTTGCTGTCGGCACGCGCCACCGCCTGCCGCGTCTCGGGCGAGAGCAGCGGCCCCAGGATGTCGTCGGTCAGCGCGCGGGGATCGGGCACGCTGGCCGCTGCCTGGCGCCCCCAGCCGGCCGCGACGTCGATGCGGGTCTTGATCCCCTCGGGCGAGGCCCAGGCCTCGTTGCCGTCGGGATAGCCATTGGGGCCGGCAGGCTGCCAGAAGGGCTGGCCCATCGCGTTGAGCGGCCCGACGATCTGGCCGAACTCGGCCTTGCGCCCGAGCGCGCGGAAGGCCGCCAGCAGGAACTCCTGCGGCGAGCGGATCTTGGTCGGCTCTGCGCTCCAGGCCACGTCGGATTCGATCAGCGCCCGCGACACCGCGGCGAGATCGCCCTCGGTCTTCCTGAACACCGCCGACAATTCGCGCACCAGCGCCGGCGGCGGCTCGTCGGCGACGAAATGCCGGACGAGCTTGATCGCGATGAAATCGGCGGTGGCGGGATGGCGGGCGAGATCGGTCAGCGCCGCCAGCCCCTTCTCCTTGCCCGGCTGGCCATAGGGCTTGCCGAGCAGCTCCGGCGCTCCCGGCTCGTGCAGCCCGGCATTGAAGGCGAAGGACCCGGGAAAGCCGAGCACAGCCTCGCGGCCGACCACCGTCCAGCCCGTGATGATCCGCGCGAGATTGGTGACGTCGACCTGGGCATAGCCGCCGGAGACGCCGAGCGTGTGCAGTTCGAGAATCTCGCGGGCGAGGTTTTCGTTGAGCCCACGCCCGCGCCGCTTGCCGGCCGGTGAGGACGGGCCGATCGAGAGCCGGTTGTCGAGGAATTCCAGCATGGCCGGGTGGCTCTCGGCCGCGACCAGCATGTCCGCGAAGCGGCCGAAGACATGCGGGCGGATCGCCTCGCGCTCATAGGCGCCGGCCATGATCCGCGTCATGTTGCTCTTGGTGGCGCCGATGCAGAAATGGTTCGACCAGAACTGGACGAGCCGTTCCCCGAAACCGGTCTCGGCCTCGAGCGCAAGCCGCACCCGCGCCGAAACCTCGTCGCGATAGGTCCGGTAGGGCAACGCAGGCTCGTTGGCTGGTTTCGGCGGCGCCATTGCGTTCTGGCCGTTTGGCACGGCAGGCGCAGCCGCGACCGGCTGGCCGGCAGGGGGCTTCGCCTCGCGCGCCGCCCGCTCGGCATCCTCGAAGGCGTAGAGCGCCGCACCGATCTCGGCCGTGCCGGAATAGGGCAGCCCGGACGGCTGCGGCAGCCTGCGCCGCGCGATCTCGGCGAGCAGGCGTTCGCGCACCGTGCCGCGAATCTCAGGGGCCTGACCGAGGCCGAAGCCCAGCCCGAACCGCTGCAACCCCACGCTCTCGCTGCGCAAAACACTCGGGCTCGCCATGCGTCGCCTCCGGTCGGGTTCGTCTGGCGTTTCCAGACTAGCCCCTCAATCATGGCAAAAACCAGAAGACGACCGGGACAATGCGAGGCTTTGTCGGAGAGACGGCGTGTAGCAGCCCGAAACACGACGATAGGCTCAAAAAATGAGCCGCCGCCCTGTTCGGGGCGGCGGCGTTGTCACGACAGGAAAAAGCGTCCGTCTTCACATGGCCGGCAGAACCGCAACGTCGCGGACCGTGCCGCTCAGACCGGCGATCTTGCCGACCATCGTCGCCTTGCCGGAGGCGAGATCGACCTTGTGCAGGGCGCCGTCGGCGACCAGCCAGCCCGTATTGCTGCCATCAGCCGCGGTCTCGATGTCGAAGGCGATCGCCTTCGGCGTCGCGCCGAGCTTGCCGATGGCGCCGAGCACGCCGTCATTCGGCGGCGCCTGCTTCAGCAGCGCGCCGATCTTGCCGTCGATGTCATAGAGCGCGGTCTCCTTGGTGCCCTTGACCGAGTTGGAATAGGCGCCGGCGACGACCATCGGCGTCTCGCCCTTGTGCATGTCGGTTTCGGCGAATTTCAGCTTGCCGTCGACGGTGGTCTTGCCGTCCTCGACATTGACGCGGAGATTGCTGCCGTCGGAGCCGATGACGCGCAGGCGGTCGGCGGCGGGGTTGAAGTCGACGGTCGCCATCGCGCCCGCCGCCAGCACCGTGTCCATCTTCGACTTCATCGTCGCCTTGCCGGCGGCATCGACGGTGTAGATCGTGCCGTCCGTCGCCAGCGCATAGAGCAGGCCGTCGGCGGGGCGGACATCGATGCCGGCGATCTTGCCGGCGATGCCGGTGACCTTCAACGACTTGCCGGCCTTCTGCGTGGCGGTGTCGATCAGGGTCAGGGTGTCGTCGCCGGTGAGCGCGGCGAGCGTCGCGGCCTGGGCGGAGAGCGAGGCGGAAAGCGACGCCGCGAGAAGGGTCGAGGCGGTCAGCGCGAGGCGCAGGGTTCTGGTCATGTCAGGGTCCTCCGGGTTCTGGTGCGGTACCGCTTGGGAACCGCGGCACTCGCAGCGGCTATCGCGGCCGGCGGCCGGCGGATGCAGGCTGAAAAATATACTGAAGCCTTGCATCCCGAGGGGAACCGTCGGCGTATCCTCCCGTTGGGAGCCGGGTGCCGTGCTGCGACCGCCCGGGTTCTGGAGACGGTGGGGGACTTCGCGTTGACGCAGAAGGCGGGCGAGATCGAAGCGGCGCTGCTGGCCTGCGCCGCAGGAGATAAATCCGCGCTCCGGCGCATCTACGATGCCGAGTCGCCGCGTATGATCGGTGTCGCCCAGCGTCTGCTGAAGCGTCGCGCCCTGGCCGAGGAGGCTGTGCAGGATGCCTTCGTCCTGATCTGGCGGCATGCCGCGCGCTTCGATCCGCAGCGCGGCGCCGGCCTGACCTGGATCTACGCGATCCTGCGCAACCGCGCCCTCTCGATCCTGCGCGACGAGAAGCGGACGGAGACGAGCGAGGCTCCCCTCGGGGAGGAGATGGCGAGCGAAGAGGACGATCCGGAAACCGTGATGTCGAAGCTGTCCGACGCCAGGGCGCTGCATGCCTGCCTGGAGACGCTGCCGCCGCAGCGGCGCGGCCTCGTGCTGCTCGCCTTCGTCCAGGGCCTGACCCATGGCGAGATCGCAGGCCGGCTCGGCCTGCCGATCGGCAGCGTCAAATCCTGGATCCGGCGCTCGCTGATCGCCCTGAAGGAGTGCCTCGGATGAGCCCCTCCCCCGACAACGCCCGGGAGCGCGATGCGCTCGCCGGCGAATACGTTCTCGGCCTCGTCGAGGGGGCCGATCGCGAGCAGCTCGAACAGCGCATCGCGCGCGAGCCGGCCCTGGCGGCGAGCGTCGAAAGCTGGCGCGGCCATCTCGCCGCGATCGACGCCACGGCCAGGCCGATCCAGCCCTCGCCGGGCTTGTGGGCCCGCATCGAGGCCGAGATCGCAGCCATCCTTCCCGCCGCCGAACGCGGCCGCGCCAAGGCAGTGAAGGCCGGTGGCAAACTCGCGGACTGGTGGAACAGCCTGTTCGTCTGGCGCGGCGCAGCGTTGGCCGGCGCGCTCGCCGCGATCCTGCTCGCCATCGGCCTGAACGGCGCGCTCGACCGAGCCAAGCGCCAGCCGCTGATGGTCGCCGTGCTGCTGACGGACGCCAATGTCGCGGCGGCCGTCGTCAACACCTATCGCGATGGCCGCGTCGAGATGGTGCCGCTGCAGAACATCGCGGTGCCCGCGGGCATGGCGCTGGAGATCTGGACGCTCTGGGACCGCACGGTGGGCCCGCGCTCGGTCGGCCTGATCGACCGCGCCCGCACCACGCCGCTGCGCCTCGACCAACTGCCGCTCGGCAAGGATCAACTCTTCGAAATCACGATCGAACCGGCCACCGGCTCGCCGACGGGCCGCCCGACCGGGCCGATCGTCGCGAAGGGAACGACGTCGCAGGCGTTGTGAGGGGAGCCGTTGCAGGCGACATCCCGGCCTGCCCCACGTGGCAAGGTAACCGTGTCAGAGCCCGACCCAGAACGTCATTCAGCGCTCATGCTGACGAGCCAATTCATTAGGATAGCGTCTTGAAGGATGCGTCCGGAGCCCCCGACAGGGCGTGACCTATAGACGATCAGGACCAGCGCCGACGCGGGCCCTTTAGCGCCAGCGCGACGGATGCGGCGTCGCGCGGTTGAATGGCGATGACGTGGCGGCTTTTGAACGGCAGCTCGGTGCCAGACCACAGCTCGTCATTCTCAGCGATTTCCCGCGGATCATTGTCGAGGATGCCGACATAGCCGAACTCGCATCGCGCAGTGACCAAAACCCACATGCGTTCGACGACGAGATCGTCCTCGCCGCGTCTGATCTCGAACATCAGCTTGGCGAAATCTCCCGGCTGAAGACTGTTCCGCGCAATGGCATTCGGAATCGTGAACGTCGTCGGTGCCATCCGATGATAGTCCTCACCGTCAAGCAGATGCCAATGATCGAGTTGAAGATCTGGCTCTCGCATGCGCGCCCCTCAAACCACCACCGTGATCGTCTCAGCCGCCCGCGTCAGCCCCGTATAAAGCCACCGCGCCCGGTGTTCCCGGAAGGCGAAGCTCTCGTCGAAGAGCACGATGTCGTTCCACTGCGAGCCCTGCGCCTTGTGGACGGTGAGCGCGTAGCCGAAGGTGAACTCGTCGGTGTGCTTGCGCAGCTCCCAGGGGATCTCCTCCTCCGTGCCGTCGAAGAAGTTCGGCAGCACGGAGACCTTGACCGGCTTGGCGTTGGGGTCGTCCTCCGGCGTCACCCGCATGGTGACGAGGCCCTTCTTCGAGGTCTTGAGCTCCTGCACGATCCAGGAGCCGCCATTGAGCAAGCCCTTGCTCTTGTCGTTACGCAGGCAGACCAGCTTCTCGCCGGCCACCGGCACGGTCTCGGTGCGGCCCATGATCTGGCGCATGCGGGCATTGTAGTTGCGCCGCGTCTTGTTCAGGCCGACGAGGACCTGGTCGGCACTCATCACCAGCTGCGGGTCGACCTCGCTGCGCCGGATCACGCGGCTCTTGCCGTAATCGCCGACATCCAGCCGCCCGCCCTCGCGGATCGTCATCGACATCCGCACGATCGGGTTGTCGGCCGCCTGGCGGTGGACCTCGGTCAGCATGATGTCGGGCTCGACCTCGGTGAAGAAGCCGCCGCCCTTGACGGGAGGAAGCTGCGCGGGATCGCCCAGCACCAGCACCGGCGTGCCGAAGGAGAGCAGGTCGCGGCCGAGATCCTCGTCCACCATCGAGCATTCGTCGATGATGATCAGCTTGGCCTTGGCCGCGGCGCTCTCGCGGTTGAGCACGAAGGTCGGGCTCTCCTCGTCGACGCCGCGCGAGCGGTAGATCAGCGAATGGATCGTCTGCGCGCCGACGCAGCCCTTGTTGCGCAGCACGAGCGCGGCCTTGCCGGTGAAGGCGGCAAAGGCGACCTCGCCGTCGACGGCCTCGGCGATGTGGCGCGCCAGCGTGGTCTTGCCCGTGCCGGCATAGCCGAACAGGCGGAAGAGCTGCGGCTCGCCGGCCTGCAGCCAGCGCGCGACCGCGCTCAGCGCGGCATCCTGTTGCGGGGACCAGCTCATGTGGCGATGCGGCAAAGGGAAATCATGCCGCAGATGGGGACGAGTCGCACCGCGATGGCAAGCGCGAAGGCGCCTGCCACTCAGGCCGCACGCAGGCGGCGGACGAAATCCAGCGCCTCGCGCTGCAAGCTGCCGATGCGCTCGTCCAGCGCCCCGGCACTCGCCGCGCCCATATCGGCCTGGGCCACGCTCTGCGCGTTGGCGATGGCGATCTCCGACATCGCGCCGGCCGCCGTCCCCGTGACCTCCGAGATGCGCGCGACGGTCTCCCCGAGCGAACCGAGCAACGCGGTCTGCGACCCGACCATGGTCGAGATCTCGGCACTGGTCTGCTCGACCGCGCCGACGCTGGCCGCAATCGCCGAGATCGCGCCGGCCGCATGCGACAGCGCCTCGTTGACCAGCGAGATCCGGCCAACGATCTGCCCCGTCGCCACCGCCGTCTGCCCCGCCAGCGCCTTGACCTCGTTCGCCACGACGGCAAAGCCGCGGCCATGGGCCCCGGCGCGGGCCGCCTCGATGGTGGCGTTCAGGGCCAGCAGGTTGGTCTGGCGCGCGATCGCCTCGATCATCCCGACGACATCGCGAATCTGGGCGGCGTTGTCGGTCAGGCGCTCGACGAGCGCGCGGGTCCCGGCGGCCTCCTCGTTGGCGCCGGTCGCCATCATCGAGACCCGGCGGACTTCCGCGTTGATCTGCCCGATCACCTGTTCCAGCCGCAGCGCGGCCTCGGTGCTGGCCTGAGCGTCCGCGCCGGCACCGCTGACCGACGATGCGGCGGTCTCGGCACTGCGCGACACCTGATGCACCCGCACCGCCGAATCCTGCAGCGCGACGCGGAGGACCTCGCTCGAACCTGCGATCTCCGCGAGCAGCCTGCCGAGCCGCTGCTCGAAGTCATCGGCGATCCGATGCAGTTCCCGCGTCCGCGCCTGGCGGGTCTGCTGGGCGAGATCGGCCTCGGCCTCGCGCGTCACCAGCGTGGCGCGAACCTCGCTCAGGGCCCGGACCGTCCGGGCAAGCTGCCCGATCTCGTCCGCCCGGCCCTGGTGGGGCACCTCGATCAGCGTGTTCGAGGTGCTGGCCCGCGCGATCGCCGCCATCAGGTCGCGCAGCGGCCGGGTCAGATGCGCGCCGAGCAGCAGGAACGCGGCAAGCCCGCCGGCGAGCGGCAGCAGCAGCGCGGTCACGATGGTTCGGACGCGGACGGTATCGGAGAGATCGGCGGCTCTCCTCGTGGCGTCGCGAGCCATCTGCCCGAGCTCGTCGCGCATCGCAGAGGTGGTCGCGATGATCTGGCGGACATTCTCCCGCGCGGCATCGGCCCCGGCCTCGACCAGCGCCGCCTGGACGGAGATGCTCCGCCCGATCTCGACGATGTCGCGCTGAAAGGACATGAAGGTCTTCAGGCTGGGATCGAGCGTCGGATTGGCCTCCCGCATCGCGGCCGGCAGTGACGACATCAGGCTCGCCCGCGCGGAATCGACCAGCCCGATCGCGCCGTCGAGTTCATCGAGCACGGCTTCGATCTCCCGGCCGGTCGCCCCCACTTCGAACCGGCTGAGCAGCGAGGCGTAGGTGACACGGTTGGTCAGCAGCGCCGCGCGGTTGGCGAGCTCGAGCTTCTCGAGACCCTCCTTGTCGATCTGCCGGACGGCGTCGAACCCCCGCACCGCACTGACCAGGCCGAGAGCGCTCGCGACGCTCAGGAGCGCGAAGAGCAGGGTGATCTTGGCCGTCAGTCCCAGTCTAGGCATCGTCGCAGGCCACCATCGCAAAGGCTGGCGCCTCTCTCGCAGGTGCGAGACAACAAGCCGTTAACGGCACCGGCAAAATCAATCAAATCAAGAGATTAGCCGGTTATCGAGACGCATGTGGCGCCCCGGCTAGAGCACGCCGTGGCGCTCGAAAACCGCGCGCAGGCTCGCTCCGGCCAGCAGTTCGTCGCGCGTCGTGTCCTCCGCCTCGATCTTGGAGAGTGCGAGCGTCACCGCCTCCCGAAACAGGCGCTTGGGCACCACGACGACCCCATCGGCATCGCCGAAGATGAAATCGCCCGGTTCGACCCGCGCGCCGGCGACTTCGACCGGCTCGTCCTTGGCCATCATCTCAGCCCGGCCCTTGGTGTCGAGCGGGCCAATGCCACCGTGGAAGAGCGGAAAGTTCAGCTCCCGGATGCGACGCACATCACGCACCAGACCATCGGTCAGGCAGCCGGCCGCGCCCCGGACCATCGAGGCCGTGGTCAGCAGCTCACCCCAGGGCGCGATCCGGTCCGTCGGACCATCGCACGCCAGCACGGCGATCTCGCCCGGTGCGAGACTGTCGATGAGGTCCATTTCGAGGGCATAGGGATTATGGCCTTCGGGAAAGTGATAGCGCTTCATGTAGAGGCCGGTGCGGGCGAAGCCGCACAGGATGCTGGCCTCGTCGAGCGGCCTGACAAAGGGCTTCAGGGCCTGATTTGGCGAGCCCAGCTGGTCCAGCACGTCCGAGAGCACCGCCGAGTAGAGCTTCGCCTTGAGCATCTCGACGTCGAATAGTCCCGCGAGATCCGACATACCGTTCCCTCCAGAGCCGATCGGCTTCAATCGCGCCACTGACCGGGCGCTTACGCTCGCACAGTGCTGCAGAGGCGGGGCCTGGTCCAGCCTCCTCGCCCGGGAACCGGACGGGCTGCGCCCTTCAGGCCCGGACGGTCACCAGGGAATCGTCTCGCCCTGCCAGGTGCGGAAGCTGTTGGTCTCAGCCATCCCCGACGCATCGATCGTGGCGATGAGCCCGGCCGCACTCTCCGAGGGCGCGATATCGGCGCCGCCGCCGCCCATGTCGGTGCGCACCCAGCCGGGATGGAACAGGAGCTGCGCGATGCCGCGCTCGCACACCGCATTGCCGAACACCACCATCGTCATGTTCACCGCCGCCTTGGAGGAGCGATAGGCCAGCGAACCGGAGGGGTTCAGCCCGATCGAGCCCATGCGGCTGGTGATGGTGGCGATCTTGCGGCCCTGCCCGGCCTCGATGTTCGGCAGGAGGCCCTGCGCCACGCGCAGCGGCCCGTAGACATTGACCTCGAAGACCTCGCGCCAGACATCGAAATCCATCGCGAGCGCGCTCTCGGTGCCGCGCGGCCCATGGATGCCGGCATTGTTGACGAGGACGTCGATCGGCCGCCCGTCGAGCGTTGCCTGTGCCGCCGCGACGCTCTCGTCCGAGGTCACGTCGAGTTCGAGCGGCACCAGCGCGGCCGGATGCGCGGCCGACAGTTCCGCCAGCGCCCCACCCCAGGGATTGCGCGCCGCCGCCACGACATGATCGCCCCGCCGCAGCAATTCCATCGTCAGCGCGAGCCCGATGCCGCGATTGGCGCCGGTGATCATCCAGGTCTGGGGCATGGGTTGGCTCCGTACTCTCGGTCAGACCTTAGCCGGTGGCGGCAACCTTTCCAGAGCGGCGAAAGCGTGGCCGTCATGCTCGGGCTTGACCCGAGAATGACGTGCCTCTCATCCTCACCCCTTCGGCTTGCCGTAGCCCCCCGCCGTCGGCGTGATCACCGTCACCGCCTCGCCGGCCTGGAGCAGGGTCTGGTCGCAAGGCTTGAGCTCCTCGACCGCGCCCGACAGCCGCCGCACCATCGTCTTGCCGAGTTGCCCCGGCTCGCCCCCCTTGACGCCGAAGGGACGGACCTTGCGATGCGAGGCGAGGATCGCGCAGTCCATTGTCTTGCGGAAGCGGATCGTGCGGCTGGTGCCGTCGCCGGCGTTCCACTCGCCACGCCCACCCGAGCCGGCGCGGATGTGGAAATCCTCCAGCACCACCGGAAAGCGCGTCTCCAGGATCTCCGGATCGGTCAGGCGCGAGTTCGTCATGTGCACATGCACGCCCGACGTGCCGTGGAAGCCCGGCCCGGCCGGGGAGCCCGAGCAGATCGTCTCGTAATACTGGTATTCGTCATTGCCGAAGGTGAGGTTGTTCATCGTCCCTTGAGAGGACGACATCGCCTCCAGCGCCCCGAACAGGGTGTTCGTCACGGCCTGGGAGACCTCGACATTGCCCGCCACGACCGCGGCCGGATAGCGCGGCGAGAGCATCGAACCTTCCGGGATGACGATCCTGATCGGCCGCAGGCACCCGGCATTCATCGGGATCGCATCGTCGACCATGACGCGGAAGACATAGAGCACGGCGGCCCGCGTCACCGGCGCCGGCGCGTTGAAGTTGTCGGGCCGCTGCGGCGAGGTGCCGGTGAAGTCGACGGTGGCCTCGCGCTTGTCGCGGTCGATGCTGATCCTGACCTTGATCGCGCAGCCCTGGTCCATCGGATAGGTGAACTCGGCATCGTGCAGCTTGGTCAGCAGGCGCGCGACGCTCTCGGCCGCATTGTCCTGGACATGGCCCATATAGGCCTGCACCACGTCGAGCCCAAAGGAGGCGATCATCTTCTTCAGCTCGGCGACGCCCTTGGCGTTGGCCGCGATCTGCGCCTTCAGGTCGTTGACGTTCTGCACGACGTTGCGCACCGGATAGCGCGCGCCGGTCAGGATCGCGACCAGTTCGTCCTCGCAGAAGCGGCCCTGATCGACGATCTTGAAGTTGTCGATATAGACGCCTTCCTCCTCGATCACGGTGGCCAGCGGCGACATCGAGCCCGGCGCGGTGCCGCCGACATCGGCATGGTGGCCGCGGCTGGCGACCCAGAACAGGATCTGCTGCTCCGCCTCGTCGAAGACCGGCGTGCAGACGGTGATGTCGGGCAGATGCGTGCCGCCATTATAGGGCGCGTTAAGGCAGTAGACGTCGCCCGGCTTGATGACCGGGTTGTTCTTGATGACAGTCTCGACCGACTTGTCCATCGAGCCCAGATGCACCGGCATGTGCGGGGCGTTGGCCACCAGCGCCGCGCTCTGGTCGAAGACCGCGCAGGAGAAGTCGAGCCGCTCCTTGATGTTCACCGAATAGGCGGTGTTCTGCAGCGTCACGCCCATCTGCTCGGCGATCGACATGAACAGGTTGTTGAAGATCTCGAGCATCACCGGATCGGCCCGGGTGCCGATCGCGGCGTTCTGGACGAGCGCCTTGGAGCGCACCAGCACGAGATGGTCCTTGGCGGTGAGCCTGGCGCTCCAGCCCTCCTCGACCACGACGGTCCGGTTCGGCTCGATGATGATGGCCGGCCCCGAGACGCCCTGGCCGGGCTGCATCGCCTCGCGCCGGACGATCCTCGCCTCGTGCCACTGCCCCCTGGAGAAGACGCGCGTCGTCTCCGCCACGGCGGGCTCGCCCGCGATTTCAGGCGCGGAAGCCTCCTCGAACTTGGCACCGCCACCGATCGCTTCGACCTCGACCGCCTCGATCACCAGCGCCTTGGTCTCGTCCATGAAGCCGAAGCGGGCCTTGTGCGCCGCCTGGAACGCCGCCTTCATGGCTTCGGGCGTGCCGGCCGCCACCGCGATGGCGGTGTCGGTGCCGGCATAGCGGACATGGGCGCGGGTCAGGATCGCGATGTCGCCGTCGGGCACGCCCTGGCCCGACACCTCGGCTCGGGTCTCGGCTGCGAGCCCGGCCGCAGCGGCCTCGACCGCCGCCTGGGCGCCGCCATCTAGGGCTACGTCGAGTGCGGCCGTCCGCGTCGCGCGGATCTCGGCGAGCCCCATGCCATAGGCCGAGAGCAGGCCGGAGAACGGGTGCAGCAGCACGGTCTTGATGCCCAGCGCATCCGCCACGAGACAGGCATGCTGCCCGCCGGCGCCGCCGAAGGAGTTCAGCGCATAGCGCGTGATATCGTAGCCGCGCTGGACCGAGATCTTCTTGATCGCCTCCGCCATGTTGGCGACCGCGATCTGGATGAAGCCGTCGGCGACCTGCTCAGGCGAGCGGCCGTCGCCGACCTCCGCCGCGAGCGCCACGAACTTCGCCTTCACCGCCTCGACATCGAGCGGCTGATCGCGCTTCTCGCCGAAGATCGGCGGGAAATAGTCGGGGATCAGCTTGCCGACCATGACGTTCGCGTCGGTCACCGCGAGCGGCCCGCCGCGGCGATAGGCGGCCGGCCCCGGATTGGCGCCGGCGGAATCGGGGCCGACGCGGAAGCGGGCGCCGTCATAATGCAGGATCGAGCCGCCACCGGCCGCGACCGTGTGGATCAGCATCATCGGCGCGCGCATCCGAACGCCCGCGACCTCCGTCTCGAAGGCGCGCTCATACTCGCCGTCGAAATGGGCGACATCGGTCGAGGTGCCGCCCATGTCGAAGCCGATGACCTTGTCGAAGCCGGCCGAGCGGCCTGTCTCGGCCAGGCCGACGACGCCGCCGGCGGGGCCGGACAGGATCGCATCCTTGCCCTGGAAGAGTTCGGCGGCGGTCAGGCCCCCCGAGGACATCATGAACATCAGCCGCGCGCCGGTGCGGGCAATGTCGAGTTCCTCCGAAACCTGCTGCACATAGCGGCCGAGGATCGGCGAGAGATAGGCATCGACCACGGTGGTGTCGCCGCGGCCGACCAGCTTGATCAGCGGCGAGACCTCATGGCTGACCGAGACCTGCGGGAAGCCGATCTCGCGGGCGATCCTGGCCGCGACCTGCTCATGCGCCGGATAGCGATAGGCGTGCATGAAGGCGATCGCCACCGCGCGGAAGCCGGCATCGAACTGCGCCTGCAGTGCGGTGCGGATCGCCGCCTCGTCGGGCGCCTGCTCGACCACACCATCGGCCAGCACGCGCTCGTCGATCTCGACCACCGCCTCGTAGAGCTGCTCGGGCTTGATGATCTCCTTGGCGAAGATGTCGGGCCGCGCCTGGTAGCCGATGCGCAGCGCGTCGCGGAAACCCTTCGTCGTGACCAACAGCGTCCGGTCGCCCTTGCGCTCGAGCAGCGCATTGGTCGCCACCGTCGTGCCCATGCGGACCTCGCCGACCAGCCCGGCCGGAATCGCCTCGCCGGTCTTTAGTCCGAGATGGTCGCGAATTCCCTGCACTGCCGCGTCGCGATAGGCGCCCGGATTTTCGGACAGGAGCTTTCTGGCGTGAAGTTTGCCTGAGGGATCGCGGCCGATCACATCGGTGAAGGTGCCGCCCCGGTCGATCCAGAAGTCCCAACGCGAAAACGACATCCCCGACATCCTCTCCCTGAACGCCAGATCGGCGTCGATGACATTTCATCGATAATTTGTCGATGTCTCGTTGACAAGACGGATTCGGGCGATACGATCGCAATTGTGACCGGAACATGGCGAGGGGCCGGACGGTCGCGACGCGGAGGATGCTATGACCGGAACAGTCCTGACAACCGCAGGCGCGGCAGGCGCCCGCCCGCAGGAGCCGCGCTCATGACGAGGCGCCTGCTCGATGGCCTTTACCTCGGCGCGGGTTACGCCGCCGGCGTCTTCCTCGTCGTGATCTTCGCGCTGATGATGCTGCTCTCCGTCGGCCGCGAGATCAACTTCAACGTACCGTCGGGCGACGATTTCACCGGTTGGGCCCTGGTGGCCATGGCGTTTCTCGGCCTCGCCCACACCTTCAAGCGCGGCGAGATGATCCGCGTCGGCCTGCTGATCGAGCGGCTGCACGGCCCCAAGCGGCGGGCCGCCGAGTTGTTCTCGCTGGGTACCGCGGCGCTGTTCATCGGCTACTTCACCTTCCAGGCCGGCAAGCTCGCCCATGATTCCTGGCAGTATTTCGACATGTCGACCGGTGTCGTCGCCGTCCCGCTCTGGATTCCCCAGCTCGGGCTCGTCATCGGGCTCGCCATCCTGCTCATCGCCATCCTCGACGAGTTCGTCATCGTCGCGCGCGGCGGACGTCCGACCTATGAGCCGGAGCCGCCGAAGACGGCCGAGGAACTGATCGAGCGCATCGCCCAAGGGGGAGGCGTCTGATGTCCCTGCCCGTTCTCGCCCTCATCCTGCTCGGCTTCCTCGTCGTCATTCTCGGCAGCGGCGTCTGGATTTCCGTTGGCCTCGGCCTCGTCGGCCTGCTCGCCATGGTGCTGGTCACCGACATCCCGATCGGCCAGGTGCTGGCCACCACCGTCTGGAGCAGCGCCAGCTCCTGGACGCTGGCAGCATTGCCGCTCTTCATCTGGATGGGCGAAATCCTGTTCAGGACGCGGCTGTCCGAGCAGATGTTCCAGGGCCTGTCGCCCTGGCTGCAATGGCTGCCCGGCCGGCTGATCCACACCAACATCATCGGCTGCGGCATCTTCGCCGCCGTTTCGGGCTCCTCGGCCGCCACAGTGGCGACGATCGGCAAGATCTCGCTGCCGGAGCTGAGGAAGCGCGGCTACAACGAGAAGCTGAGCCTCGGCACGCTCGCCGGCTCGGGCACGCTCGGCCTGCTGATCCCGCCCTCGATCCCGATGGTGGTCTACGCCGTCACCGCCAACGTCTCGGTGCTGCAGGTCTTCCTCGGAGGCTTCCTGCCCGGCCTGCTCGTGATGGCGCTCTATATGGGCTACGTCATCATCTGGTCGCTGCTCAACCCGGACCAGACGCCGCCGCGTGACCCGTCCCTGCCCTTCCTCCAGAAGCTGAAGCAGTCGGCCAAGCTCGCGCCCTGCCTGCTGCTGATCGCGGCGGTGTTCCTCGCGCTCGTGCTCGGCTTCGCCACGGCGACCGAATGCGCCGCCTGGGGCGTCAGCGGAGCGCTGTTCCTGGCCTGGTGGAGCGGCACGCTGACCTGGAAGACGCTCTACGAGAGCATCATGAGCGCGACGCGCCTGACCTGCATGATCATGCTGATCCTGGCGGGCGCGGCCTTCTGCACGGCGGCCATGGCCTATACCGGCATTCCCGCCGCGCTGGCCGAATGGGTCAAGGGCCAGGCCCTCTCGCCGCATATGCTCGTGCTGGCACTGACCGTGATGTACATCATCCTGGGCTGCCTGATCGACGGCATCTCGATGATCGTGCTGACGGCCGTGATCGTGCTGCCCATGGTCAAGGAGGCCGGCTTCGACCTCGTCTGGTTCGGCGTCTACCTGATCATCCATGTCGAGATGGCGCAGATCACCCCGCCGGTGGGCTTCAACCTCTTCGTCCTGCAGAACATGAGCGGCAAGGACACCTGGACGGTTGCGAAGGCGGCGTTTCCGTTCTTCATTCTGCTCAACGTCGCCGTCTTCATCATCACGACCTTCCCACAGATCGTGCTCTATCTGCCCAAGCTCGCTTTCCCGGACTGACCGCAACCCACAATCAACAAGAGAGGGAATGACACCATGACCAACCGCAGGATCTTCACGGCCGCCGCCTTCGCCTTCGGCGTGAGCGCGCTCGCCTTCGCGGCGCCCGCCGCGGCGCAGACCAAGTGGAACCTCCCGGCCGCCTATCCGGTCGACAACCCCCACAGCGAGAACCTCATCCAGTTCGGCAAGGATGTCGAAGCCGCGACCGGCGGCAAGCTGGCGATCACCGTCCATCCCGGCGCCTCGCTGTTCAAGGCGCCCGAGATCAAGCGCGCCGTCCAGAGCGGCCAGGCGCAGATGGGCGAGGTCCTGATCTCGATCCACGAAAACGAGGATCCGATCTTCGGCATCGACGTGGTGCCCTTCCTGGCGACCTCCTTCCCGGAGGCCAAGAAGCTCTACGCCGCCTCGAAGGCCGCCGTGGAGAAGAAGCTCGACAGCCAGGGCGTCAAGCTGCTGTTCATGGTCCCCTGGGCGCCGCAGGGCGTCTACACCAAGAAGGACATCAACACGATCGACGACATGAAGGGGCTCAAGTGGCGCTCCTACAATGTCGGCACGGCACGGCTGGGCGAGCTGCTCGGCATGCAGTCGGTGACCATCCAGGCGGCCGAACTGCCGCAGGCGCTGGCGACCGGCGTCGTCAACTCCTTCATGTCCTCGGGCGGAACGGGCTATGATTCCAAGGTCTGGGAGTCGCTGACCCACTTCTACGACACCCAGGCCTGGATCCCGAAGAACGCCACCTTCGTCAACAAGGCCGCCTTCAACGGCCTCGACAAGGCGACGCAGGACGCGATTCTGAAGGCCGCTGCCACCGCCGAGGAGCGCGGCTGGAAGATGTGGGAAGAGAAGTCCGGCTGGTATCTCGACCAGCTCAAGGCCAAGGGCATGAAGGTCCAGGCGCCGAGCCCCGCGCTCGCCGCCGGCTTCAAGAAGGCCGGCGACACGCTGACCGCCGACTGGCTGAAGAAGGCCGGCGCCGACGGCCAGGCCATCGTCGACGCCTACAAGAAGATGTGACGAGCCGCGTCAAGGGTCGGGCCTCGCCCGACCCTCTCCCGCGAGAGTTTCTCGGGCCGGCGCTCTGGCGCCGCCCGAGAATGACGGGCGCTTCATCCATGCCAGAATCACCGCCCCCGCCCGACGAACTCGGCCCCATCGTCTCCTCCGGCCATCTGGCCGCGGGCGCGATGCCGGCTCTGTCCGAGTTCGAGTTCGCGATGAACATGACGGTCCACGCCTTCCAGCGCTGGATGGTGCGCTGCATGGCTGCGGCCGGGATGCCCGATCTCTCGCCGCTCGACGTGCTCGTGCTGCACAACGTCAATCACCGCGGCAAGGCCAAGCGCCTGGCCGACATCTGCCTCGTCCTCAACATCGAGGACACGCATCTCGTGAACTACGCGCTGAAAAAGCTGGAACGGCTGAAACTGCTCAAGGCCGGCCGCAAGGGCAAGGAGAAGACCGTCACGGTCACGCTCGCCGGCGAGGAGGCCTGCCGGCGCTACGCCCAGATTCGCGAGCAACTGCTGGTGAAGTCGGTGCTCTCGACCGGGGTCGACCCGAAGCGGCTCTCCGAAATCGCCGCCGCCATGCGCTCGCTCTCGGGCCAGTACGACCAGGCCGCCCGCGCCGCCGCGAGCCTGTAGCAACGACAGACCACGCCGCCGGGCCCGGCGCATCGCGCCACGGGCTGAAGCCTGTCCGGGACGCCGATCCTGCCGCAAAGGCAGCCCCCAAGATCACAAGAAGAATGTCGATCAGTCGCTGATGTCTGGTTGAACCAGAACTGACGGACACTCTTCATGCGGGAAAGAACGCGAATTTATACGTTCTGATTGAGACAATTTTAAACCGACCGCGCTAGGACGGCTGCAGCAGGCGGCTGGCTGTCCTCGGACGGCGCCCGCCAAGAGCCTGCCGGCCGGCGACCCGCGGCCCCGATGGACTCAGGGTCCGCGAGGCGACCGATCGCGCGCTCGGGGGCAGGCACATGAAGATCATGATCGTCGACGACAACCGCACCTATCTGATGGTGTTGCGGGGCGTCGTGAACAATATCGGCGACCACCACATCTCCGTCTTCTCCAACCCGCTCGACGCGCTCGAGGCGGCGGCGAGCATCGAATTCGACCTCGTGCTGGTCGACTACCTGATGCCCGAGATGGACGGCGTCAGTTTCATCCGCGCACTGCGGCAATTGCAGAACCACCGCGACCAGCCCATCGTCATGGTCACCACCACCGAGCAGCGCGAGACGCGGATCGCCGCCCTCGATGCGGGCGCGACCGATTTCCTGCGCAAGCCGATCGAGCCGGTGGAACTGCGCGTGCGCGTCCAGAACCTGCTCGGCCTGCGCGAGGCCCAGACGGCGATGCGCGACAAGGCGGCCTGGCTCGCCAAGGAGGTCCGCCAGGCGACGCAGGATCTGGTCGACAGCCAGCGCGACATGGCGCGGCGGCTGTCCCGGGCGATCGACTGCCGCGACGGCCACACCGGCGACCATGTCGCGCGGATGGCTGCGCTCTGCCGCATCATCGCCGAAGGGCTCGGCCTCGATGCCGAGCAGTGCGAGACCATCCACGCCGCCGCCCCGATGCATGATGTCGGCAAGATCGGCATCCCCGATTTCATCCTGCAGAAGCCGGGCCGCCTCACCAACGAGGAGATGGCGGTGATGCGCACCCATGTCTCGATCGGCGAGGCCATCCTCGCCGATGGCCGCTCGGCCCTGATGCGATGCGCCGAGCGGATCGCCAGCACCCATCACGAGCGCTGGGACGGCAAGGGTTATCCGCGCGGCCTCGCCGGAAAGGACATCCCGATCGAGGGGCGCATCGCCGCCGTGGCGGATGTCTTCGAGGCCCTCTGCGCCAATCGCATCTACCGACCCGGCCGGCCGCCGGAAGACGCCCGCCAGTTCATCCTCGCGGGATCCGGCCGCCATTTCGACCCGGCCTGCGTCGCCGCCTTCGAAGCCCGCTGGAACCAGATTCTCGCCCTGATCAACGCCACATCCGATCCGCTGGCACCCCCGATCGCGCTCGCCAGTTGAACAGCCCTCATCGGCAGGAGCCGCAACCATGCTGACCCGTCTCGCTCTTCTCTGCATCGCCTGGCTCGGATTGGCCGGCTTCGCCACCGCCGCCGAGATCGCCGCGCCCAAGGGGCCGGTGATCCTCACAGTCACCGGCAAGATCGCCAACCGCAACGCGGCCGACGGCGCCACCTTCGACGCCGCGATGCTGGAGGCCCTGCCCAAGCGCACGACCACGGCGAGCACGCCCTGGTATCCGCAGAAGACGGAGTTCGAGGGGCCGCTCGGCGCGGCGCTGCTGGATCTGGTGGGCGCGAGCGGCACCGTCCTGAAGGTGACGGCCCTCAACGACTATGCCGTCGAGATCCCGCTCGCCGATCTCCGCAAATGGCCGGTGATCCTCGCCACCAAGATCAACGGCAAGCCGATCTCGGTGCGCGAAAAGGGGCCGATCTTCGTGATCTACCCCTTCGACGAAGAGCCCTCGCTCTACAACGAGCTCTATTTCGGCCGCTCCGCCTGGCAGGTCAAGACGATCGAGGTGCGCTGAAACGCGAGCTGGAGAGACACGCACGGGCATGGAAAAGCGCCCCAACCCGAACCGGCTGAACAATCTCGGCATCCTGGCCCTGCTCGGGGTCAGCCTTCTGCTGGGCGTGGTCGTCATCGCGACCTTCTCCGCGCTCGGCGCCCGCCATCGGGCGACCGAGGAGAGCGTCCGCGAGGACGTCGTCTGGGCGGCCTATCAGCTCGATCGCGAGGTCAAGAAGCTCGGCGCCGTCGCGCGTGACCTGAAGGAGGGGTTCACGGCGGCACGGCGCGCCGACGTCACGCTTCGCTACGACATCCTCTACAGCCGCAGGACGGTGCTCACGAGCGACCATTACCGCAGCAAGTTCGGGCAGGATGCCGACATCATCATGCTGGCGGAGGACGCGAGCCAGCGGATCCAGCGGATCGCCCCTCTGGTCGATGCGCTGGAGCGGTCCGACCTGCAGACCGAGCGCGTGGACGCCTTGCTGGGCGAACTCGTGCCGCTGACGCAGGTCACGGAGCGGCTCCTCAACACCACCAACCTCGCGCAGTCCCGCATCCGGGTGCAGGATCGCGCCGAGCTGGCGGCGGCCTACCAGCAACTGGGCGGCGCGATGACGGCCCTGATCGCCTCGCTCGCGCTGATCGTGATGTATCTCGGCGTCCAGCTCTACCATATCCGGATCGCCCGGCGCCGCTTCGAGAAGCTCAGTATCCAGAACGCCAAAGCGGCCAAGCGCGCCGAGGCTGGCGCCCGCGCCAAGTCGATCTTCCTGGCGACGATGAGCCACGAGATCCGCACCCCGCTGAACGGCATCATCGGCATGGTCGACATCATGCGGGAATCGGCCATGGACCCGACCCAGCGCAAAAGGCTCGGCGTCATCGGCGATTGCAGCGACACGCTGCTGGCGCTGATCGACGACATCCTCGACTACTCCAAGCTGGAATCCGGCGCGGTCGATTTCGAGATTCGGCCTTTCGATCTCGGCGAGGTCTGCTCAGCCGTCGCCAATGTGATGGGCCGGCGCGCAGAGGACAAAGGCATCACGCTGCAGGTCGAGCACCCGCCCGCCATGATCACGACGGATCCGACGCGCCTGCGCCAGCTTCTGTTCAACCTCGTCGGCAATGCCGTGAAGTTCACCGACACCGGCTGGGTCAGGCTGGTCTGCAGCCTCGAAGCCGGCAACCGGCTGCGCGTCGAGGTCGAGGACACCGGCATCGGCATCCCCGAAGCGGCGCGCGAGCGCCTGTTCCAGGACTTCAGCCAACTCGACGTCACGATCAATCGCCGCTTCGGCGGCAGCGGCCTGGGCCTGGCGATCTGCCGGCGGCTGATCGGGTCGCTCGGCGGCGAGATCGGCGTCGCCTCGCGCGAGGGGCGTGGCACGCGCTTCTGGTTTACCCTGCCGGTCGGCCCCGTCTCGGAGCCCAAGGCGAAGGCGGACCTCGCTCTGGCCGCCGCCACGCCGGACCGCTTCGCCGGCCGCGTGCTCGTCGCCGAAGACAACCCGGTCAACTTCGCCGTCGCCAGCGAAATGCTGCAGCGCCTCGGCCTCCAGGTCGATCACGCACCCGATGGCCGGATCGCCGCCCATCTGGCGGGAGCGACGACCTATGATCTCATCCTGATGGACATGCAGATGCCGCTGATGAGCGGGCTCGAAGCCACCCGCGCCATCCGGCAGCAGGGGCTGCACGATCTTCCGATCGTCGGGCTGACCGCCAATGCCTTCGCCAGCGACCGGGAGGCCTGCCTGGAAGCAGGGATGAACGACTTCGTCGCCAAGCCGATCAGCCGCGCGAAGATGACGGGCATTCTGGCGAAATGGCTGCCGCAGGGCGCACGGGCCGCCATGACGCTGCCGGCCTCGGCGCATCTCGGTCACCTCCCTGTCGACGACGGCGTCATGCTCGTCGACCAGGAAGTGCGGGCCGAGCTGGCGCGCGAGATCGGCGCCGATCTGCTCGACGAACTGACGAGCCAGTTCTGGCCCGATGCGACCCGCTCGACGGCCGAGGCGGCCAGGGCGCTGCAAGCCGGAGAACCCGACATCGCCCTGCGCGAACTGCATACGCTGAAGGGCATCGCCGGCACGCTTGGCTTCAGCGCATTCGAGGCGGACTCGAGAGCAGCCGAAGCCGCGATCCGCTCGGGCCGCGACGCCGACCTGACAGGGCTGCAGACCGCACTGCTGCGCACCATGCTGGCGCTCGGGACCCTTGATCCGGGTGAGGCGGCGACGCCAGGCGGCGAGGCGATGCGGGCGGCCGGCTGAGCCCGATCCCGCGCGCGCGCCGCCGAAGACCGCTCAGAGGGCCACGTTCTCCTGCCTCTGCGCATACTCCGCCATCAGCGGCTCATGCGCGGACCAGAAGGGCCGCGGGGCCTGCCCCAGCAGCTGGTCCTCGAGCAAGCCGAGATGCAGGTGCCAGCCGCTGGAGACCATCGCCATGCGCGACTTGGTCGCCAGCCGGCGGTGGATCAGCACGAGCCGGACCCCGTCACCCACCGGCGTCAGCTCGATCTCGACGTCGGAATCGGGATCGCCCATCCCGGCCCAGGTGAAGGCCAGCCGGTGCGGCGGTTCGTAGACCGTGACGGTGCCGCTCATCAGCGCGCCTTCGTCGTTCATCTTGCGATGGCCCTCGGGCGGCACCTCGTCGGTGATGCGGGAATGCTTGAAGACGAGGTCGATCCGGCCGCCGGCGCGGGCTTCCGTCTCGCCGCCGCAGAACCAGGTCGCGCGCTTGCCGTCCTCGACCAGATAGGCCCAGACCCGCTCGATCGGCCCCGGCAGCAGCCGCTCGAAGCGCACCGCCCCGCTCTCCAGAACCTCGCCATAGGCCTTTGTGTCGGCCTGCCGTGCCTGCGTCTGCATCACGCCTCCTCGCCCGGATCGGGCTTTCGTAGCGCGGCCTCGAGGGCCGCCAGCCTGTCGGGCCAGAAGGCGCGCACGCGCCGGACCCATTGCTCGAAGCCGTCGATGCCGTCGGGATCCAGCGCATAGATGCGCCGCTGGCCTGCGACCGTGACCCGGACCAGCCCGGCCTCGCGCAGCGCCTTGAGATGCTGCGAGATCGCCGGTGCCGACAGCGTGAACCGCTCCCCGATCTCCCCGGCCGACAGTTCCCCCTCCGCCAGCATCTCGACGATGCGGCGGCGGGTCGGGTCGGCGAGCGCGGTGAAGGCGTCCATGGGCCTATAATTCCGAATTCGCTTAATTAAGTCAATACAAAAATATTGTGCGGCGCTTTGCGTCTGCCTCGCCCGCAACCACGGCGCTTGCCTGCAGCCGCATGCTCCGTCAAAGCGATGCTTTCCCGACCGATCCTCCGACACGGCAAGCCGTTCCGCATGTCCACCCGCAACGCCACCCTCGCCGGCATCGGCATGATGCTGCTGGGCATCCTGATGTTTTCCCTCAATGACGTCATGGGGAAATGGCTCGTCGCGACCTACACGGTCGGCCAGGTGCTGCTGCTGCGCAGCGCCGCCGGCCTGGCCGTGCTTGCGCCCTTCGTCATCCGCCAGGGCCTGATGCGGACGCTGCGGCCCGAGCGTCCCGGCCTGCAGGTCCTGCGCGTGGCGCTCGGCTCGGGCGAGGTCGCGCTGTTCTACCTCGCCGTCTCCTATCTGCCGCTCGCCGACACGATGACGCTCTGGCTCGCCGCACCCGTCTGGTCGGCACTGCTGGCCGTGCTGTTGCTGGGCGAGCGTGTCGATGCCGGGCGCTGGTTCGCCATTGCGGCGGGCTTTGTCGGCGTCGCGATCGCGCTCAATCCCACGGGCGCGAGCCTGTCGATGCCGGCGCTTCTCGCGCTGCTGGGCAGTGTCCTCTTCGCGGGGATGATGATCGCCGGACGCTATCTGCGCGGCACCCCCGATGTGACCCTCGTCGCCTGGCAGACGCTGGGCGCCCTGCTGATGGGCATCGTGCTGCTGCCCTTCGGCTGGGTCACGCCGAGTTGGGCCGATGCCGCGATGCTCGGCCTGCTCGGCATCGTCGCCATGGTGGCGCATCTGTGCGTGACGCGCTCCCTCAAGCTGGCGGAAGCCTCGGTCGTCGTGCCCTATCAGTACACGTTGATCGTCTGGGCGCTGATCTTCGGCTGGCTGGTCTTCGGCGACTGGCCGACGCCTGCGATGCTGGCGGGCGCGACGCTGATCGTCGCGGCCGGACTCGCGCTCATTCTGCTCGAACGCCGGGCGAACCCGGCGCCACCCGTGCTCGATACGCCCTGACCGGGGCACCCTGTCTTCACGCGAAAGGCGAAGGATCCTCCCATGGCCCTGATCACCTACCTCACCACCGTCAAGTTCGGCTATGGCGAGATCGACGGCATCGCGGCCGATCTCGCGGGCCTCGGCGTCGCCAGGCCGCTGATCATCGCCGACAAGGGCATCGTCGCGGCGGGACTCGTCGCGAAGGTGCAGGCGGTCGCGCCGGTTCTGGCGGCTGCGCCGGTCTTCGACGGCACGCCGACCAACCCGACCGAGGAGGCGGTCGAGGCCGCGCTCGGGCTCTATCGCGAGCACGCCTGCGACGGGCTCGTCGCGATCGGCGGCGGCTCGCCGATCGACCTCGCCAAGGGCGTCGCGCTGCTCGCGACCCATGAAGGCTCGCTGGAAACCTATGCCGCGATCCTCGGCGGCATCCCGAAGGTCACCGCCGCCGTCGCCCCCGTCATCGCAATCCCGACGACCTCGGGCACCGGCAGCGAGGTCGGCCGCGCCGCGCTGATCACGCTGAAGGATGGCCGCAAGCTCGGCTTCATCTCGCCCCACCTGATCCCGCGCCTGGCCGTCTGCGACCCCGCGCTGACGCTGGGCCTGCCGGCCTGGCTCACCGCCGCCACCGGCATGGACGCCGTCACCCACTGCATCGAGACCTATCTCAGCCCGCGCGAGAACCCGCCGGCCGAGGCGATTGCACTGGACGGCCTCAGGCGCGCCGTCGGTTTCATCGAGCGCGCGGTGAAGGACGGCAGCGATCGCGAGGCCCGCAAGGAGATGATGATGGCTGCGCTCCAGGGCGGCCTGACCTTCCAGAAGGGGCTCGGCGCCGTCCACGCGCTGTCCCACCCGCTCGGTGGGCTGAAGGAGGTCTCGCTGCATCACGGCACGCTCAACGCCGTGCTGCTGCCGGCCGTGCTGCGCTTCAACGCGCCGGACGCACAGGCGAAATATGCCGAGATCCGCAAGGTCCTCGGCCTCGCGCCCGAAACGGATCTCGCCGACTGGATTGCCGGTCTCGTCGCCCGCCTCGGCATGCCCGCCAGCCTCTCAGCCATGGGCCTGCCGCGCGGCGTCATTCCCGCCATCGCCGAGGCCGCGACCAAGGACCATTCGAGCGCCACCAACCCGCGCGCCGCCACCGCGGCCGACTATGCCGCGATGCTGGAGGCCTCGTTCTGAAGGCGAGGCCTGGCTCTCAGTACAGCCGCGTCCGGTAGGCCTCTTCGAGATTGGCCTCCGCCTCCGCGACGCCGACGGCCTTCGTCTGGTCCGCCATGATGCGGCCGAGCGAGGGGAAGCGGCTGCGTTCGACCCGGCTCGCCGGGTCCCAGAGCTTTGAGCGGATCAGCGCCTTGCCGCAATGGAAGAAGGCCTCCTCGACGGAGACCAGCAGGCCGAGCGTCGGCGTGCGCTCCTGCACGGTCGCCGGTTCGAGCAGCGCCGCGTCGCGGGTCAGCCGCGCGCGGCCATTGACCCGCAACGTCTCGGCGATGCCCGGCACCATGAAGATCAGCCCGACACCGGGCGAGGCCAGAACGTTGCCGAAGCTGTCGACCCGGTTGTTGCCGCGCCGGTCGGGAATGAACAGCGTCCGCTCGTCGACCACCTCGACAAAGCCCGGCGCATCCCCGCGCGGGCTGGCATCGGCCCGCCCCTCGCCGTCCGAGGTCGCCAGCACGAGGAAGGGCGAGAGCGCGATGAAGTCGCGGCAATGCCCGTCGAGCCGGTCGAGCACCTTGCGCTCGGCCAGCGGGTTGACCGGGCCCATATGCGCCCTCAGAGCGCCGGGCTCGGCGATGATCGTCTCCTCGGCATCGCGGTCCGTCGTCATCGCATTCTCCTGCTCCGTCTCGCCGTCACTGTTCCCGATCCGCGGCACTCGGGCCAGCGCCCCGGTCGCGTGGCAGCCATTCCCCCGCATCCGGCGGCGGATCGAAAAGCCACAGCCAGCGCCGGGATGGCCCGCCCGGGCGCCGGCGCCTTGACCCTGCAGACGGCCCCCGCCATCGTGCGCCATCATTTCCGCCCCTCGACGAGGCTGACCTCCATGCGCCGCGCCCTGCTGCGAACCGCCCTCGCATCCCTCGCCGTCCTGACGGCCGCCGCCTCGGCCGAGGCCTCGGGCCGCCGCATGGTCCATCCGGCCGACCGCGCCGAAAACCGCACCGTGCCGCTGACGGGTGCGCTGCCCGCCTGCGACGACCCCGCGGTTCTCGGCGAGATCACCAGCTGGTTCAATTCGCGCGAGGCCAAGTTCTGGGGGCCCCTGCAGGCCGTCGCCTATGACCGGATCAGGCCGATCGGCTTCCGCCCCCTGGGCGATGACTTCATTCCCCGCCGCTTCTGCACCGGCCGGATGGCCCTGAACGACGGCACGCTGCATCGCGTCGACTACTCGGTGCGCGAAAATCTCGGCCTCTTCGGCTGGACCTGGAACGTCAACTGGTGCGTCAGCGGGCTCGACCGGCACCGCAGCTATGCCCCCGACTGCAAGATGGCGCGGCCCTGATCCGGACAGCGCCGCCGATGAACCTCCTGCGATTCGCACTCGCGCTGCCGCTGCTGGCGGGCCTGCTCGGCGAGGCCGTGGCGCAGCCGCGCAACGACCGGGGCGGCCAACCGGGCGATTTCGATTTCTACGTCCTCGCCCTGTCCTGGTCGCCCGGCTTCTGCGAGCTCGACGGCGATCGCGATCGCAACCGCGAGCAGTGTGCCGACGGGGCGGGCCTCGGTTTCGTCGTGCATGGCCTCTGGCCGCAGAACGAGCGCGGCTTTCCGAGCGAATGCGGCCCGGCCGGGCGCACGCCCTCGCGCATCGCGCTCGACCAGGCGAAGGGGCTGTTTCCGAGCGAGGGGCTCGCCCGCCACCAATGGCGCAAGCACGGCACCTGCTCCGGCTCGAGCCCGAGCGACTATTTCGCCGATACGCGCCGGGCCCGCGAGAAGGTCGCAATTCCCCCGGCCCTGGCCAAGGCCGGGCGCGAGCAGAACTGGACCGCGATCGACATCGAGCGCGCCTTCGTCGATGCCAATCCGGGCCTGCGCACCGACATGATGTCGGTCGCCTGCCGGCGCGGCGTGCTGCAGGAGGTCCGCATCTGCCTGAGCAAGGACCTGCGGAATTTCCGCATGTGCGAGGAGGTCGATCGCTCCGGCTGCCGCACGCGCGACATCACCGTGCCGGCGCCGCGCTGACAGCGGCCGCAAAGCCGCGTATGAGCGCGGCATGAATTACCGCCACGGCTTCCATGCCGGCAACTTCGCCGACGTCCTCAAGCATGTCGTGCTGATGCGCGTCCTGACGCATCTGAACGCCAAGGACACGCCCTACCGCATCGTCGACACCCATGCCGGCGCCGGCCGCTACGATCTCGGCTCGGAAGAAGCCCTGCGGACCCATGAATGGAAGGACGGTGTCGCGCGGCTCGACCAGGCCTCGCTGGCAGCCCCCGTCGAGTCCCTGCTCAAGCCCTGGCGCGACGCGGTCGCCGGCGCGCGCGCGCTCTATGGGCCGAACGCCTATCCCGGCTCGCCCTGGCTCTCCCGGCAGGCGATGCGCCGCGACGACCGGCTGATCGCGGCCGAACTCCACCCCCAGACGCACAAGAAGCTCGTCGCCGCGATCGGGCGCGACGAGCGCTGCAAGGCGCTGGCGATCGACGGCTGGAACGCGCTGCGCGGCAATGTCCCGCCCAAGGAGCGGCGCGGGCTGGTCCTGATCGACCCGCCGTTCGAGGAGAAGGACGAGTTCGAGACGCTCGCGGCCGAGGTCGTCGCCGCGCATCGCAAATGGCCGACGGGCATCTACGCGCTCTGGTACCCGGTCAAGGATCGCCGCGCTGCCACAGGCCTGGTCGATGCGATCCTGGATGCGGGCATCGGCCGGCTGCTGCGGCTCGAGATTGATGTCGACCGGCCCGAGGCGGCCGGCGGCCTCAGTGCCACGGGGCTGCTGCTGGTCAATCCGCCCTGGCGGCTCGCCGAGGAGGCGCAGATCCTGCTGCCGGCCCTGACGGAACGCCTCGCCCAGGGACCGCAGCCGCGCTATCTATGCGAGCCGATCCGTCCGGACGGCTGACACGCCCGCATTTCCGAGGCCTCGCCGATGCTCGTTCTCCGCTCCTCCCCTGCCTCCCCCTTCGGCCGCAAGGTCAAGATGGCCGCCGCCGAACTCGGGCTGAGCGACCGCATCGAGATCGTCGTCGCCGACACCAACGACCCGGCCGAGCCGCTGCGCCAGCAGAACCCGCTGGGCAAGATCCCGACGCTGGTCCTGGAAGACGGGATGACGCTGTTCGATTCGCGCGTCATCGTCGACTATCTCGACCATCTCGCCGGCGGCAACCGGCTGATCCCGGCCGGCGAGGCGCGCTTCGCGCAGCTGCGCCTGCAGGCGCTGGCCGACGGCCTCTGCGACGCTGCCCTGCTCCAGGTCTACGAGACGCGCTTCCGCCCGGAAGAAGGCCGCAACGCCGCCTGGGTCGCCAACCAGGCCGGCAAGGTGTCGCGCGCGCTGGCGGCGCTCGAAGCCGCCCCGCCGGTCTATCCCGACCGTCCGCGCATCGGCGAGATCGCGCTGGCCTGCGCGCTCGGCTATCTCGACCTGCGCTTCGCCGGCACCTGGCGGGCCGATCACCCCCGGCTCGTCGCCTGGCTCGACGCCTTCGCCACCAAGGTCCCGTCTTTCGAGGCGACCCGCGTCAAGGGCTGACACCCGCACGGCCGGCCGGTCTCGCGACAGAGGCCAGCCGGCGCCGACACCGCACGCCCGGCTCGGCTCCCGGTCGCGGCGATCACGCGAAACAACAAAAAACCCGGTGGCCGAGGCCACCGGGTTCTTTTGGACCCCGTGAGGGGAAGCAGACTAGAACTTGTAGTTCAGGCCGGCGCGGACCACCGAGAAGTCGGTGCCGACCTTGACGCCGGTGTTGAAGAAGCTCTTCTCGCCGAGGTCGACGTAGAGATACTCGACCTTGGCGGTCCAGTTGTTGGTGAAGGCATACTCGACGCCGGCGCCGACAGCGTAGCCGCCGGTGTGGCTGGTGTCCGAGGAGCCGATGCCGGCGATGCTGGTCTTCACGTTGCCGTAGGCCCAACCACCGGTGATGTAGGGCATGAACCGGTCGAAGGCGAAGCCGACGCGGCCACGAACCGTGCCGAAGTACTCGGTCTTGATGCGGTCACCGAAGCCGTTGCTGGCCTTCAGGTCGGCGCCCTGGATGTCCGCCTCGACGCCGAGAACGATCTGGCCGATCTGGTAGTTGTAGCCGATCTGTCCACCGCCGACGAAGCCGTCGATGTCACCGATCGAAACCGTGCGAGCCAGGGCGAAGGTGCCGGCGTTCACGTTGCCGAAGCCGTAGCCGGCGTTGGCACCGACGTAGAAGCCGGTCCAGGTGAAGACGGGGGCGTAGACCGGAGCGACGACCGGGCCCTTGCGGGACGGCAGGTCGGCGGCGGAGGCAGCGCCGGCAGCGACGAGGCCGATCGCCGCAACGCTCGAAAGCAGGAACTTCTTCATGGTAGTACTCCTAGTCGTCGCTTTGCCGGTTGCCCCGGCGGGTGATGTCGATGGACTGGTTATAAGACCTGTCGAGGCTTTTGTCTGTTGCGTCGGAAGCACATGTGCCTCCCAGACCGCGGCGAAAATGCGGCACGAATGGGATGACTGCGGCGATTATATAAACGCACGTTAACGTCTGTTAAAGCATGCCTAATGGTGAACCGAATACTAACAACTTCGCGAGGTTCCACCACGGCCCGTTGCGGAAACGCGCGCCGTCACCCGAGGTTCCCAATCTCGCCACAATTTTTTCCGCCGCGCTTGCGGCCCCCCGTGACGCGTGCTTTAGCCGAACCAGTCAGCCAGAACGGAATCCGGGTGCCGCTCCTCTCCATCTTCATCATCGCGCGCGACGAGGCAGACCGGATCGAGCGGACGATCAGGGCGGTGCGCAGCCTCAGCGACGATATCGTGCTGGTCGATTCGGGCTCGACGGACGGCACGCAGGAGATCGCGGCGCGCCTGGGAGCCCGCGTGATCTTCAACAGCTGGCCGGGCTACGGCCAGCAGAAGCGCTTCGCGGAAGATCAGTGCCGCCACGACTGGCTGCTCAACATCGACGCCGACGAGGTCGTCCCGCCCGATCTCGCCGCCGAGATCGCGGCCCTGTTCGCAGGCCCGGGCCCGGCCGCCGACGCCTACAAGATTCGCATCGCGGAGATCTTCCCCGGCGAGCCGGCGCCGCATCGCTTCGCCTATGCGCTCGCCCCGGTCCGGCTCTACCGGAAGGACAAGGGCCGCTACTCGCCCTCCCCCGTGCACGACCGCGTCGACCTCGCGCCCGCCACGCGCGTCGCCCGGCTGAAAGGGACGGTCCATCACTACTCCGTGCGCTCGCTCGGGGAGCAGATGACCAAGCTCAACAGCTACAGCGATGCCCAGGCCGACGATCTCGATCGGCGCGGCCAGTCGCTCTCGGTGGTCCGGCTCGCCGTCGAATTCCCCGCCAACTTCATCAAGGCCTATATCGGCCGCCGCCACGCCCTGCGCGGCGTCTACGGCTTCATGACGGCAATGAACTATGCCTTCTATCGCTATCTTCGGGTGGCGAAGCACTGGGAGCGGCGGCTCCAGCGGCGCTCGGCCGAGGCACCCGCGCAGACACAGACAGATGCACAGGAGCGGCGGGATGGCTGAGGTCGCACTGGTGACGGGCGGCGCGCGCCGCATCGGCCGCGCCATCGTCGAGCGGCTGGCGGCGAACGGCTATGCCGTCGCGATCCATTGCGGCCGCGCGCGCGACGAGGCCGATGCGCTGGCGGCGGACATCGTGGCGAATGGGGGCCGCGCCGCGGTGCTGGTCGCCGATCTCGTCGATCCCGACGCGGTCGCCGGCCTGCTGCCGGCGGCGGAGGCCGCGCTCGGGCCCGTCACGCTGCTCGTCAACAATGCCTCGAGCTTCCTCGTCGACGAGGTCACGGCCATCGACGTGCCGACCTGGAATCGACAGTTCTCGATCAATCTGCGCGCCCCGTCGGTGCTGGCCGGAGCGCTCGCGAACCGGCTGCCGGAGGGGCGCCAGGGCGCCATCGTCAACCTCATCGACCAGCGCGTCTGGAAGCTGACGCCGCAATACTATTCCTACACCCTGACCAAGGCCGCACTTCTGACGGCGACCACGACGATGGCGCAGGCCCTGGCGCCGCGCATCCGCGTCAACGCGGTCGGGCCCGGCCCGACCCTGCCCAACCCCCATGACGGCCCCGAGGCGATGGAGCAGGAGGCGGCCGGAACGCTGCTGCGCCACAAGATCGATGCGAGCGAGATCGCGGAGGCGGTGCTCTACCTCGCCCGCGCCCGCTCGGTCACCGGGCAGATGATCGCCGTCGATGCCGGCCAGCATCTCGGCTGGCGCACGCCCGACATCGTCGGCTGACGCCGGCGATCAGGCGGCCGGGTCCGGCCGATAGGGCGCGCGGCCGCTGGCGAGCGCGCTGTCGAGGAGTTCGAGCCGATCCTGCCCCCAGAACACCTCGCCGTCGAGCACATAGCTCGGCGCACCGAAAACCCCGGCTGCAATCGCCGCCGCGATGGTGCCCTCATAGCTTTGCACCACCGCCTCGCTGTCGGCCGCAAGCGCCAGGGCCTGCGCATCGAAGCCGCAGGACTGGGCCACCCGGGCCACGGCCCCGGGCTGCGTCATGTCCTCGTCGCGGGACCAGACACCCGCCATGATCTCGCCCATGAAGCGGCCCGGATCCCCGCCAGCGCTCACGATCGCGATCAGGAAACGGTCGGCGAGCGACGGATCGAAGGGGAAATGCTTCGGCTGCAGCATGAGTTTCACGCCGCGCCGCTCGCGCCAGCGCTGCAGATCCATCAGCCGGTAACGCTGGCGCACCGGATGACGCTTCGGCAGCGGCAGACCGCCCGTCTCGTCGAACACCGCCCGCAGCGGCACGGGGCGATAGGCGATCCGGCAGCCATGCCGCGCCGCAATGTCGAGGAACGTCGCATGGCCGAGATAGGTCCAGGGCGAATGCAGCGAGAAATAGTAGTCGATGGTGCGGGGCATGGTCAGATTCCGGCGATGCGGGGACGGGCACGATAGCGGCCCGGCCAATCGGGGAAAGGCGCGGCCACGCATGACAGGGTGGGCGAGCAGCGTTATACTAATATCTGGTAACATCTCGGATCAGGCCATGGGCAAGAACACCTCGATCAGCCTCAGCGACCATTTCGTCAGCTTCATCGAAGCGGAGGTCGAGAAAGGACGCTATGGCTCCGCCAGCGAAGTGGTGCGGGCTGGCTTGCGCCTGCTTGAAGATCAGGAGGCCCGGATCGCCGCGCTACGCGCCGCGCTCGACGAGGGCGAAGCCAGTGGCGAAGCAGAAGCATTCGATGTCGATGCCTTCCTGACCGAGGAGTTTCCCGACATCGCGCCCGCGAAATGAGAACGCTCTTTCTCAGGGCGGCGGCGAAGTCAGATCTTCGGCAGATCAGCCGCCAATCGAGAGAACGCTGGGGTGCCGCGCAGGCCTTCAGCTATATCTCGGGCATCACCACTTCACTGTCCCGCCTCCCCCAAATGCCCGAACTGGGAGTGGGGCGTTCAGATCTGGGCTCGGGCTACCGGCGCCTTGGCGTCGGCGCCCATGTCATCTTCTATCGGGTCGAGCACGACCGCATTGAGGTCATTCGCATCCTGCACCAGCGCATGGATGCAGGCTCCCATCTGTCCTGAGTTTTGGTCAAACCAGCGCGATCGCCGAGATCAGCCGCCCGTAATCCGGCTCGCCGCGATGGGTCGTGCGGCGATAGCTGAAGAAGCGCTGCTCGTCGCCATAGGTGCACAGCGACAGGTCGAGGAAACGCCCGATTCCGGCCTCCTGCGCGCGCAGGCCGATGAAGGCCGGCAGGTCGAACATCGCATGGGCGGCGCGCTCAGAGGCCGTGAAGAAGCGCGCATAGGTCGCGTTCTCGGCCTTGAAGCGCTCGACGAATTCCGGCCCGACCTCATAGGCGGCGGCACTGATCGTCGGCCCGAGCACGGCGACGATGCGCTCGCGGCGCGCGCCGAGCTTCTCCATCGCCGTCACGGTCGAGGCCACGACGCCCCCGAAAGCCCCCTTCCAGCCCGCATGGGCCGCGCCGACGACCCGCGCCTCGCTGTCGGCGAACAGAATCGGCCCGCAATCGGCGCTGGAGACGCCGAGCGCCACGCCCGACGCCGCCGTCACCATGGCGTCGGCCTTGGGCCGCTCGGCCGGCCAGGGCCCCGTCACCACCTCCACATCGGCGGAATGCACCTGGTAGAGGCTGACCAGATGCGTCGGCTCGACCGCCAGATGCGCCGCCATCCGCCTGCGGTTCTCGGCGATCGCCGCCGGATCGTCGGAGGAACCCAGCCCGCCATTGAGCGAGGCGTAGATCCCGTTGGAGACGCCGCCCTCCCGCGTGAAGAAGGCGTGGCGGATGCCGGGCTCGGCGGCCAGATCGGGGGAGGTGATGAACATCGTGTCGTCCGGTTTCAGCGAGCGGTGCCGCTCATGTCAGCCCTGCTCTGGCAGGCGATGAAGGTCAAATCCGGGCAGCGGCGGCAGGCCCGGATGGGAGACGGCCAGAACCTTGAACAGATCGCCCATGCCGGTCTCGCCGCGCGCGGTCAGCCGGTCGAAGGCCGCGCCGATCGACGCCGCCTGCTCCGGCGTCGCCCTCGCTGACAGCGCCTGCGCCCGCTCGGCCAGGCCCAGAGCCAGCAGGAAATCCGCCTGCCGCACGGGTCCATGGGTCGCAGCGCCCGCCCGCAGTGCCGCCTGAGCCATCCGGGCGAAATCGACATGCACGGTCAGATCCGCCTCGCCGGGCTCCTCCAGCGGATCGACGAAGGCGTGCCGGCGCATCGCCTGCAGCGTGTCGCCGAAGCCTGATTGCATCGCGCCATAGTCGATCAAGAGCGCCCCGCCACCATGACGCGCGACATGCGATGCGACGGTCGAGACCAGCGACAGGGCCGCCAGCGGCTGTTCCAGCACCGCGCCGGTCGGCGCCGTTGCGGGCCCGACCCCGTCGGAAGCGGCCGCCGCCAGCCCGAAGGCGAGGCGCCCCTCGCCATCCAACCCGATGAGCCGCTCGCGCCAGCCGCCTTCCGTCATGACGAACTGGTCGAGCGGCAGCGCGTCGAGCAGTTCGTTGGCGACGATGATCGCCGGCCCCTCCAGCGCCGTCTCGACCCTCTCATGCCAGATCGGCTCCGCCTTGCCGGCAAGCGTCGCGGCCTGGATCTCGCGCAGCACCGGGCTGGTCTCGACCAGATGCACCGCCGCCGCCTCCCGGAAGCCCGGCAGGATCCGCGTCGCGCGCAGCATGTCGGCCATCAGCGTGCCGCGGCCCGGGCCGATCTCGATCAGGGCGACGCGCGAAGGCTGCCCCATCGCCTGCCAGAGATGGGCCGCCCAGAGCCCGATCATCTCGCCGAACATCTGGCTGATTTCGGGCGCGGTGGTGAAGTCGCCCTGCGCGCCAAAGGGATCGCGCGTCCGATAGTAGCCATGCTTGGGATGGCCGAGGCACAGCGCCATGAAGCGCGAGATGGGAAGAGGGCCCTCTTCCGCGATCAGGCGGACAAGTTCCGTCTTCAGCGTGGTCACGCAGCGCCCCGCCGGGCGCGCAGCACGAGAACCAGCCCCGCCGCGAACAGCGGCAGCGAGAGCATCATGCCCATGGTGATACCGCCCGAGAGCGCATCGACCGAGGTCCCGAACAGGAAGCCGAGCTGCGGGTCGGGCTCGCGGAAGAATTCGCAGACGATACGCGCCACCGCATAGCCCATGCCGAAGACGCCGGCAACGAGGCCGGGCCGCTTCAGCCCACCGGCCCGCACCAGCAGCGCCAGCAGGATGAACAGCAGCAGACCCTCGGAAAAGGCCTCGTAGAGCTGGCTCGGATGGCGCGGCAGCGGCCCGCCGCCCGGAAACACCATCGCCCAGGGCACATCAGGCGCCGGCCGGCCCCAGAGCTCGGCATTGATGAAATTGGCGATACGCCCGAGGAACAGCCCGATCGGCACGACGGCGGCGGCGATGTCGAACACCGACAAGGCCGGATAGCCGCGCCGCCGCGCGAACAGCCACAACCCCATCGTCGCGCCGATCAGCCCGCCATGGAAGGACATGCCGCCCTGCCAGATCGCCAGGATGTCCTGCGGCCGTTCGAGATAGCGCGCCAGGTCGTAGAACAGCACGAAGCCGAGCCGCCCGCCGAGCACGACGCCGAGCGCCACGAACAGCAGCATGTCGTCGAGCGAATCCGCCGAAGGCCGCGCCCGCCCCGCCCAGAGCGGCTCGGACGAAACCAGCCGGCGCGCATACCACCAGCCGCCGAGCAGGCCGACGACATAGGCCAGCCCATACCATTTGACCGAGAGCGGCCCGAACTGAAGCGCAACCGGGTCGATCACCGGGAAGGCGATGGCGAATGTGGGCATGGACGGCATCCGGTGGCGGGCAGCAGGTGATGGCTGGCCGCTTGCGATGCGGTCAAGCGAAAACACCCCCAGCCGCTGCCCTTCCACTCACAGCTTGACGATCAGCTTGCCGAAATTCCCGCCCTCGAGCAGCCCGATGAAGGCCTCGGGCGCCCGCTCAAGACCCTCGACGATGTCTTCCTTGTATTTCACGGCTCCGCTGGCGATCCAGGCTGCCATCTCGCGTTCGAAATCCGGGCGCTGGGCGATGAATTCGCGCTGGATGAAGCCGCGGATCAGCAGGCTTTTCGACAAAACCTGCCGCATCAGCACGGGCAGCCGGTCGGGCCCCTCGAAATCCCCGGTCGCGTTGTACTGCGCGACCAGCCCGCAGACCGGGATGCGCGCGAAGGTGTTGAGCAGCGGGAAGACCGCGTCCCAGACCTTGCCGCCGACATTCTCGAAATAGACGTCGATCCCATCGGGGCAGGCCGCCGCGAGCTGCGCCGCGAAATCCGGCGCACGATGGTCGATCACGGCGTCGAATCCGAAGGTCTCCCGCACGACCGCGCATTTCTCCGGCCCGCCCGCGATGCCGACGGCGCGTGCGCCCTTGATCTTCGCGATCTGCCCGACCGCCGAACCGACCGGGCCGCTGGCGGCGGCGACGACGACCGTCTCGCCCTTTTTCGGCTGGCCGATCGTCAACAGGCCCGCATAGGCGGTGAAGCCCGGCATCCCCAACACGCCGAGCGCCGTGGTGACGGGGGCGGCAGCCGGATCGAGCTTGCGCAGCTGCTCGCCCTTCGCCAGCGCATGCGACTGCCAGCCGGAATGGGACAGCACGATGTCGCCCGCCGCAAAGTTCGGATGGCGGCTCTCCAGCACCTCGGCGACCGTGCCGCCCTCCATGACGGCGCCGATCTCGGTCGGCGCGGCATAGCTTTTCGCCGCGCTCATCCGCCCGCGCATGTACGGATCGAGCGAGAGATAGAGGATCTTCAGCAGGACCTCGCCGTCCGAAGGGGTCAGGATCGGCGCCCGCTCAAGCCGGAAATTGTCCGGGGCTGGGCGCCCGTCAGGGCGCGAGGCCAGGGCGATGCGCAGATGATCGGCTGTGGGCACGGGGGACATCCTGAATGGAGAATGATGGGGGCTTCCCGAGGATATGGGAACGCCCCGCCCGCAAGGACAGCGCCGCAGATGGCATTTCCGCCTCGGCAGGCTGGCTACGGCTCCGACGCGACGGATCCGCCGTGCCCCGCTTCGCGACGCGCCGTCAGACGCTCGAAGGCGGAGGGGCGGCCGCGCGCCTCCCAGGCCGCGATGAGGGCCGCGGCGTTTTGCTCCGGCGCGATCAGGCTATCGACCTCGAAATCATAGAGGCAGTAGTCATGGATCTGGAAGAAATCGCGCCGGGCATCGCCGACGGGTCGGTCGCCGCGCGCCAGTTCGCGCCGCTCCAGCTCCGCCAGATCGCAATGCACGCCGACGAAAAAGACGTCCTGTCCCGCCAGGATGCCGACCAGCCGGTGCAGCCAGGCTTCGCTCTCCATGATGTGCTCGACGATCAGGCTGTTTCCGGCCCGCAGATAGGCCAGCAGCGACGTCTCGAAACCGATGAAGAACGGCTCGCGCATCGCGCGCCAGGCGAACTCGCCGCTCTTGATGCGGGCCGAGGGCAGCACGCCGGAATCGCGCAGATGATCGATCGAAATGTGCCAGAAGGGCCGCTCGGTCACCGACTGAACCGCCCGCGCGAGCGACGACTTGCCGCTCGACGAGGCCCCGTTGAGCAGGATCATCTGCCCGGCGGGCACCCTATTGTCAGCCGACATCGCCCCTCACTCCCCTCTCGACTGAAGGGTTACGCTCCTGACATGACGAAACGCTTCGCGCATCCTACATGCGAGGCATGAATCGCGAACCGACCCAGCACCCGCCCGAAGAGGACCTGCCGGACACCGGGGCCGGCCCCGAGCCCGAGGCCGAGGAGGCCCTGCCGACGCCGCCACTCGATCTCGGCGAAACCGCGCCCGGCGCACTGAAGCACGGCATCGAGGTCATCGCCGGCTTCGCCAAGCATCTGCCCAACAAGCCGGGCGTCTACCGGATGTTCGATACCGCCGGCGAGGTTCTCTATGTCGGCAAGGCCAAGAACCTGAAGAACCGGGTGACGGCCTATGCGCGCGGCATGGCCCACACCAATGCGGTCGCCCGGATGATCGCCGAGACGGCGAACATGGAATTCGTCACCACGGGGACGGAAACCGAGGCGCTGCTGCTCGAATCCAACCTGATCAAGCAGCTGCGGCCGCGCTATAACGTGCTGCTGCGCGACGACAAGAGCTTCCCCTACATCCTGCTGAGCGGCGACCACGAGGCGCCTCAGATCGCCAAGCATCGCGGCTCGCGCCAGCGCAAGGGCGACTACTTCGGCCCTTTCGCCTCGGTCTGGGCGGTGGAGCGGACGATCGACGCGCTGCAGAAGGCCTTCCTGCTGCGCTCCTGCACCGATTCCTTCTACGAGAACCGCACACGGCCCTGCCTGCTCTTCCAGATCAAGCGCTGCGCCGGCCCCTGTACGGGCGAGATCGCGATTGCCGACTACCAGGCGCTGGCCTCCCAAGCGCGCGACTTCCTCTCGGGCCGCTCTTCCAATGTGAAGCAGCTGCTCTCGACCCGCATGCAGGAGGCCGCCGAGGAGCTCGAATTCGAGAAGGCGGCGCGCTATCGCGACCGGCTCGCGGCGCTCTCGGCCGTGCAGGCCGGGCAGGACATCAACACCCAAGGCGTCGAGGAGGCGGACGTCTTCGCCATCGACGAGCAGGCCGGGCAGTTCTGCGTCGAGATCTTCTTCTTCCGCAACAAGCAGAACTGGGGCAACCGCGCCCTCTTCCCGCGCGCCGACCGCAGCCTGACGCCCGAAGACGTGCTGGCCTCGGTCGTCACCCAGTTCTACGACGACAAGCCGCCGCCGCGCCTCGTCCTGCTCTCGCACGAACTGGCGGAGATGGACCTGATCACGCAGGCGCTCTCCGCCCGCGCCGGCCGCAAGGTCGAGGTCGCCAACCCCAAGCGCGGCGAGCGTGTCGATCTGATCGAGATGGCGCGCAAGAACGCCCGCGAGGCACTGTCGCGCAAGCTCGCCGACAATGCCGGCCAGAGCTCGTTGCTGGCAGCGCTCGGCGCCGCTTTTGGCCTGGCGAAGCCGCCGCGACGCGTCGAGGTCTACGACAACTCCCATATCATGGGCACGAACGCGGTGGGCGGCATGGTCGTCGCCGGCCGGGACGGCTTCATGAAGAGCCATTACCGCACCTTCAACATCTCCACCGACACCATCGCCGGCGACGATTTCGGCATGATGCGCGAGGTGCTGCAGCGGCGGTTTGCAAGGTTGGCGAAGGAAGCGGGCACCGCGACCGGCTCTCCTCCCCCCTGTGGGGAGGAGTTGGAGGTGGGGGTCGCGCCGCTCGGCGAGCCCTCGCCAGGCGGCACCACCCCCATCCCTCTCCCTTCCCCACAAGGGGGAAGGGAAGAGCCCGCCTCGGTACCCGCCGACCCCGACGACGACAGCTTCCCCGCCCGCCCCGACCTCGTCATCGTCGACGGCGGCAAGGGCCAGTTCGCCGCGGCGCAGAAGATCATGGCCGAGCTCGGCGCCCAGGACATTCCGCTCGTCGCCATCGCCAAGGGCGAGGACCGCAACGCCATGCGCGAGACCTTCCACATGGCCGGGCGCGAGCCCTTCAAGCTGCCGCCGCGCGATCCGGCGCTCTATTTCATCCAGCGTCTGCGCGACGAGGCCCACCGCTTCGCCATCGGCACGCACAGGGCGCGGCGCAAGAAGGACACGATGAAGAACCCGCTCGACGAGATCCCCGGCATCGGGCCGTCGCGCAAGCGGGCGCTGCTTTTGCATTTCGGAACGGTCAAGGCGATCAAGCGCGCCAAGCTCGACGACCTGATGCGGACGCCCGGCGTCAACGCGGCCACGGCCAAGGCGGTCCATGATTATTTTCACGATGGCTGACGATGAACGGCATTGTCGCCGCATTGCGTGTTGACGCTGTCACAACCCCGCTGCTTTGGTGATGCCTGTGACGATTCTTCCAGAAGCCATCCGGCGGCGCGGACCCTGGTCCCTGCCCAACCTGCTCACCTACGGCCGGATCCTGGCGATTCCGGCGCTGGTCGGGCTTCTGTTCTGGCCGAAGGACGACTGGGTGCGCTGGATCGCGCTCGCCGTCTACGTCGCCGCCGCCGTCACCGACTATCTCGACGGCTGGATCGCCCGGGCCTGGAGCCAGCAATCGGCCATCGGCCGCATGCTCGACCCGATCGCCGACAAGCTCCTGGTCTGCGCACTCCTGCTGATGCTCGTCCACACCGAGACGATCAAGGGCTGGGCCGTCTGGGCGGCGATCGTCATCCTCTGCCGCGAGATCCTGGTCTCCGGCCTGCGCGAGTTCCTCGCCGATCTGAAGGTCAGCGTGCCCGTCAGCAAGGTCGCAAAGTGGAAGACGACGGCGCAGCTGCTCGCGCTCGGCTTTCTCGTCGCCGGGCCGGCGGGCGACACCGTCCTGCCCTACAACACGCAGATCGGCATCGTCATGCTCTGGATCGCCGCGGCGCTGACGATCTACACCGGCTGGGACTATTTCAACGCCGGCATCCGCCACATGGTCGACGAGGACCTGCGCGGCTCATGACGCAGTCTCCCGACACGACGGCGCCCGCCGTGCAGACACGGATCGTCAGGCTGATCTATTTCGCCTGGGTGCGCGAGCGCGTCGGCAAGGCCGAGGAGCAGATCGAACTGCCGGACGACGTCGCCACCGTGCTCGACCTCGTGCGCTGGCTGAAGACCCGGGACGAGGGCTACGCCGCCGCCTTCGCCGACGAGACGCTGGTGCGCGCCGCCGTCAACCAGACCCATGTCAAGCCGGGCGCGCGCCTGGACGGCGCCCGCGAGATCGCCTTCTTCCCGCCGATGACGGGCGGCTGACCGCCAATGACCCCCACCATCCGCATCCAGCGGGAGGATTTCGACCTCGCGGCCGAGATCGCCGCGCTCTCGGCCGGCCGACGCGACATCGGCGCCGTCGTCAGCTTCACCGGCCTCTGCCGCGACGAGGGCGGCACGCTCGCGGCGCTCGAACTCGAGCATTACCCGGGCATGGCCGAAGCCGAGATCGCCCGCGTCGCCGAGCGGGCGGCAGCGCGCTGGCCGCTGCTGGGGCTGCTCGCCATCCACCGCTATGGCCGCGTCGCGCCCGGCGAGCAGATCGTGCTGGTGATCGCCTCTTCCGCGCATCGCCGGGCCGCCTTCGAGGCGGCGGATTTCATGATGGACTACCTCAAGACCCGCGCCCCGTTCTGGAAGCGCGAGCATCTCGCCGACGGCACGACCGGCGGCTGGGTCGAGGCGAAGGAAGAAGATGACGATGCGGCGCGGCGCTGGGAGTAAGAGTGCGCTGGCGGCGCTCGGGCTGATGTTCGCCCTGGCGACCCCGGCCCAGGCGCAGATCGGCCCGATCAAGACCTTCCGCGACTGGATCGCGGGTTGCGACAACACAAAATCCTGCACGGCGCTGTCGCTGCCCGGCGGGACCGAGGACGACATCGCCTTCCTGCGGCTCGACCGCCCGGCCGGGCCCGATGGCGCCCCGACGCTGGCGCTGAAGCTGCGAGCGCAGAAGCTGAAGCCGAGCTTCGCCATCGCGCTGACCCTGGATGGCGCGCCCTTCCCGGCCGCCGGGCGGCTGCTCCCCGCGACCAGCATCGACGGTGAGGTTGCCGAGATCACGATCCCGCCCGCGGAAGCCGAGGCCCTGATCGCGGCGGCGCGCAAGGCGACGATCCTGACGACCACGATCGAAACGGAAAGCTTCAAGGTCTCCCTCGCGGGCTCGGTCGCGGCCATGCTCTGGATCGACGAGCAGCAGGGCCGGCTGAACACGCCCACCGCCCTGATCCGCAAGGGCACGACCGGCACCGCACCGGCCGCCCCGCCCCTGCCGGTCGTGGCCAGCAAGCCGGCCTCCGGCAAGGCCCTCGCCAAGGCCGAAGCGGCGGCCCTGACCAAGGCGATGCGGGCCGAGATCAAGCGGCGCGAGCCTGATTCCTGCGAGGACATGCCCGAAGGCTTCACCGACACCGATGGCGCCTGGGCTCTGGACGGCACGCTGCGCCTCGTCGCCATCGCCTGCTCGCGCGGCGCCTACAATGTCTCGAGCCAGTTCTGGCTGGTCGGCGGGCGCGACGTCGCCAAGGCGAGACCGGCCCCCTTCGAGGGGGCCTCGGGCAAGGCGGCCAGCGAACTGGTCAATGCCGATTTCGACGCGAAGACGGGCCAGATCAGCTTCTACGCCAAGGCCCGCGGCCTCGGCGATTGCGGCAGTTCGGGCTCCTATGGCTGGGACGGCAAGCGCTTTGCCGTCCTCCAGTGGAGCGAGATGAGCGAGTGCCGCCTTATCCCCGGCGACGACTGGATCACGCTGTTTCGAAGCAAGGGCAGCGCGGCCAACTGACGGCCGTCATGCCCCGGTCGAGCCGGGGCATGACGGCCTGTGCTCACGCCGCCCTGGGCTTGCCCCGCACGGCGTCGGAGTAATCCTCCATGATCACCTTGCCCATATTGCCGGTGAGGAAGGAGTAGGGGCCGATCTCGGAGACCAGCGTCACCTCGGCCGCCGAGCCGGTGATGAAGCACTCGCTGAAGCCCTCCAGCTCCTCGGGAAGGATCCGCCGCTCGACGACTTCGAAACCGCGCTGGCGGCAGAGATCGATCACCGACTGGCGGGTGATGCCGTTCAGGAAGCGATCGGCCAGCGGGGTATGGATCACGCCGTCCTTGATGAAGAAGATGTTGGCGCCGGTGCATTCGGCGACATGGCCTTCCCAGTCCAGCATCATCGCATCGGCATAGCCGGCCCGCTCCGCCTTGTGCTTGGACAGCGAGCAGATCATGTAGAGCCCCGCCGCCTTGGCATGAACAGGCGCGCAGGCCGGGTCCGGCCGGCGATAGGCGGCGACGTCGAGGCGCACGCCCTTCAGCTTCTGCGCCATGTCGAACATGCTCGGCCACTCCCAGACCGCGATGGCGGTGTGGATGGTGTTGTTGATGCCGGAGACCGCCATCATCTCCGAGCCGCGCCAGGCGACCGGGCGGAGATAGGCGTCCTTCAACCCGTTCTCCTTGAGGCAGAGTTCCTTGGCGGCGTCGAGTTCGGCGACCGACCAGGGAATCGTGAAATCCATGATCTCGGCCGACTTGTGGAAGCGCTGCGAGTGCTCGGTGCCCTTGTAGATCACGCCGTCATAGGCGCGCTCGCCCTCGAACACGCAGGAACCGTAATGCAGCCCATGGGTCAGTACGTGGATCTTCGCGTCCTTCCACGGCACGAGCTTGCCGTCGAACCAGATGACTCCGTCGCGCTGGTCGAAAGGAATGACTGACATGGGGTGCTCCTCTTGGCACGTCCGGTCCGGTTGATCCGCTGGCACCCCGAGCACCGTCACCATGGCGGGCCGGGGCGAAGACCGGAATGATACTGCGCTGCAACATCGTCTTGCGACATATTCCGTCGTCAGGCGCGCTTGACCGGTAATCTTCCGTCTGAGATATGTCAACATCACTGACGTAATTCGCAGGACGGATTCGATGCCGCAGACGCAGGCCCGGTCCACGGCCGCCGCCGCTCCCGCACCGGATGCGACGGTCCCCTACGACCTGATCGAACTGCTCTTCTTCGCCTATCGCGACTTCGTCGGCGGCCCCGACCTGATCCTCGCCGAATACGGCTTCGGCCGGGCCCATCACCGCGTGCTGCATTTCGTCCTGCGCCGGCCGGGGCTGACCATCGCCGAACTGCTCGACATCCTGAAGATCACCAAGCAGAGCCTCAACCGCGTCCTCAAGGAGCTGGTCGAGACCGGCTTCGTCGAGCAGCGAACCGGCGTGCAGGACAAGCGCCAGCGTCATCTCCACGCCACGGCCGCGGGGCAGGATCTCGCCTTGCGGCTGGTCAGGCTGCAGGCCCAGCGCATCCAGGCGGCGCTGGCCGATCTCGCGCCGGAGGCGGCCGAGACCGTCGCGCAATACCTCGCGGGGTTGATCGATCCCTCCGAACGCCACAAGGTGCAGGGCTTGCTCGCCGCGCCGCGGTGAGGCCCACGGCATCAGCCAAGGGCGCAAGAGACAATCAAGGCGGACAAGACATGGCCGCACAGCCGGCGCGTAAGCCCCTCCCCGACGAGGCCCCCCACATCCTCGTGGTCGATGACGACCGCCGCCTGCGCGACCTGCTGGCGCGCTTCCTCGGCGACAACGGCTACCGGGTCACCACCGCGGCCAATGCCGCCGAGGCCGACCAGCGCCTGGCGCGGCTCGTCTTCGACGCCATCGTCCTCGACATCATGATGCCCGGCGAGAATGGCTTCGACTTCGCCCGCCGCTTCCGCGTCGACTCGGCCGTGCCGATCCTGATGCTGACCGCCCGCGCCGACGGCAAGGACCGCATCAACGGCCTCGAGATCGGTGTCGACGACTACCTCGCCAAGCCCTTCGAGCCGCGCGAACTGCTGCTGCGCCTCGGCAACATCCTCAAGCGCACCATGGCCGCCGAACCCGCGCAGGCGGCCAGGCCCGATTTCGTCCGCTTCGGCCCCTTCCTCTACGGGCTCTCCCGCGGCGAGCTGCGCAAGGGCGAGGAGCCCGTCCGCCTGACCGAGCGCGAGCGCGAGATCCTGACCGCCCTGGCGGAACGCGCCGGCGAGGTCGTGCCGCGCGAGGAGCTGGCCTCCCAGGGCACGGCCGCCAACGACCGCACCGTCGACGTCCAGATGAACCGGCTGCGCCGCAAGATCGAGCGCGACCCCGCCGATCCGCTCTATCTCCAGACCGTGCGCGGTGTCGGCTATCGCCTCGTGACCGACCGGACGTGACGCCCGTCCAGCCCGGCAGGCGTCGCAGGGGCGTGGCGCAGATCATGGGAGCGGGCTGGGCGCGCCTGGGCGCGGCGGTGTCGCGCATGCGCACCCGCGCCAACAACCGGCTGAAGCCCTGGCTCAAGATCGCCGGCCGGCCGCTGCACAGCATCGCCCGCTATGCCCCCAAGGGCCTTTATCCGCGCGCGCTCGTCATCGTCATCGCCCCCGTCGTGCTGCTGCAGTCGGTCATCGCCTATGTCTTCATGGAGCGGCACTGGCAGACCGTGACGCAGCGCCTGTCCTCGGCCGTCTCGGCCGACATCGCCGCGATGATCGACGTCTATGAGAGCTATCCGCAGGATGCCGACACCAGCGTGCTCTCGCGCATCGCGGCCGATCGGCTGGGCATGGACATCGACATCATCCCCAACACCGACCTGCCGCCGCCGGGGCCGCGCCCCTTCTTCTCGCTGCTCGACAGCGCGCTCTCGGCCGAGCTCGCCCAGCAGGTCGCCCGCCCCTTCTGGCTTGACACGGTCGGCCGCTCCAGCCTGATCGAGATCCGCGTCAAGCTCGACAAGGACGTGATGCGCATCCTGACGCGGCGCAACTCGGCCTACGCCAGCAACAGCCACATCTTCCTGCTCTGGATGCTCGGCACGTCGCTGATCCTGCTGACCATCGCGGTCCTGTTCCTGCGCAACCAGATCCGCCCGATCCTCAAGCTCGCCGATGCGGCCGAGGCCTTCGGCAAGGGCCGCGACGCCGAGTTCCGCCCGCGCGGCGCCCGCGAGGTCCGTCGCGCCGGCAACGCCTTCATCGAGATGAAGCGCCGCGTCGAGCGCGCGGTCGGTGAGCGCACCACCATGCTCAACGGCGTCAGCCACGATCTGCGCACCATCCTGACCCGCTTCAAGCTCTCGCTCGCCTTGCTCGAGCGCTCCTCCGAGATCGAGGCGCTGGAGAAGGATGTCGACGAGATGGCGCGCATGCTCGAGGACTATCTCGCCTTCGCCCGCGGCGACGCCGGCGAGACGGCCGTCGAGACCGACATCCGCGGCCTGCTCGAGGAGCTAAAGTCGGACGCCGAGCGCCAGGGCCACCAGACCGAGCTGACCGTGGTCGGCGACCCGCTGGTCGTGGTCCGGCCCGACGCCTTCCGCCGCCTGATGACGAATCTCGTCTCCAACGCAGCACGCTACGGCGACCGCATCGCCATCCGCGCCACCCATGACGCGCGCTACCTGATCGTGATGATCGACGATGACGGCCCCGGCATCCCGGCCGACCAGCGCGAGGATGTCTTCCGCCCCTTCTTCCGCCTCGACGAGGCCCGCAACGTCGATTCAGGCGGCACGGGCCTGGGGCTGGCCATCGCCCGCGACATCGCCCGCGCCCATGGCGGCGACATCATCCTGGCCGATTCGCCGCTCGGGGGGTTGCGGGCGACGGTGAGGCTGCCGGTTTAGGGCTGCATGTCGATAGCGGTAGTCCGACCGCCCACCCGCAGCAAGCGGGCCATTTTTTCGTACCCCTGGCGGGGCATAGGCAGATTGCGGACTTAGGCCAGTACTATGCCACCTGTTCGCAATGCCAAGAAGGCGGCAGTGCGGGTTGCCAATTCCTCATTGTGCGCCAAGACTATCATGCATGTGGGCTGATCGACTGACATCGAAACCTCGACGTCAGGAAGGTCGCGGGAAGTCGGCCGAAGGCTCATGCATAGCCAGGTCCAGTCCGTCCGCTCGGGCGGGTGGCTATCCCCCATTGTATCGACGTCGGTGTCAATGCCGTACACATGCTCGACAACGTCGCGAAAGGGGGGCCTCGGCCCGACACCGGCAATCACGATCTGAAACTGAAAGTCGCTCATTCGCTCACGATATAGCTGCTGGCAGCGCGAACAACTGACCAACATCCTGAGCGCGCCGTATACAGCGCCGGATGGGATCGGCCAACAGCGCAATATTCCCTCAGCTTGAGCAAATGTACCAACGGGTAGGAAGCCGACTATCCGAATGGCAGTGCGGGATCGCCGCTCGACCAGCGCCTGCCGTTCCAATAACGCAGTTCTAGTTCTTCATCGTCCGACAAGCCGTCGGCTTCTGTGTCCGGATCTCCGGTTATAAAAACGTCGGCAATCTCCTGGCCTTTCCGCACGATGGCGATAACCAGCCTGTTGCCGAGGACGGCGTTCTTGAAACCCTCCGTTGCCGCTTCGTCTGTAGGACCGAATGCGCTCACAAGCAGGCATGGGTGAACATGCCAAGGGAATCCGACGAAGCCGATCGAGATCGTTCCGTCCTCGGCCCGGTCGACGGCGAACGTGAGCGTGCCGCTCAGGTCTACATGAGTTTCGATAAGCATGCCCACAACGAGACCATCTGGTCTGCAACAAGGCAAGTCCCGCGAAAGCAACGGTGCGGATAGGAAAGAGGGCCGGGTCTAGTCAAGTTCCGCAACACGCCGAAAGCTGACCTGCCGACAGCCACCCTGACCCGGCAGTGGCAGCCTAAAACAACCGCCCGCCCTTCGGCACCTCGTGCCCCGGCCCGATCAGCACGACCTCGCCCTGCTCGTCGGGCACGCCGAGCGTCAGCACCTCCGACATGAACTTGCCGATCTGGCGCGGCGGGAAGTTGACCACCGCCAGAACCTGCCGGCCCGGCAGGTCCTCGCAGGTGTAGTGCTTGGTGATCTGCGCCGAGGACTTCTTCAGGCCGATCGTGCCGCCGAAATCGATCACCAGCTTGATCGCGGGCTTGCGCGCCTCCGGATAGGGAGCAGCCTCGACGATCGTGCCGACACGGATGTCGACCTTCAGGAAGTCGTCGAAGCCGATCGTCGCGGCCGGAGCGGCGGTGTCGGAGGGGCCGCTCAAAACTCGGCCCACCCCTTGTCATGCGCGCTCATCTCGGCCTTGCGCGCCGGGGCGCCGCCGCCGGCCGCGGCAGCGACGGGCCGGGCGACGGGCCGGGCGACCGGGGGCGCGGCCTTGCGCGATGCGGGCGCGGCCGCCGCCTGCATCGTGCGGGCCATCGCCTTCAGTCCCGCGACATCGCCGCCGAGCTGGAAGCGCGCGACCAGCGCGGCCAGGCGGTCGGCCTCCTGCGAGAGCGAATGCGCGGCGGCCGTCGACTGCTCGGCCATGGCGGCGTTCTGCTGGGTCGACTGGTCCATCTCGCCGACCGCGGTGTTGACCTCCTGCAGGCCCGAGGCCTGCTCCTGCGCCGCGCTGGCGATCTCGGAGACGAGGCCCGTGGCACGGGTGATCTCCTGCGCCATGCGCTGCAGCGCGCTGCCGGTCTGGCCAACCAGGCTGACACCCTTCTCGACCTCGCTGTTGGAGGCGGCGATCAGCTCCTTGATCTCCTTGGCGGCTTCCGCCGAGCGCTGGGCGAGCGCCCGCACCTCGGAGGCGACGACCGCGAAGCCCTTGCCGGCGTCACCGGCGCGCGCGGCCTCGACGCTGGCGTTCAGCGCCAGCAGATTGGTCTGGAAGGCGATCTCGTCGATCACGCCGACGATCTGCGAGATCTCCTCGGCGGATTTCTCGATGCCGCCCATCGCCACCACGGCATCGCGCACGATCGCGGTCGACTGTTCGGCCTCGGCCTTGACCTGCGTCGTCGCCTGGTTGGCCTGGCGCGCGCTCTCGGCCGTCTGCCGCACGGTCGCGGTCAGTTCGTCGAGCGCCGTCGCCGTCTCCTCGACGGAGGCCGCCTGCTGCTCGGTGCGCCCGGCGAGATCGTCCGCCGCCTGGCTGATCTCGATCGAGCCGGCCTTCATGCTCTCGGTGTTGGTCGCGATCTGCCGCATCGTCTCCTGCAGCTTGCCGATCGCGGCGTTGAAGTCGTCGCGCAGCTTGGCGTAGTCGGAGCCGAAGTTCTCGTTGATGCGATAGGTCAGGTCGCCCTCGGCGAGATGCTCCAGGCCGGCGCCGAGCGCCGCGACGACGCCCTCCTGCGTCCGCGAAAGCTCGGCCCGCTCGGCCTCGCTGCGCCGGCGCTGGCCATCGGCCGCATCGCGATGGGCGGCGGCCTCCTGCTCGACGCGCACCTTGTCGGCCTCCATGGCGTCCTTCGCCACGGCGGCGTCGCGGAAGATCACGAGCGCCCGCGCCATCGAGCCGATCTCGTCGGGCCGGTCCTGATGGGCGATGGCGGTCTGGAGATTGCCCGCGGCGAGCGCGTTCATCGTGCCCGACAGCGAGGTCAGCATGCCGTTGGCGCGGCGGCTGAGGACGATGACGAGGCCGAACATGAGCAGGCCCAGCGGCACCAGCACCTTGGCGACGTCGCCCATCAGGCCGAGGAACTTCGCATCGACGTCGTGGACGTGAAGGCCGGTGCCGACAGCCCAGTTCCAGTCGGCGATGCCGCTGACATAGGCGATCTTGCGGGTGGGCTCCTTGTCGCCAGGCTTGACCCAGAGATAATCGAGATAGCCGCCCTTGCCGCCGGCCTTGGCGATCGAGAGCAGTTCCTGGACGATCGGCTTGCCAGCGGGATCCTTGAGACCGATCAGGTTCTTGCCGACCATATCGGCGCGGGGATGCGTGACGGTGACGCCGTCGAAGGTGTAGACGAAGAAGTAGTTGCCGTCGTCGAAGCGCGCGCCAGCGACGGCATCGATGGCAAGCTTCTGTGCCTCAGCCGCCGGAATTTCGCCTTTCTTGGCCTTGTCGCGATAGAATTCGACCGTGGTGCGGGCGATGTCGGTAGCGTTCTGCACCTCCTGCCGCTTCAACTCGACCATTTCGTTGCGGGCTTCGGTCAGCGTGTAGCCGACACTCCCGACTGCGATCACCAGAGCGAGTCCTGCGATCAGCGCGAAGGAGCGGCTGATCGACAGGGTGGCGAGCTTCTTCAGCGACATGCGCATGACCCCTGCGAAACGAGATTCGCAAGAGTCGCAAGGAATGGCTAATACACGCTTAACGTTCAGCGAGCCCGAGACCGATTTCTTAACCTTGTCTCAGATCGCCGGGGCGAAATCCTCGCCCGTGCGGCGCAGGCTCTCGTCGGAGCGCTCGCGCCGCCGCGCGCCGGGCCGCCGTCCCGAACACAGCGCCCGCGCCAGCCCGCGCAGCGGCGCCGTCAGCCGGTGCACATCCTCGACGCGGGCCATGATCGAACCGGCCGTCTTCAGCTCGCGGTCGAGCCGCGCCATGGTCCGCGACAGCTCCGGCTCGTCGTCTTCCAGCCAGACCTCGCTGACCCGCGCCATCAGCAGCACGGCGCCCTGCACGCGCACCGCACCGAGCGCATCCTCGGTGCGGATGCCGGCCGAGGCCAGCATGTAGCGCCAGGAATTCACCGCCCCGCGGTTGAGCGCCGCCATGGTCAGCGGGTCGCGCCGGATCACCGGGGCGATGCGGCGAAGCCCCGCCTTGTAGGGCGCCAGCGCATCGAGCCGCCGCATCACCAGGTCGAACAGGCGCTCGCGCACCGGCTCGGCGGCGAGGTCATCGGAGGTGTCGGCGAGCACGGCCTCGTCGACGAGGCGGGTCAGGCCGCCCAGCATGGCGAGCTTCGACGGGAATAGGCCTCGCAGCTTGGCGAGCGGCAGCCCCGCCTCGGCCGCGATGTCGCCGAGCTCGATCTCGTCCCAGGGATGCGTGGCGGCCAGGCGCATCAGCGCCTCGACGGCCTGCTTGCGCGGATCGACCGGCGGCTCGACCGGAGCAGCAGCGGATGTGGGGGGCAGCGGAGCGCGGGCCATGGCGGTTCTCCTTCGCGACGGTTGTGAGGAGAAGCTAGGCTGCGATCGCGGCCTATGAAAGGCCGATCAGCCCGAAAGCTCCCCGGCGCGACGTTTGGCGGCAGCCACGGTCTCAACCACCAGCGGCTCCAGCGGCCCCATCAGCACGGACAATCCGGCCGCCGTCGTGCCGGCGGGCGAGGTCACGTTCTGGCGCAGGGTCGCCGGCGAGAGCGGCGACTGATGGAGCAGTTCGCCCGCCCCCTCGATCGTCGCCCGCGCCAGGCGCTCGGCGATGTCGGCGGGCAGACCGGCCGCCTTGCCGGCCGCGGCGAGGCACTCGACCAGATGGAAGACATAGGCTGGCCCCGAACCCGACACCGCCGTGACGGCGTCGATCAGCCCCTCGTCCTCGAGCCATTCCACCGTGCCGATGCTGCGCAGCAGGGCATCGGCCATCGCGCGCTGGGCGCCGGTCACGCCGCGTCCCGCCGCCGCACCCGTGGCACCGCGCTGGACCGAGGCCGGCAGGTTGGGCATGGCGCGGATCATCGCCGTGGCGTTGGGCAGCCGCGCCGACAGATCCGACAGCGTCTTCCCGGCCAGGATCGAGATCAGCAGCGTCTCGGGGCGGATCAGCGCCTGCACGGCGGGGGCCGCCGTGTCGAGCATCTGCGGCTTGGTCGCCAGCACCAGCACCTCGACGGAGGTCAGCGAGGCCGGATCGGGATTGATCGCCATGCCCTTCGCCGCGGCGAGGCCGACCAGCTCGTCGGAGGGGTGGGGGTCGAACAGGCTGATGCCGGCCGGATTCATGCCGATCCGCAGCCAGCCCTCCAGCATCGCGCCGCCCATCTTGCCGGCGCCGAGAAGAACGAGGGAGGTCGGCAGGGAACTGGACATGGCGGCGTCTCTTTGAAAGGCGTCATTCTCGGGCTTGGCCCAAGAATCTCTTGCGAGAAAGCCTTCCAGTCATGAGAGGACCGGGTCAAGCCCGGGCAGGACGATCCGCGACCCTCACGCCTCTCCGACGGTTTCCAGCATCGAGCCTTCGAGCCCTTCGCGGGCCGTCTTGCCGGCCCAGACGACGAACTGGAAGGCCTGGAAATAGCGCTCGCAGGCGTCGATCGCCGCCTTGATCAGCGCCGCCGCCTGCTCGTCCGTCGGCTCGGCCCCGCCCGAGAGCAGCAGGGCGTGGCGGTACATCACCACGTTTTCCGAGCTCCACAGGTCGAAATGGCCGAGCCAGAGCTGCTCGTTGACGAGGCTGACCAGTTGCAGCACCTCGCCGCGCCGCCGCTCCGGCACCTTCAGATCGAAGGCGCAGGCGACATGGATCGCCTCGACCTCCTCCAGCCAGGTGATCGCGACGTGATAATCCGACCAGCCGCCGGTGACCGCGACCGACAGCTCGTCATCGCTGTCGCGGTCGAAGCTCCAGTTGTTGAGGGCGGCGAGCCGCTCGATCAGGTCGAGGGGGTTGGAGGGCCGATCGAGTTCGCCGTCCAGTTCGAGATCCATCATGCCCTTGGGTCCAACTGCCGGCGCCGCGGAGGGCGCGGTCCGGCGCGTTCGAGAACGGGAACACGGCGACGGGAAAACTGAAGGAACGCAACCCACAGGCGCAGCGCCGGCGGGAGACCGGGTGCAACGCTTCGTCCAACCCAGCCTAAGCGGCTGGACTGACGAATCAATTTCTCCATCGACGTTAGCGCAGGGCGTATGACACTCCCAACACGATGTGACGCTCGGCGGATTCGGGGGGAGGCTCAATCCCCATGGCAGCCTGTCCACAGCACATGGCTGTGGATGCCGGCGCCGCCGGCGCGGCGCCCAACCAGATGCGGGCCGCGTGACCGGCCGGGCTCGCGACCGGATCTGTCGTCGGAACGCGAGGTCAGGCCTTGGCGTCGGACGCCGGCTGGGCCGCGGCCTCGAGCGCAGCGAGGCGGGCCGCGAGCCGGTCGTTCTCCTCACGGGCGAGCACCGCCATCTCGCGCACAGCCTCGAACTCCTCGCGGGTCACCACGTCGAGGTCCCGCAGCAGGCGCTCGATCTGAGTCTTCACGACGGTCTCGACCTCGCGACGCATGCCCTGCGCGGCACCGGCGGCGTCGGTGGCGAGGCGGGCGATGTCGTCGAGGATACGGCTGCTGGTCGTGACCATGGGGGCTCTCCGGACAAAGGCCCGTCGGGGCCGGCTTCACCGCTATATGGGGGAGGACGAGGCCTCCCGCAATCGGACGGAGCGCCACGGGCCGGCCGCCGCGAACGGCCTGTCTGGACCTGCGCGGCACATCGGCCTAGAAAGGCCGCACAGGGACTACAAAACACTCCAACCCGTAAGCGACCAAAGACAAGCGGGAGGCGTCATGATCATTCGTTTCAGCGGCCCGGTCCTCGGGGCGGCCGCCGCGCTCGCGCTCGCGGGCTGCCAGGAAACCACCACCGCCGCGCGCCCCCGGGTGGACGCACCGGGCGTTCCGGTCTCGGTCCAGAGCATTTCCGGCGCGCCCGATTCGGTGACGACCCGCTTCGCCGGCCTGCTCGGCGAGGCCGCCGCCGAGCGTCGCATGGAGATCGTGCCCGGCGACAAGCCGGCCCGCTTCCGCGTCCGCGGCTATCTCACCGCCCAGCCGACCGAGGACGGGCAGACCGCGCTCGCCTTCGTCTGGGACGTCTATGACGAGAGCAAGAAGCGCGCGCAGCGGGTCCAGGGCGAGAGCCTCGGCCGCCGGGGCGGCGGGTCCGATCCCTGGTCGGGCATCGACCAGACCGTCGTCGCCAAGGCCGCGGCCGAATCGATGGATGCGATCGCGAGCTTCCTGGTGACGACGCCCGCCGTCGGGGCCGTTCTGCCGGCCGACAAGGCCAAGGCGGCGGACGCGCAGGCCAATAACCTCAAGGCCACCACGGCAGCCAGGACCGCTTCGGCGCCGGCTGGCAAAAAGCTCTAGCGGGCAAGCGAAGTCGCTCCGGCACCTCTGTTCAATCGTCGCTGTGCGTCTTGTAAACGCCGCCATTCCTGACCGTGCCGGGAATGGAGCCGGGAAACGAGGCCTCGTTACCGCCCATCCATTGAATCCAGCCCCCATCGGCCAGATAGCGGCGCCCCTGCACGATACCTGACATGGTCGAGCCATCGGTGATCACGATCTCGGATTTGGCCAGCGCATAAGCGATAGTCTTGAAGGACGCATCCGCCAGGAAGTCGACCGTCGCGGCGTTCAGGCGAATCTGGCCGTTGTGCGAGGCATTCAACCAGTATCCGCTGCGCCCTCGCACCACCATGGCGCCGCTCAGTTCCACATAGCCGTCACGCGTCGCATAGACATGCGCCGATTCGCCCGGGTGCGGATGACCTTCGAAGACCACGTCGGAGCCGAAGAGGCGCGCGCCGTGAACGGCGACCAGCGCGTGCCGCCCCGGCGATGGCCGAAGCGTCAGCCACGACAGGCTGACGATGTTGTAGAACGACCCCAGAATGCATTCGCGGCCGGACGGCGCGAGGATCACATCCGCAGCATCGCCGGTCGCACCGACGATGGAAAGCTTGCCGGTGAGATCATGAACGATCTCGATCGTCTCGGTCCAGGTGACCGGATAGGTCGGCCCTCCAATCGAGATTGTCACCCGGAATCCGGCCTGGTCGAGCTTCGCAGCTGTCGCCAGTGCCTTTGCGACCGTTCGGAAAGCCGCATTCGCCGCATTGAAGAGCCCATGATTGTCATCATTGCCATCGGAGCGGACAAAATAGATGCGCGGCGTGACGAGAACCTCGCGTGGAGTCGGCGCCTGTGCCTGACCCTGGCGCAGGAATCCTGTCGTCGCAGCGACGCCCGCCAAGCCTGCCAGAACAGCGCGTCGTGGATAGCTCATCGCCCGCCCCTCGCAGGCCATCGCAAAACGGGGAGGAACGCGGTCACAGGTCTGAACGACATCGCCACGTTTGGAACTCCCGCAATCCGGAACCGTCAGCATCGCACAGTTGAAGCCTCATGCACCTCAGCAAACCGCGAGGATGCGCCACGGTTCCATTCGCGATGCTGCGGCCGCCCCGGAGTCTGCCACGCCTGCAAGGATCGAGGGCGCTGCTTTCCGTGTGTCTTTCGCAGTGCAGCGGTCGACTCACCGTCACACCGCTGTTAAGAGCGCTGCCATCAGGGCCGGCCGTGCGCCGGCCATCCAGCCCCGTTCCAATGGTGCGCCACGGCATGCCCTCTTCTTTCAAAGTCGTCGCCGGCAATTCCAACCGGCCGCTTGCGGAAGCCATCTGCACCCATCTCGGCATCCCCCTGGCCAAGGCGTCGGTGCGTCGCTTCGCCGACATGGAGGTCTTCGTCGAGATCCAGGAGAATGTGCGCGGACAGGACGTCTTCATCATCCAGTCCACCTCCTTCCCGACCAACGACCACCTGATGGAGCTGCTGATCATCACGGACGCGCTGCGCCGCTCCTCGGCGCGCCGCATCACGGCGGTGATCCCGTATTTCGGCTATGCCCGGCAGGACCGGCGCGCCTCGGGCCGCACGCCGATCTCGGCCAAGCTCGTCGCCAACCTGATCACCCATGCCGGCGTCGACCGCGTGCTGACGCTCGATCTCCATGCCGGGCAGATCCAGGGCTTCTTCGACATCCCGACCGACAACCTGTTCGGCGCCCCCCTGATGTCGCGCGACATCAAGGAGCGGCTCGACTACAAGAACGCCATGGTCGTCTCGCCGGACGTCGGCGGCGTCGTGCGCGCCCGTGCGCTGGCCAAGCGCATCGACGCGCCGCTCGCCATCGTCGACAAGCGCCGCGACAGGCCGGGCGAATCCGAAGTCATGAACATCATCGGCTCGGTCGAGGGCCGCTCCTGCATCCTGCTCGACGACATCGTCGATTCCGGCGGCACGCTCGTGAATGCGGCCGAGGCGCTGCTCGAACAGGGCGCCCGCGAGGTCTACGCCTACATCACCCATGGCGTGCTCTCGGGCGGCGCGGTGGCGCGCATCGCCAATTCGAAGCTGAAGGAGCTGGTGATCACCGATTCGATCATGCCGACCGAGGCGGTGAAGGTGGCGCGCAACATCCGCGTCCTCTCGATCGCCCAGCTGATGGGCGAGGCGATCGAGCGCACGGCGCAGGAAACCAGCGTCTCCAGCCTGTTCGACTGATGCCGGGGCGCCGCGCGTCATGACCTCCCGCGCCCTCGTCCTGTTCTCGGGCGGGCAGGACTCCACCGTCGCCCTCGCCTGGGCGCTCGAGCGCTTCGACGCGGTCGAGACCGTCGGCTTCGACTACGGCCAGCGCCACCGCGTCGAGCTCGACTGCCGCGAGACGATCCGGAGAGCCCTGCCCGCACTCTCGCCGCGCTATGCGCAGCGTCTCGGCGCCGACCACATGGTCGATCTCGCCGCGCTCGGCGCGATCTCCGAGACGGCGCTGACCCGCGACACGGAAATCGCCTTCGCCGAGACGGGGCTGCCGACCACCTTCGTGCCGGGCCGCAACCTGATCTTCCTGACCTTCGCGGCGGCGCTGGCCTATCGCCGGGGCGCCAAGCACATCGTGCTCGGCGTCTGCGAGACCGACTATTCCGGCTATCCCGACTGCCGCGACGACACGATCAAGGCAATGCAGGTCGCGCTCGGCCTCGGGCTCGACCGAAGGCTCGTGCTGCACACACCGCTGATGTGGCGCGACAAGGCGCAGACCTTCGCGCTGGCGCGTGCGCTCGGCGGCGAGGCCCTGCTCGATCTGGTGGTCGAGCAGAGCCATAGCTGCTATCTCGGCGACCGTTCGACCCGGCACCCCTGGGGCTATGGCTGCGGCGGCTGCCCCGCCTGCGAGCTGCGGGCCAAAGGCTACGCCGCCTATCTGATTGCTCCCGACGACAGCGGACCTTCCCATGACTCTTGACCGTCAGCGCCGGATCGAAGGGCTCGTCGCCCTCGTCCTCTTCGCCCTGACCATTCCCGCCGCGAACTGGCTGATCGGCAATGCCGGCACCGTCTGCGTGCCCAACGGCCCCTGCCTCGTCCCGGTCTGGCCCGGCATCAAGGCCCCCAGCGGCGTGCTGATGATCGGCCTCGCCCTCGTGCTGCGCGACCTCGTCCAGCGCCGTCTGGGCACGGCCGCCGGCCTCGGCGCCATCGCGGTCGGCGCGGCGATCTCCGGCTTCGTCGCCCCGCCGGCGATCGTCGTCGCCTCGGTGGCCGCTTTCCTGCTCTCCGAACTCGCCGATTTCGCCGTCTACACGCCGCTGCAGAAGCGCCGCTTCGTCACGGCCGTGATCGCGTCCGGCCTGGTCGGGCTCGTGGTCGACTCGATCGTCTTCCTGCAGCTCGCTTTCGGCAGCCTCGATTTCCTCAGCGGCCAGATCATCGGCAAGGCCTGGATGATCGTGCTCGCCCTGCCGCTGATGCATCTGCTGCGCCGCCGCGACGAGCGGCTGGGGCTCGCCCCCGCCTGATGTTCGGGCCCCAGGGCCACGCGACGGGGCCCTTTTTTGCACGTTCGTGGCGGGGTGCGGACAATTTGAGCCAACGCCGCAACGCCGACTTCATGGCAAGGTGCGATCGTTGCCCCATCGTTACATGGGGCCGGCAATGCACGAAGACCGTTCGTCAGAACGTCTGCAAGCGCTGCAGAACGAGATCCTGGTGTCCATCGCCCGCGGTGAGGCGCTCTGCACCATCATGGAACGCCTGTGCCTGCGTGCCGAAGCGATCGCACCGGGCGTCATCTGCTCCGTCCTGACGCTCGACGAGGAGCGGCGCCTCGTCTCGCTGGCCACGCCCTCTCTCCCGGCGTCCTACGCGGCCGCCATCACGGGTGTCGCGGTCGGCCCGCGCGTCGGCTCCTGCGGCACCGCGATCCACCGCGGCGAGCCCGTCTGCGTCACCGACATCGCGAACGACCCGCTCTGGCGGGGTTTTGAGGATCTCGTGCTGCCGCTCGGCCTGCGGGCCTGCTGGTCCAGCCCCATCAAGGCCCGCGATGGCCGCGTCGTCGGCAGCTTCGCCTTCTACTATGACCGGCCGCGCGGCCCCGATGAACTCGAGCGCCAGATCGTCGAGACCTGCGTCCATCTCTGCGCGATCGCGATCGAGCACGAGGAGGTTCGCTCCCGCAATCATCGGCTGGCCTATTACGACACGCTGACGGCGCTCCCGAACCGGGCGAGCTTCAACGAGGCGATCACGCGCCTGACCGCCGCGACGCCGCTCGATTTCGGCCTGATGCTGATCGACATCGATCACCTGAAGGTGGTCAACGACACGATGGGCCATGCCGCGGGCGACGCGCTCATCGCGACGGTGGGCCTCCGGATCCAGTCCGTGGCGGGCGAGGCCGTGGCCTATCGCATCGGCGGCGACGAGTTCGCCGTGATCCTGCCGCGAGGAACGACGGCCGCGCAGATGCGGGCCACCGCCTGTGCCATCCTCGCCGCGATGGCCACCCCGCTCGATCACGACGGACACGGCATCATGCCGAGCGTCACCATCGGCGCCGCCCTGGCGGGCGAGGATGGCGAGGAGGGCGTCACCCTGCGTCAGAATGCCGATTTTGCACTCTATCACGCCAAGGAGACCCGTCGCGGCGGCTATGTCCGCTTCAAGGACGGTCTGCGAACCTCGATGACGCGGCGCCTCCAGATCAAGCGCGACGTCGATGTCGCCCTGACCGAGGGCCGGATCATTCCCTATTACCAGCCGGTCCTGCGGATCGACACCGACGAGATCGTCGGTCTGGAGGCGCTCGCCCGCATGCGCATGCCGGATGGGCGCGTCGCCTCCGCCGTCGAATTCCAAGAGGCGATGGCCGACCCCAAGGTGGCCCACCGCATCACCGGGCAGATGCTGAACGCCGTGGCGGCCGACATGGCCGCCTGGCAGAGCGCCGGCATCCCGTTCCAGCATGTCGGCATGAACGTGACCTCCGCCGACTTCCAGAAGGGCGATCTCGTCCAGCGCATCGTCCGGGCCATGGAGCGCACCGGCGTGTCGCCCCGGCACCTGGTGGTCGAGATCACCGAGCAGGTCTTCATGGGCCGGAGCAAGGACGGCGTCGCCCGCACGATCGCGGCGCTGCGCGAGCGCGGCATCTGCGTGGCGCTCGATGATTTCGGCACGGGCTTCGCCTCCCTCACACATCTGCTCGATTTCCCCGTCGACATCATCAAGATCGACCGTTCCTTCATCGCCGCCGCCCAGACCAGCACGAAGAGCAGCGTCATCGTCGAGGCGATGGTCGGCATCGCCCACCGGCTCGGCATGCGGATCATCACCGAAGGCATCGAGACGCAGGCCCAGGCCGAATGGCTCCAGTCCATGGGCTGCCGGCTCGGCCAGGGCTTCCTCTATGCCCAGGCCCTGCCGGCCGGCATCGTCGGCGAGCTCCTGCAGCGCTTCGGCGCCAAGCCGGACAGGGCGGCACGCCCGCTTCGGGGCGTCACCGCCTCCGCAGCCTGACGCATCGCGGACTTGAGATCGCGGTTCTTTTCGCTTATGAGCCTGCCAGCGCCCGACTGACACCCTTGGAGGCACGGGCGCCGAACCGCAAAGAGGCCGCCTGCTGGCGGCCTTGTCTTTTCAAGCAAGGATTCAAAACCATGACCGCCGTGAAGCAAATCCAGGCTTCGGCGCGCGCACAGGTCGGCAAGGGGGCCGCCCGTGCAGTTCGTCGTCAAGGCCAGACACCCGCCGTCATCTATGGCGGGGGCGCCGCTCCCGAAGCCATCGCGCTCGACGCCAACAAGACCCGCCTCCTGATCTATGGTGGCCATTTCCTGACCACGCTGTTCGACATCAGCGTCGACGGCAAGACGCAGCGCGTGATCCCGCGCGACTACCAGCTCGACCCGGTCAAGGACTTCCCGATCCATGTCGACTTCCTGCGCGTCGCCGCGGGCCAGACGGTGACGGTCGAGGTTCCGATCCATGTCGTCGGCCAGGAGGCGAGCCCCGGCGTGAAGAGCGGCGGCCTGGTTCAGATCGTCGAGCACTCGCTCGAGATCACCGTCGAGCCGGAGCTCATCCCGGAGGCCTTCGAGGTCTCGGTGGCCGGTCTCCAGATCGGCGACGCCCTCGAGGCGAGCGTGATCAAGCTTCCGAAGGGCGCCAAGCTCTCGGTCGGCTCGGACGCCACCATCGTCACCATCGTTCCGCCGATGGCGGAGGAGGCTGGCGACGCCGAAGCTCCGGCCGCCGAAGCCAAGAAGGCCTGATCCGGCTTCCCAGTCGGCATCTCGCCACGAACGACCATGCGAACGGCCGGGGCTTCCCGGCCGTTTTGCCGTGAGGGACGACGATCGTCATGCTGATCTTCGCAGGGCTCGGAAATCCCGGCACGCGCTATGCCGGCAACCGGCACAATATCGGCTTCATGGCGCTCGAGGCGATCGCGCGTACGCATCGCGCCTCGCCCTGGCGTGGCCGCTTCCAGGCGGAAGCCTGCGAGGCGACGATCGGGACCGAGAAGGTCGTCCTGCTCAAGCCCCAGACCTACATGAACGAATCCGGCCGCGCGATCGGCGAGGCGGCGCGCTTCTTCAAGGTCGCGCCCGCCGACGTCATCGTCTTCCATGACGAACTCGACCTCGCCCCCGCCAAGCTGCGCGTGAAGCTCGGTGGCGGCAATGCCGGCCATAACGGCCTGCGCTCGACCACGGCGGCGATCGGCAACGAGTACCGCCGGGTCCGCATGGGCATCGGCCATCCGGGGCTGAAGGAACTCGTGCACGCCTATGTGCTGAATGATTTCGGCAAGGCGGAGGGTCACTGGGTCGAGGATCTCTGCACCGCCTGCGCCGACAACGCCGAGTTGCTGGCGAAGCACGACGACGCCGGCTTTCAGAACAAGGTGCACCTCTTCATGGAGGCGCGCGGTCACGGCGCGGTGAAGCGCCTCGGCGAGAGGTCCGGCGACTGAAGCCGCTCAGTAGGGCAGTTGCGCGCCGGGCTTGGCGAGCGTCACGCGGCTGGCGCTGAAGCTGCCATCGGCCTGCTTCGTCGCCGTCATCGCCACCTGTGCGCCCGCCTTCAACTCCGAGACGTCGGCCGGCGCGGCCATGATGATGTTGGCATCGGCCGGAATGGTCACTCTCTGCTCGCCGCCCGGATAGCTCAGCACGATGCCGGCGCCATCCACGCGCGAGACGGTCTCAGCGACGGTGGCGTTGGTCATGGTCGTATCCGGCAGCACGCCCCAGGGACGGTGCCCCTCGCCCGTGCCGCGCATCGCCTCGGGGAAGATGAAGACCTGGACGGCCAGCAGCGAGCCATCGGGTTGCGGGCGCGCGCCGACGCCGACGAAGCCGCCCTTCTTGATGTCGGCCGTCGTCGCCTTGACCACGGCGCCGACCGAATAGCCCGGCGCCAGAGCGACCTTCGCCGCAGCGCCATCGACGGTCTTGATCGTCAGCGTGTTGCCCTCGGCGGTCTCGACCTCGCCGCGAATGCGCGTCGTCGGCGACTGGGCGGAAGCGGCGACGGTGAGGCCGAGGATGAGGCAGGCGGTGGTGAAAACGCGCATGGTGATATCCGCTGGACGAAGACTGTCGCCGCCTGTTTTTGCGCCGGCCGGGATCAAGCAGCCACGCACGTTCGCGTGACCGACCACAGCGCGGATCGTTGACACGAAAACACGGAAACACGATGTTGAGCCGCAGCGAGGTTGGTATGAGATGAAGAATTTGACGGTGACACTTCCTGACGAGACGCTATCGCGCCTGCGCGTGGCAGCGGCGCGGGAAGGCAAGAGCATGTCGAAATTCGTGACCGAACTCCTCGAACGGCGCGTTGGCCGAACGATCAGCCAGCGCGAAGCGCTCGACAGATTCCTTGCCGGGCCTCCTCTTCCGTTTTCGGACGAAAACGGCAAACTCCCTTCCCGGACCGAATTGTATGACGAGCACCTTCTTTCTCGACACGAACGTGCTGATCTACAGCCGGGATCCGGGTGCGAAGCAGAAGCAGGAGCGCGCGAAAATCTGGCTGAACGCGCTGATCGAGACGAAGCCGCCGGTGATCAACCTGCAGGTCATCAACGAATTCTGTCACGTCGCGCTTCGTAAGCTTCCGCATCTCGATGTGGAAACTGTGAGAGCCGACGCCGAAGGCCTGAGAATTTGGGGCGACACGCCGATCGATTACGAGACACTGACGGACGCCTGGCAGATCCGCGAGGCAGCAGGCTATCAATGGTTCGATTGCGTGCTACTGGCCGCTGCGCAGAATTTGGGGTGTTCCCACTTCCTCAGTGAAGACATGCGGCATGGTCACGTCGTAAACGGCATCATCATCGTCAATCCGTTCATCGCCCTCCCCGGCGATTTCATGCTCCGAGACTGAAAGACCACCATGGGTTTCAAATGCGGTATCGTCGGCCTGCCGAATGTCGGCAAGTCGACCCTCTTCAACGCGCTGACGCAGACGGCGGCCGCCCAGGCGGCCAACTATCCGTTCTGCACGATCGAGCCCAATGTCGGCGACGTCGCGGTGCCTGATCCCCGGCTGGAGAAGCTCGCCGCCATTGCGGGCTCCAAGGAGATCATCCCGACGCGGCTGACCTTCGTCGACATCGCCGGCCTCGTCCGGGGAGCCTCGAAGGGCGAAGGCCTCGGCAACCAGTTCCTCGCCAACATCCGCGAGTGCGACGCCATCGCCCATGTCGTGCGCTGCTTCGAGGATGGCGACATCACCCATGTCGAGGGCAAGGTCGCGCCGATCAACGACATCGAGATCATCGAGACCGAGCTGATGCTGGCCGATCTCGAAAGCCTCGAGAAGCGCGTCCTGCCGTTGGAGAAGAAGGCCAAGACCGGCGACAAGGACGCCAAGGAACTCGCCGAGCTGATGAACCGCTGCCTCGTGCTGCTGCGCGAGGGCAAGCCCGCCCGCCTTGTCCAGGTCGCCGCCGACGAGCGCAAGACCTTCGAGACGCTCGGCCTCCTCTCCTCCAAGCCCGTCCTCTATGTCTGCAATGTCGAGGAGGCGAGCGCCGACAAGGGCAATGCCTTCTCCGAATTGGTCAAAGCCCGGGCTGCGGAAGAGAACGCGGTCGCCGTCGTCGTCTCCGCCAAGATCGAGAGCGAGATCGCGGTGCTGCCGGCCGCCGACCAGAAGGACTATCTCGAGGCCGTCGGCCTGGAGGAGCCGGGCCTGAACCGCGTCATCCGCGCCGGCTACGCGCTCCTCCACCTCGTGACCTATTTCACGGTCGGGCCGAAGGAGGCGCGCGCCTGGACGATCGAGAAGGGCACCAAGGGCCCCGCCGCCGCCGGCGTGATCCACAGCGACTTCGAGAAGGGCTACATCCGCGCCGAGACGATCGCCTATGACGACTACATCGCCAACAAGGGCGAGAGCGGCGCGCGCGAGGCCGGGAAGTTCCGCCTCGAAGGCAAGGAGTATGTCGTCGCCGACGGCGACGTGCTGCATTTCCGCTTCGCCAACTGAGCGGGCGCTGGCGGCGATGTTGTATTTCGAGGACTTCATCCTCGGCGAGACGGTGCCGACCGGCAGCCTCGCCGTCTCGGAAGGAGACATCGTCGCCTTCGCCTCGCGCTTCGACGCGCAGGATTTCCACGTCGATCCGCAGAAGGCGAAGGGGAGCTTCGTCGGCACGCTGATCGCCTCGGGCTGGCACAGCTGCTCGCTGCTGATGCGGCTGATGGCGCAGAGCTTCCTGCTCAACTCCTCAGGGATGGGCGCGCCCGGCATCGAGGAGGTGAAATGGCTGCGCCCGGTCCAGCCGGGCGACGTGCTGCACGGCCGCCGCACCGTCACCGAGATCAAGCCCTCGCGCTCGCGCCCGGAGATGGGCCTCGTGCGCTTCAAGCTCGAGCTGCTGAACCAGCGCGATGAGGCGGTGCTGGAGCAGGCCAACTGGATCATGTTCGGCCGCCGCGGCGTCGCCGCCCTGCAGCCGGCGGGCGACTGGCTCGCCCATCCGCCGCTCTACGTCCCGCCCCCCTCGCCCGCCCCGATCGAGCCGCCGGCCGAGCCGACGCCGGCCGCGCGCTTCTTCGAGGACATCGCGATCGGCGACCGCTTCGAGCTCGGCAGCACCGTCTTCACGGCCGACGAGATCATCGCCTTCGCGCGCGCCTTCGATCCGCAGCCCTTCCACATGGACGAGGCGGCGGCGGCAGCCTCCTCCTTCGGCCGGCTCGCGGCTTCAGGCTGGCATACGGCCTCCGTCTGGATGGCGACCATGGTCACCCATCGCCGCCGCCAACTCGCCGCCTTCGGGCCAGGTCGCGCGCCGCGGCTCGGCCCGTCGCCCGGCTTCAAGAACCTGCGCTGGACGAGGCCGGTCTTCGCCGGAGACCGCATCACCTATCATTCCGAGGTCACCGACAAGCGCGCCAGCACCTCGCGCCCGCAATGGGGCCTGTTCTTCCACCACAACACCGGTGTGAACCAGAACGGCGAAGAGGTCTTCAGCTTCGACGGCTGCGTCTTCGTCGAGCGCAAGCCGGTCTGAAGCCGCCGTCCTGCTTTCCCCGACGAACCCTATCGCGGCCGTGACGCTTCTGCGAGCCCGGCGCAGCCTGTAGGGAGGGTGCGCGAGGTGGCCGCAGAGCCGCCGGCGAGACATCTCCGGGAGGAGCGCATCGTGGCGGCAGCCCGCATCTTCAGCACGGCCCAGATGGCGGCGCGCGCCCGCAAGCGCCTGCCCCGCGCGGTCTACGACTTCATCGAGGGCGGCGCTGGCGCCGAACAGGCGGTCACCCGCAACCGGGCGCGCTTCAGCGAGATCGCCCTGATGCCGCAGGCCCTGCGCGACTGCGCCGCCGCGCACACGCAGGTCACGCTGTTCGGCCGCCGCTATGCCGCCCCCTTCGGCGTCGCGCCGATGGGGTTCGCCGATCTCGTCTGCCCCGGGACAGACCGCGCGCTCGCCGCGGCGGCCAAGGCGCAGAACATCCCTTACGTGCTCTCGACCGCCGCCACGACCTCGATCGAGACCATCGCCGGCATCGCCCAGGACAATCTCTGGTTCCAGCTCTACCCGGGCGCCGACGAGATCATCGCCGCCGGGCTGATGCAGCGGGCGCTCGCGGCCGGCGTGACGACACTCGTCGTCACCATCGACATCCCCGTGCCCGCGCGGCGCGTGCGCGACCTGACCAACGGACTCGCCATCCCCCTCAAACCCTCGCTCGCCACCATTCTGGACGTCGCGCGCCATCCCGGCTGGCTCTGGCGGGCCGCGCGCGGCGAACGGCCAGGCATGGCGAACTTCATCGAGAACAAGGGGTCGCTGAGCGGCCTCGCCCATGCCGAATTCGTCGCCCGCCAGCTCTCCTGCCCCGGCCTCGACTGGGCTCGCATCGAGGCGATCCGCAAGGCCTGGCCGCATCATCTCGTCATCAAGGGCATCCTCAACCCGCAGGATGCGCTGATGGCCGAGCGCATTGGCGCCGATGGCGTCGTCGTCTCCAACCATGGCGGGCGCCAGCTCGATTCCGCGCCGTCCTCGATCGAGGTGATGCCGCGCATCCGCGAGGCCTGCGGCGACCGGCTAGCCCTGATCCTCGACAGCGGCGTGCGCACCGGCGACGACATCGCGCGCAGCCTCGCCTGCGGCGCCGATTTCGTCCTGCTCGGTCGGCCGTTCCTGTTTGCGGTTGCCGCGCTCGGGCTGTCCGATGGCCCCAAGGCGATCATCGAGATCCTGCGGTCGGATTTGCTCAACACGATGATCCATCTCGGCTGCGCCGAGCCCACAGAACTCGGCAGCGACCATCTCTGGCCCAGGCAGGGAGCCAACCGATGACCATCGCGATCATGGGAGCCGGCGGCGTCGGCTGCTATTACGGGGCGATGCTGGCGCGCGCCGGCCATGGCGTGACGCTGATCGCGCGGCCCCCGCATGTCCAGGCGATCGCGCGGCACGGCCTCGTCTTCGAAGCCAGGGGGACGACGGAGACGCTGCCGGTCACGGCCACGACCGAGCCCTCCGGCGTCGCCGGCGCCGAGGTCGTGCTGTTCTGCGTGAAGTCGGGCGACACGCAAGAGGCCGGCCGCGCCATCGCGCCCCACCTCGCAGCCAACGCCACGATCCTCAGCCTCCAGAACGGCGTCGACAATGCGCCGCGCCTGCAGGACGTCCTCGGCCGCCCGGTGATCCCGGCCGCGGTCTATGTCGCCGTCGAGATGCCCGGCCCCGGCCATGTCCGCCATCACGGGCGCGGCGAACTCGTCATCGGCCCCGGCGCGACCAGCGCCGCCGTCGCCGCGAGCTTCGGCCAGGCCGGCATCCCCACCGAGGTCTCGGAGAACGTCATCGGCGCGCTCTGGACCAAGCTCGTCGTCAACTGCGCCTACAACGCCCTCTCCGCCATTCCGCAACTGCCCTATGGCCGGATGATCGCGGTCGAGGGCGTGCGCGACAGCATGGTCGACATCGTCGCCGAATGCCGCGCGGTGGCGCAGGCCGCCGGCATCACCATCGGCCCCGAGATCCTCGACACCGTCCTGGCGCTCGCCCCGGCCATGCCGGCGCAATCCTCCTCGACGGCGCAGGACCTCGCCCGCGGCAAGCGCACCGAGATCGACCATCTCAACGGCTATGTCGTGCGCACCGGCGAGCGTCTGGGCGTCCCGACGCCCGCCAACCGCCTGCTGACGGTCATGGTCAAGCTGATGGAAGCCCGAGCGGGCGCCTGAGCCGCAGGCCCCTGCGCCGCCGGGCGGTCATGCGCGCGCGCTCGTTGTCGCCGGCGCCCACACCATGCCAAGCTGCCGTCACGCCAGAGACGGCGCCATAAGAAACCACCGGCAGGAAACGACACCCATGAAGCGCAGATTGTTCTTGAAGGGCGCCGGCCTCGGCGCCGCGGCCGGAATCGCGTCTCCGGCGATCGCTCAGAGCACGCCCACCGTGACCTGGCGACTGGCGTCGAGCTATCCCAAGTCGCTGGAGACGCTCTATGGCGCCTGCACGCATCTGTCGGAAGCCGTCTCGGCCGTCACCGACGGCAAGTTCAAGATCCAGGTCTTCGCGGCGGGCGAGATCGTGCCCGCTCTCCAGGTGGCCGATGCCGTGACCAACGGCACGGTCGAGATGGGCCATTCCGGCTCCTATTTCTACATCGGCAAGGACACCGCCTTCGCCTTCGGCACAGTCATTCCCTGGGGCCCCAACAGCCGCCAGATGCAGGCCTGGCTGTTCCATGCCGGCGGGCTCGAACTGCTCAACGAGTTCTACGCCAAGTTCAACATCTACAACCTGCCGGCGGGCAACACCGGCGCGCAGATGGGCGGCTGGTTCCGCAAGGAGATCAAGTCGGTGGCCGATCTCCAGGGCCTCAAGATGCGCATCGGCGGGCTGGGTGGCAACGTCCTGCAGAAGATGGGCGTGGTGCCGCAGCAGCTCGGCGCCGGCGACATCTATCCGGCGCTGGAACGCGGCGTGCTCGACGCCGTCGAGTTCGTCGGTCCCTATGACGACGAGAAGCTCGGCTTCGCCCGCGTCGCGCCCTATTACTACTATCCCGGCTTCTGGGATGGCTGCGCGGAACTCAGCTTCTTCATCAATCTGGAGAAGTGGAACAGCCTGCCCCCGACCTATCAGCGGGTGCTCAAGACCTGCGCGATGGCCTCCGGCCACGACATGCAGGCGAAATACGACGCGCTCAACCCCCCGGCCCTGAAGCGGCTGATCGCCGGCGGCGCGCAGCTGCGCCCGCTTCCCAACGACATCCTCAGGCAAAGCTACAAACACACCAAGGATCTCTACGCCGAGATGTCAGCCGCCAACCCGGCCTTCAAGAAGATCTACGACCATCTCTGGGCCTTCCAGCAGGACAGCACGCGCTACTGGCAGATCTCCGACCTCTCCTTCGACCTGATGTCGGCGACGGCGCTCCAGCAGCGCTGGCAGGACGGCTGATCGCGAATACGCTCCGGAGGCGTCCCCAGCGGGCGCCTCCGACCAGCCCGTTCCTCAGACCGCGATCGCCATGCCGTCCCGCTGCGGATCGGCCCCGCCCGACCAGCCCGCGCCTTCCGCCTTCACCCCATGCGGCGCGCCGAAGGCGAAGGACTGGTAGGAGCGCGCGACCGCGTAGCCCATCGCCTGCAGCTCGTCGGTGACACCGCGCTGGACGCGGTTGGAGACGTCGATCGTGTCGCTCAGGCAGACGATGCGCGGCGCCGCGACCGCATCGGCCATGCTCATCCCGAAATCGACGACGTTGCTCAGCGCCTGCGCGATGGCAGGCACGATGAAGGTCCCGCCCGGCGCGCCCATCGCGATCACCGGCCGCTCGCCCTCGAAGACGATCGTCGGCGCCATGGCGCTGCCGCGCGCCTTGCCGGGCGCGATCGAGGCGGCGCGGCCCGGCCGCGGATCGAAGCCGCTCATCGTGCCGTTGTACATGAAGCCCAGCCCCGGCGTGATCGCGCCCGAGGGCTGGCCGAGCGTATGCGTGATCGTGACCGCATTGCCCTCTTCGTCCATCACGCAGCAGACGGTGGTGTCGGGCGGGTCCTTCGGCAGCGCCGAGCGCGGCACGCTGGCCTTCTCGCCGGCCCGGATGCGGGCGGCGAGGCCGGCGGCATAGTCCGGCGAGAGCAGCCGGTCGAGGGGCACGTCGACGAAGTCGGGGTCACCCATATGGGCGTCCTTGTCGATCGTCATCCACTTCATCGCCTCGGCGAGGATGCGGATGTGCTCGGGCCCGTTATGCCGCAGGCTCGCGAGATCGAACCCCTCCAGGATCTGCAGCAGCTCGATCAGCGAGGCGCCGCCCGCCGCCGGCGGATTGCCGGCGATGCGAAAGCCCCGATAGGCGCCCCAGATCGGCGCCTTCTCCCGCACGCGATAGCCGGCCAGATCGTCCAGTGTGATCAGCCCGCCGCTGGCCGCCATGTCGGCGGCGATCTCCCGGGCGATCTCGCCGGTATAGAAGGCCTGCGCGCCGCCGGCCGCGATCCGCTCCAGCGTGCGCGCCAGATCGGGATTGGCGACGACGTCGCCCGGGCGCTTCAGGCTGCCATCGGGATGGAAATAGACCGCCCGGCCGGTCTCGCTCAGCCGCAGCTTGTCCTCGGTGTTGACTTGGCCCGTGGAGCGCTGGTCGATCGCCCAGTAGTAGTGGACGTAAGGGCGCACGATGAAGCCCTCGCGCGCTTGGCGGATGGCCGGCGCCACCACCTCCGGCAGCGCCATCGTCCCGAAGCGCGAGAGCGCCTCGCAATAGCCCGCGACATTGCCCGGCGTGCCGGCCGCGAGATGGCCGAGCTCGTTGGCATGGTCGCTCATCAGGAAGACGAAGCCGTCGCGCGTCTGCCCGACGAAGCGGTCGGCCCACATCGCGGCGGTCGCCGATAGCGGCGCACGCGCGAGGAACTCCAGCACGGTGTGGACGCCGCGCTGGGGCATGCAGATCTGCATCGCCCCGAAGCCGCCGATACCGCACATCTGCGGATCGACCACGCCCTGGCTGAAGGCGCAGGCAATCGCGGCATCCACCGCATTGCCGCCGCGCCTGAGGATGTCGGCCCCCACCTCGGCGGCTTCAGGCTGGGCCGCCACGATCATTCCGCGCATGGGGTGTCCTTTCAGCGATTCAAACCGCGGGGAACCGCAGTCGCCTCAGTGCAGCTCGTTCTTGAAGAACTGGCCGCCGCGCATGATCGCCCGCAGCGCGCGGCCGTCGTTCTGGAAGAGCTGCGGATCGGACAGCGGGTCGCCGTCCACCACGAGCAGGTCGGCATGGGCGCCCGGCACCAGCGCGCCGATCTCGCCCTCCATCCGGCAGAGCTTCGCGGCTGTGGTGGTCGCCGACTGCAGGACCTCCTGCATCGGCAGAACGCGCGAGCGCAGCTCGAACTCCATCGTCTGGTACTTCTGGAGCTGGCCGAGCAGATCCGAGCCATAGCCCATCGGCAGCCCGGCCTCGCGCATGATCGAGAGCGATTCCATGCCGCCCTTGCGCACCGTCTCGATCTTGGCCGCCGATTCCGGCCGCAGACCGAAAGTCGAACCCTCCAGCGCCAACCCCTCATAAGCCGCCAGCGTCGGCACCGCGAAGGCGCCCGCGGCGGCCGCCTTCTTCGCCGTCTCCGCCTGGATCAGGTTGCAATGCTCGAGCGACTGCACCCCGCATTCGACGGCCCGCGCGATCGCCTTGTCGGTGTAGAGATGGGCGGCGACATAGGTGCCGGCATTCTCCGCCTCCTCGACCGCGGCGCGGATCTCGTCCTTCGAGAAGCCCAGCGCATGGATCGGGTCGTTGGGCGAGGCGACGCCGCCATTGGCCATGATCTTGACGAAGGTCGCCCCGGCCCGGAGCTGCTCGCGGGCGGCGAGCCTGACGGCGTCGACGCCGTCGCAGAGCTGGCCGATCTGCCCGAGGCGGCCGGTGTAGAGCGGGCGCGTCTCGGAGCGGTCGCGGGGGTCGGAATGGCCGCCGGTCTGGCTCAGCGCCTTGCCGCAGATAATCAGGCGCGGCCCGGCGATCAGCCCCTCCTCGACCGCCAGCACGAGCCCGAGATCGGCGCCGCCGAGATCGCGCACCGTGGTGAAGCCACGCATCAGCATGGCGTTCATCACCCGGCCCGCCCGCAGCGCCACCAGCGAGGAGGGCGTCATCGCATTGGCGACGCCATTCACCACCGCCGAGACGACATGGACATGCATGTCGATCAGGCCCGGCATCAGGGTGCGTCCGCGCAGATCGATCCGCGTCGCATTCGCTGCCGTGATCGGCCGGTCCGAGACCTCGCGGATGCGGTCGCCCTCGACCAGAACCTCGATGCCGTCGAGCAGCCGGTCCTTTTCCGGATCGAGGAAGCGACCGCCGGTGAACAGGGTCAGATTCATCGCGATGTCTCCGGGCGGGCGGGATGCGCCGCGGCGGGTGTCGCCGCAGCAGCCGGGCAGGACGGGTCACCAGCGTTCCACAGAAGCCGATGCCGGGCAATTGCATATTGGCGATTTTATCCAATTGACAGAGACGAGGCTTCCCGGTCTGCTGAGAGGGCTTTCGACGGGGAGATTGTTGCTTGGCCGCCGCCCAGAACTCAGTCGGGGACCTGCCGCGAGCGGCCATACCGGGCAGCCCCGGGACGGTCGCCGCCCTGACGGCGGTGACGCGGCTGCTGGTCTTCGTCGGCATCGCGCTGATGCTGATCCCGCTCATGATGACGGCCTATATGAGCGTCTTCGCCGATGGCGTGGTGACCTTCCCGCCCAGCGGCTACACGCTCTCCTGGTATGGCCGCCTCGCCGAATTCCCGAAATTTGGCCAGTCGCTCTCCACCAGCCTGCGGGTCGCGGCCATGGCGACACTCTGCAGCCTGCTGATCGGCGTGCCCGCCAGCATCGCGCTGGTGCGCTACAGCTTTCCCGGCCGAAGCATCCTGAACGTGCTGCTGCTCTCGCCGCTGACGGTGCCCGGCGTCGTCATCGGGCTCGGCCTCTATGTCCTGATGGTCGACATCGAGATCCGCACGCAGTTCCCGCTGATTGGCTCGGACTGGGTCCTGATCCTCGCCCATCTTCTGATCACCACGCCCTGGGTGGTCCGGCTCTGCGTCGCCAATCTCGTCCAGCTCGACCGCTCGATCGAGGAGGCGGCCGCCAATCTCGGCGCCTCGCCGGGCCGCGTGCTCTGGAGCGTCACCCTGCCGATGATGCGCCAGGGCATCGTCGCCGCCGCGCTCTTCGCCTTCATCGTCTCCTTCGAGAACATCGAGATGACGCTGTTCCTGATCAGCCCCGGCATGATCACCTTCCCGATCTCGGTGTTGCAGTACCTCGAATACCGCTTCGATCCCCTCGTCGCCTCGGTCGTCGTCGTGCAGACGGCGGTGATCGCGGCGCTGCTGCTGGCGATCGACCGCTACGTCAAGCTGAGCAAGGTCGTCTGATGAGTGCCGCCTCCCATCTCCGCATCGAGGGCCTGACCAAGCTCTACGGCGCCACGGCCGCCGTCGAGGACGTCAATCTCGACGTGGCCCAGGGCGAGATGCTGGTCCTGCTCGGGCCCTCCGGCTGCGGCAAGACGACGACGCTGCGCCTCGTCGCCGGTTTCGTCGCCGCCACGCGCGGGCGCATCCTGGTCGAGGGCAAGGACTACGCCGCCCTGCCGCCCTATCAGCGCGAGATGGGCATGGTCTTCCAGAGCTATGCGCTGTTTCCCCATCTGACGGTCGCACAGAACGTCACCTTCGGCCTGCGCATGCGCAAGCTGCCCAAGGCCGAGATCGACACCCGGCTCGAGCAGACGCTCGACATGGTCAAGCTGACGACGATGGCCGACCGCTATCCCCGCCAGCTCTCCGGCGGCCAGCAGCAGCGCGTGGCGCTGGCGCGCGCGCTCGCGATCCGCCCCAAGGTGCTCCTGCTCGACGAGCCGCTCTCCAATCTCGACGCCAATCTGCGCCAGTCCGTCGCCCGCGAGATCCGCCAGCTCCAGCGCCAGGCGGGCCTGACCGCGCTCATGGTGACGCACGACCAGAACGAGGCCATGACCATGGCCGACCGGCTGGTGCTGATGAACGAGGGCAGGGTCCAGCAGGTCGGCACGCAGGAGGAACTCTACGAGCAGCCGCTCAACCCCTTCGTCGCCCGCTTCATCGGCCACAGCAATCTCATCGCCGGCGATCTGGTCGAGGCCGACAGCCTGCGCCTGCCGGGCGGCGCGGTCCTGAAGCTGGCCCGCCACTATGCCCAGCGCGGACCGCATGTGCTGGCGCTGCGGCCCGAGCGCGTGCGCCTCCATGGCGAGGGCGAATCTGCCCCGCCGCGCGCGACCGCGACCGTCGAGGACGGCACCTATGTCGGCGGCCATGTCGATTACCTGCTCGCCTTCGAGGGCGGCGCCAGCCTCGCCCTGCACGAGCCGACGGGCGCGACCGGCGGCACGCGCCGCGCCCGGGGCGAGCGGGTCGCCCTCACCTGGGACGCCCAGAACGAGCGCCTCTTCGACCCGCAGGGCGCGATCGTGACCGCTGCCGACGCCTGAACCGTGACGACCGAACGACAACCAGAAACGAGGGAGCCACCACGATGACGGACCTGTTCACACCCAATCGACGCCGTATCCTGACGCTCGCCGCCGGCGCCGCTGCCGCGCCGATCTTCGCCCCCGCCGTGCTGCGCGCGCAGGAGCCCGGCCGCTGCGTGCTCAGCACCTGGGGCGGCGACTATGCCAAGCTCCTGACCCAGAACATCGAGGAGCCGCTGCTCAAGCCCAAGGGCATCGAAGTGGTCCAGGATGCCGGCACCGAGCCGACCCGCGTCGCCAAGTCGATCGCCCAGCGCCGCCTGCCGCGCGGCAGCGTCGACGTCATCTGCGTGCAGGCGCCCGCCGCCTTCGACCTCGAGGACTCCGGCATGCTGGAGCCGCTCGACGAGGGCAAGGTGCCGAACCTCAAATACGTCCAGCCCGCCTTCGCCACGCCCTACGCGATCCCGCACATCTACAGCCCGCAGGTCATCGCCTACAGCCCCGAGCGCGTGAAGACGCCGCCGAAGAGCTTCGACGAGATGGCGGCCTATGGCAGCAAGGTCGGCATCCTCGACAACAGCTACATCTGGGTCGCCATGGCCGCCGCGCTCAAGCAGCAGGGCGACCCGGGCAAGATCGCCGAGGTCAAGGGCACACTCGAAAAGCTGATCAAGGCCGGCGCCAGGGCCTACACCTCGACGGAGGCCTTCGCTCCGGCGATCAAGTCCGGCGAGATCGATGTCGGCCTCGTCTGGCATGCCCGCGTCCTGTTCTGGACCAAGGGCGGCGTCGAAATGAAGTCGTCCTTCCCGGCCGAGGGCTGCCTGACCTATGTCTCCAGCATGTGCGTGCTGAAGAACGCGCCCAACAAGGCCGCCGCCTTCGCCTATTTGAACGCGGCGCTCGACCCGCGCGCCCAACGCGGCTTCGCCGACAGCATGGGCTACCACCCGACCATCACCAATGCCGCGCTGGAAGGCGAGGTCGCCACGCGCCTCGCCCTGCCGGACGGAGCCAAGCTGATGCCCGCGCCCTACCCCCAGCTCAGTGCCGTCCGCGACGACATGAACGACTGGTGGCGTCGTCTGCTGGATCGGCGCTGACATGAGCGCGCGCCGGCCCGAGGGGCTTACAGCTTCCATGCTCATCGGGCCGGCGACGCTGGTCGTCATGCTGTCGCTGGTGCTGCCGCTGGCGCTGCTCGCCCGCTACAGCCTGAACAAATATGACCGCCGCACCTTCATGATCGAGGCCTTCACGCCGGAGAACTATCTCCGCTTCGTGACCGACCCGTTCTACACCGGCGTGCTTTGGACGACCTTCAGCATCGCCATCGTCACGACCCTGCTCTGCCTGCTCCTCGGCTTCCCGATCGCCTACAAGCTCGCCCGCTCGCAGAGCCGCTGGAAGTCGATCGGCGTGCTGCTGATCATCCTGCCGCTCTTCATCGGCTCGACGGTGCGCGCACTGGGCTGGATGGGCGTGCTCGGCCGCGGCGGCATCGTCGACGCGCTCTATGGCGCGCTCGGCGGCTCCGGCATTTCGCTGCTCTACACCTCGTTTGCGGTCGGCATCGGCATCCTCTCGATCAACCTGCCCTACATGATCCTGACGCTGCAGAGCGTGATCGAGGGCATCGACGCGAAGCTGGAGGAGGCCGCCGACAGCCTCGGCGCCGATCCGACGCGGCGCTTCTGGCATGTCGTGCTGCCGCTCGCCCTCCCCGGCATCGGCACCGGCGGCATCCTCGTCTTCATCCTCGCGATGAACGCCTATGCCACGCCCTTCCTGCTCGGCGGCGCCCGCTTCCAGATGATGGCCCCGATGCTGTATCGGGAGTTCGCCGTGAACAACAACTGGCCCTTCGCGGCGGCGATCGCCTTCATCCTGATGCTGACGACGCTGTCGCTGACCGCAGTCTCCGGCCTGCTGGTCCAGCGCCGCTACAAGGCCCAGTGAAGCTGGAAGCCCGCATGATCTCCACCCTGTCCCCGCGTTCGAGAAGGCCGCTGCTCCGCCAGACCGTCACCGGCGCGGCGGTCGCCGAGCTGCGCCGCCGCATCCTGTCGGGGGCCGTCGCTGCCGGCGAGGCGCTGCGGCAGGACGCGCTCGCCCGCGAATTCGGCATCAGCCGCATCCCGATCCGCGAAGCCTTCCACCAGCTCGCGGCGGAGGGGCTGGTCACGCTCCATCCGCATCGCGGCGCAGTGGTGACCGCGCTGTCGGGCTCGGACATCGCCGAGCTCTTCGATTTGCGCGCCATGCTGGAGCCGGACCTGATCCGCCGGGCCGTGCCGCGACTCACCGCCGCCGATTTCGAGCGCGCCGAGACCCTCCTGGCCGATTATGCCGCGGCGATCGGCCGGAGCGACCTCGAGGCCTATGGCGAGCTCAACCGCGAATACCACCTCTCGCTCTACCGGGCGTCGGGGCGCAGCCAGACGCTCGAACTGGTGCGCGTCCTGCTCGCCAACACCGACCGCTACACCCGCGTCCAGCTCGCCATGTCGGAGGGCGCCACGACGCGCGCCAAGCGCGAGCACGCCGCCCTGCTCGATCTCTGCCGCGCCGGCGACGCCGAGGGCGCCGCGCGGCTGACCCTCGACCACGTCCTGGCCGTTCGCGAGGACCTGCTGCACCTGCTGGAGCCGGACGATGCCGACATCGCCCTGCCCCAGGCTCCGGCCGCCTGAGCGCGACCAACCTCATTCTCAAGACTGACCAGCGAGGACTACGGACCATGACCATCGGAGTGGGCGGATCGAGCTTCGAGGCGGAACTCGCCAAACTGAAGCCGATGACGGACGGCATCGAGCCGATTGCCGTCGGCGAGTTCAAGCAGCGCATCGCCAGGGCGCAGGCGCTGCTGCGCGAGCAGGGCCTGCAGGCGCTCTATCTGGATACCTCGACGAGCCTGGCCTATTTCACCGGCATCCAGCTCAACCTGACCGAGCGGCTGCACGGTGCGGTGATCCCGGTCGAGGGCGAGATCGCCTATCTCAGCCCCGCCTTCGAGGAACCGAAGACGCGCGAATACATGAAGTTCGGCGACGATGTCCGCTGCTGGGAAGAGCATGAGGACCCGACCGAGCTGGTGGTCGAGACCATCCGCAGCATGGGCTATGAGAGCGGCCAGGTCGCGCTCGATCCCCACACGCCCTTCTACATCGTCGACGGGCTGCGCAAGGCCGGCAACCGCTTCACCTTCACGCAGGGCAGCTCGATCACCGCCACCTGCCGCCAGCTGAAATCGGCCGCCGAGATCGCCCTGATCCAGCGCGCCATGGACATCACCATGGAGGTCCACCGCGCCGCCGCACGCGCGCTGCAGGTCGGCGTGACGACCGCGCAGACCAAGGACTTCCTCGACCGTGCCCATCGCAAGCTCGGCATGAGCTGGACCAGCGGCGCCGCCCAGTTCGGCGAGGCCACCGCCTACCCCCATGGCGTGCCCCACGAGCAGACGCTGGCCGAGGGCGACATGGTGCTGATCGACATGGGCACCAAGGTCGGCGGCTACCGCTCCGACATCACCCGCACCTATGTCTTCGGCGAGCCGACCGAGCGCCAGCGCGAGATCTGGAACCTCGAGAAGAAGGCCCAGCTCGCCGGCTTCGCCGCCGCCCAGCTCGGTGCGCCCTGCGAGAACGTCGATTTCGGCGCGCGCGGCGTCATCGAGGCCGCCGGCTACGGCCCCGGCTACAAGGTCCCCGGCCTGCCGCACCGCACCGGCCACGGGCTCGGGCTCGACGTCCATGAAGAGTCCTTCATGGTCAAGGGCAACAAAACCCCGCTCCAGGTCGGCATGTGCTTCTCGATCGAGCCGATGATGTGCATCTACGGCGAGTTCGGCGTGCGCCTCGAGGACATCGCCTACATGGCGGAGGACGGCGCGCGCTGGTTCACCCAGCCCGCCCACACCGTCGACGACCCCTTCGCATACGAAGCCTGACCCATCGGTCTCCGAAACCTGAACGACGCAAGAAACCGCCAAGGAAACGTTCAATGGCCTCAAACATCTTCTCCGGTACGATTCCCGCCCTGATGACGCCGTGCAAGGCGGACCGCAGCCCCGATTTCGACGCCCTCGTCCGCAAGGGCCAGGAGTTGATCGCCGCCGGCATGTCGGCGGTGGTCTATTGCGGCTCAATGGGCGACTGGCCGCTGCTGACCGACGAGCAGCGCATGGAAGGCGTCGCCCGCCTCTGCGCGGCCGGCGTGCCCGTGATCGTCGGCACTGGCGCGCAGAACACGCAGCGCGCCGCGGCCTTCGCCGCCCATGGCAAGCGCGTCGGCGCCAAGGGCCTGATGGTGATCCCGCGCGTGCTCTCGCGCGGCCCCTCGGCGTCCGCCCAGGCCGCGCATTTCGGCGCCATCCTCAAGGCGGCCGACGGCCTGCCGGCGGTGATCTACAACAGCCCCTATTACGGCTTCGAGACCCGCGCCGACCTGTTCTTCAAGCTGCGCGAGAGCCACCCCAACCTGATCGGCTTCAAGGAGTTCGGCGGCGCCAAGAGCCTGACCTATGCGGCCGAGAACATCACCGGCCAGTCGGAGGACATCACGCTGATGGTCGGCGTCGACACGCAGGTCTTCCACGGATTCGTCAATTGTGGCGCCAGCGGCGCGATCACCGGCATCGGCAACGTGCTGCCCAAGCCGGTGCTGCACCTCGTCTCGCTCTGCGAGAAGGCCGCCACAGGCGACGTGACGGCCCGCGCCAAGGCGCTCGAATTGGACGGCGCGCTCGCGGTGCTCTCGAGCTTCGACGAGGGGCCGGACCTGGTGCTGTTCTACAAATACCTGATGGTGCTCGAGGGCAGCCCCGAATACGAGCTGCACTTCAACGCCTCCGACAGCCTGACCGAAGGCCAGAAGCACTACGCCCGCACCCAGCTCGCGCTGTTCAACACCTGGTATGCCGCCTGGACGAAGGGCTGACGCGATCCGGCGAGGCCATCCGGCATCGCCCGCGCTCGGGCGGTGCCGTCAAGCCGTCCGGCGCGTGACCGGCAATGGTTGCGACTCGATCCGGTCGCGACCATTGCGCTTGGCTGCGTAGAGCGCCTCGTCGGCGCAGCCATAGAGAATGTCCTCGTCGATCGGCCCTTCGGCGGAGCAGAGCCCGATCGAGACCGTCGCGTGGTCGAGGTCGGGGTGAAGGCTTCGCCAGGGCGCACGGGCCAGCGCCGCGCGGATCGCGGTTCCGATCCGGTTAGCGTCCACCAGCGAGGCCCCGCCGAGGACCACGCCGAATTCCTCGCCGCCGATGCGGGAGACGAGCCGCCTGTGGCCGCTCGCCTGCTCGGCCACGATCGACCCGATCATCTTCAGACAGGCATCACCGACGAGATGGCCGAAACGGTCGTTGATCGCCTTGAAATGATCCACGTCGATCGCCAGCAGCGACAGCGGCCTGGCGATCCGGGCCTCGGCCGCGAGGAACGCCATGAAGGCGCGCCGGTTGGCGAGGCCCGTCAGCGCATCGGTGCCCGCGAGCTTGGCCAGTTCTTCGTTGGCCCGTTGCAGCGCGGCCTGCGCCTCGACGAGTTCGATGTGCTGGCGCTTGGCGGCCGTGATGTCGGCATGGGTGAAGAAGCCGATGCCGCCGACACTGTGCCGCGCGATGACCCTCAGCCAGCGCTGGCCGGGCAGCTCGATCTCGAAGGGCGCGCCGTCATAGCGCAGACCATTGCGAATGGCGGCACGCCAGGTGCCCGCCGGTGAACCCTCGCGCCAGCACCAGGCGATGATCTCATCGAGCGCGCAGCCGACCACCGGCCGGTCGCGGGGCAGGCCGTAGAGTTGCCTGAAGGCATCGTTGGCGGCGACGATCCGATCATCCGCGTCCAGAATGGTCGCTCCGTCGGGGATGAAGGGCAGCGCCTCGAACACGGGCAGCACGAGTTCGGGAACGGCCTCCGCCCGATGTTCGGCATCCAGCCGCTGCCACAGCCGCACCCGCCCGCCATCGGGAGCGCGAAGCGACGAGGCGCGCAGCCGGCGACCATGATGGATGAATTCGAAGGGCTGCGTCTGGTTGTCGTGGCGCGCAACGCCTTCCGCGATATAGCGCTCGACCTCGGGCATCTCCTCCGGAGACAGGCGGCAGCGATAGAAGCGGACGAGATTGTCCGCGTAGGGCTCGCCGACATAGATCTCGCCGTCATCCTCCGGGAAGAACTGAAGGAATGTGCTGTTCCAGCTGACGGCATCCAGCCGCGCATCGTACTCGCAGGCAGCAATGCCGAGCATATCCAGGGAGGCATGCAGGTACGGCGATAGGATCATGCCCTTTCATGGCGCACGGGCCTTAACAAGCCGTAAGATGCCCCAGCGCGAAGGCCCTGGCCTCAGCCGACCTTGCCGTATCCCGCGAACTTCGCGCTCACCCGCGCCATCTCGGCCGCGTCGAGAATGACGGGCTCCAGACCCGCAGCGAGGATGTCGAGATACTGGCCAGCCAGGTTCTCGACCTCCGCCACGATCTGGTGCGCCCCGGCGAGCGAGGCGCCGAGCGCGATGACGCCGTGGTTGGCGAGCAGCACCGCCTTGCGCCCCTCGAGCGCCCGCACCGCGTTCTCCGCCAGTTCCGGCGTGCCGAAGGTCGCATAATCGGCGCAGCGGATGTCGGCGCCACCGCAGAGCGCGATCATGTAGTGGAAGGCGGGGATGCCCCGGCGCGTGCAGGAGAGCGCGGTGGCGCGCGGCGAATGGGTATGGACGATCGCCTGCGCCTCCGGCCGCGCGCGGTAGATCGCGGCGTGGAAGGGCCATTCCGAGGATGGCTTGCGCGCGCCGGACAGAACCATGCCGTCGAGCGAGAGTTCGATCAGATCCTCGGGGAGCGTCTGCGCATAGGGCAGGCCCGACGGCGTGATCAGGAAGCCGGCCTCAGTCCGGGCCGAGACATTGCCCGATTTCGACGGGCAGAAGCCCGCGAGATCGATCGCCTGCGCCACAGCGACGATGCCGGCGCCGAGTTCGTCCCTGGTCATGATCTCGTCCTGCTCACGCGGGCGGCCGCCCGGCCCGTTCCGGAAACAGCCGCGCCAGCCCCTCCGCGCTCGCCTCGCAGACGCCGCGCTCGGTGATCAGCCCGGTCACGAGCCGGGCGGGGGTGACGTCGAAGGCGGGGTTGGCCGCAGGGCTGCCCGGCGCGACCACGCGGAACGCATGCACCTCGCCATCCTCCGCCAGCCCGGAGAGATGCGTGACCTCCCGTGCCGCGCGCTCCTCGATCGGGATCTCGCGCAACCCGTCCGACAGGCTCCAGTCGATGGTCGGCGACGGCAGCGCGACATAGAAGGGCACGCCGTTGTCATGCGCGGCCAGCGCCTTGAGATAGGTGCCGATCTTGTTGGCGACATCGCCGGTCGCCGTCGTGCGATCGGTGCCGACGATGACCAGGTCGACTTGCGCATGCTGCATCAGATGCCCGCCGGCATTGTCGGCGATCACGGTGTGGGGCACGCCGTGCGCGCCGAGTTCGTAGGCCGTGAGCGCAGCGCCCTGGTTGCGCGGGCGCGTCTCGTCGACCCAGACATGGACGGGGATGCCGGCATCATGGGCGAGATAGATCGGCGCCAGCGCCGTGCCCCAGTCGACGGTGGCGAGCCAGCCGGCGTTGCAATGGGTCAGGATGTTGATGGTCTTGCCCGCCGGGCGCTGCGCCGCGATGGCCGCGATCAGCCCGAGCCCATGCTCGCCGATGGCACGACAGAGCGCCACGTCCTCTTCGCAGATCAAAGCCGCCTCGGAATAGGCCATCGCGAGCCGCTGGCCCGGGTCGAGCGACGTCAGGACGCGGCGCATCCGCGCCAGCGCCCAGTGCAGGTTGACCGCCGTCGGGCGCGTTGCGCCGAGCAAAGCGAGTGCCCCCTCCAGCGCGGCGTCGGAGGCATCGGCCCGCATCGCCAGCGCGACCCCATAGGCGGCCGTCGCCCCGATCAGCGGCGCGCCACGCACGACCATGCTGCGGATCGCCTCCGCGGCCGCTTCAGCCGAGGACAGAGTCACCGTCTCGAAGCGGAAGGGCAGCCGCGTCTGGTCGATGACGCAGACACGCCAGCCATCCGGCGCGAGCCAGATCGTGCGGTAGGCCTGCCCGTTGATCTGCATCCCCGCCTCAATGCCCGCCGAAGGAGACCAGCGTGCGAACGGGCACGCCGAGCCGCCGGATCCGGTCGGCACCGCCGAGATCGGGCAGATCGACGATGAAGCAGGCGGCGACCACCTCCGCCCCCAGCCGCGAGAGCAGGTTCACCGCGCCTTCCGCCGTCCCGCCCGTGGCGATCAGGTCGTCGACCAGCAGCACGCGCTCGCCCGGCGACACGGCATCCTTATGGACCTCGATCTCGTCGGTCCCGTATTCCAGATCATAGGTGACGCTGACCGTCTCGTGCGGCAGCTTGCCCTTCTTGCGCACCGGGACGAAGCCGGCCGAAAGCTGGTGCGCGACGGCCCCGCCGAGGATGAAGCCGCGGGCCTCGATGCCGGCGATCTTGGCGATCTTCAGCCCGGCGAAAGGCTGCACCAGCTCATCGACCGCGCGGCGGAAAGCGCGCGCGTCGCCCAGCAGCGTGGTGATGTCGCGGAAGATGATGCCCGGCTTGGGGTAATCGGGAATCGCGCGGATGCTGTCGGCAAGGTTCATCGCTGTCAGGCCGCTTTCAGGAGGCGCCCCGCCACGGCGTCGAGCTTGGCGAGCAGGGCGGGATCGCGCATCTCGGGCGCGGTGATGATGGCATTGTCGAGTGCGTTGTGCGACCCGGCAGGACAGGGCACGCGCTCCTTCGGGAAATCGGCGGCGAGCCGCGCCACCAACCGCTTCGCCTTGTCGGCATTGTCATGCAGCACCTTGACCACGGCGGCCACGTCGACCGGTCCGTGCTCCTCGTGCCAGCAGTCAAAGTCGGTGACCATCGCGACCGTCGCATAGGTGATCTCGGCCTCGCGGGCGAGCTTGGCCTCCGGCATCGCCGTCATGCCGATCAGGTCGTAGCCGAGCGTCTTGTAGGTGATCGATTCCGCATAGGTCGAGAATTGCGGTCCTTCCATCGTCACCAGCGTGCCGCCGCGCACGAAGGCCAGGCCCTCCGCCGTCGCGGCAGCGGCGATCAGCCCCTGCAGCGCCGGGCCAACCGGATGGGCGACCGAGACATGGGCGACGCAACCCCGGCCGAAGAAGGAACTGGCCCGCCCGCTGGTCCGGTCGACGAACTGGTCGACCAGCACGAACAGCCCCGGATAGAGCTCGGCCTTGTAGGAGCCGCAGGCGGAGAGCGAGACCAGGTCGGTCACGCCGGCGCGCTTCATCACGTCGATATTGGCGCGGTAGTTGATCTCCGAGGGCGGGATCGCGTGGCCGCGGCCGTGGCGGGGCAGGAACACGATCCGGGTGTCGCCGATGCGGCCGAAGCGCAGAACGTCCGACGGCTCGCCCCAAGGGCTCTCGATCCGCTCCTCGCGCAGATCGCTCAGCCCCGGCAGATCGTAGATGCCCGACCCGCCGATGATTCCCAGAACCGCTGCACTCATGTCGATATCCTTCGTGACCGGGCGGGACTGTGCCGTGCGGTCCTCGCGGCATCAAGCGCGGGAGCATCGCGATCCGTGGCAGCGCCCAAGAAATGGTGGCACCCAAGAAAAAGGCCCCGTCGCCGGGGCCTCGTTTCGATGGAGCGTGTCGGTCAGTGCGCCGCGCTGCCGTCGGGCATGCGCGACCAGACCTTCTTCTTGGTGTAGTAGAGCAGCGTTCCGAACATGAGCAGGAACAGCATGACCTGCAGGCCGATGCGCTTGCGCGCCTCGAGATGCGGCTCGGCCGCCCACATCAGGAACGCCGTCACGTCCTTGGCATACTGCTTGGCGGTCTCGGGCACCTGCGGCTGCCCGTCGGGCCCCTTGGGGAACTCGACCTGGCCGTCGTTCAGCACGTTCGGCATCGCGATCAGATGGCCGGGCATATAGGTGTTGTAGTACTGGCCCGGCAGGAGCGTCACGCCTTCCGGTGGCGGATCCTTGTAGCCCGTCAGCAGCGCGGCGATGTAGTCCGGCCCCTGCTCCTGGTACTGCGTGAAGATGTCGAACACGAAGCGCGGGAAGCCGCGCTCATAGGTCCGCGCCTTGGCCAGCACAGACAGGTCCGGCGGGTAGGCGCCGCCATTGGCCGAGCGCGCCGCCTGCTCGTTCGGGAAGGGCGACGGGAAGGCGTCGGCCGCGCGGCCGGGCCGCTCGAACATTTCGCCCGCTTCGTTGGGGCCGTCCTTGATCTGGTAGGTCGCCGCGAGCGCCGTGACCTGGCCGGCCGTGAACTCCGGCCCGCCGGGCTGCGACAGGTTGCGGAACTTCAGGAGCGAAGCGCTGTGGCAGCTCGCGCAGACCTCCTTGTAGACCTTGTAGCCGCGCTGAAGCTGGGCGCGGTCGAAGGTCCCGAAAGGCCCCGAGAACGACCAGCTCAGCGCCGGCGGCTCGACGCGGGCGCCGGCAGCCTGGGCCGTCAGCGGCAGGGCGGCGAGCAGAAGGCCGAGGGCGGCCGAGCGAACCGAAAGAGTGATCATGATTCGTCTCAGCCCTTGGCGTTGGGTTCGGCGGCGACGGCGGTGCCCATGCGCGCACCCGATCCGCCCTGCAAAGCGCCGAGCACGGAGTCGGCGATCGAGCTCGGCAGTGCCTTGGGCCGTTCGAACAGGCCGACGACGAACAGCGCGACGAAGTAGCCGAAATACAGCACGGTGAAGATCTGCGAGGCGATGACGTAGCCACCTTCCGCCGGCATGGCGCCGAGCCAGCCGAGGCCGATGCAGACCACGACGAAGGCCCAGAAGAGCTGGCGGGCGATCGGCCGGTAGCTCATCGACTTCACCTTGGAGGTGTCGAGCCAGGGCAGGAAGGCGAGCACGACGATCGCCGCGCCCATGGCGATGACGCCGCCGAGCTTGTCCGGCACCGCACGCAGGATCGCGTAGAAGGGCAGGAAGTACCACTCGGGAACGATATGGGCCGGCGTCACGGCCGGATTGGCCGGGATGTAGTTGTCGGCATGGCCGAGGAAGTTCGGCGTGTAGAACACGAAGTAGGAGAACACGAAGATGAAGCACACCATCGCGAACACGTCCTTGACCGTCGCATAGGGCGTGAACGGAACCGTGTCCTTGGCGACGTTCTTCACCTCGACGCCGGTCGGGTTGTTCTGGCCGACATGATGCAGCGCCCAGACGTGGAGGATGACCACGCCGAAGATCATGAACGGCAGCAGGTAGTGCAGCGAGAAGAAGCGGTTCAGCGTCGGGTTATCGACCGAGAAGCCGCCCCATAGGAAGGTCACGATCGTCTCGCCGACGATCGGCAGCGCCGAGAACAGGCTGGTGATGACGGTCGCGCCCCAGAAGGACATCTGGCCCCAGGGCAGCACGTAGCCCATGAAGGCGGTGGCCATCATCAGCAGGAGGATGACGACGCCGAGGATCCAGAGCACCTCGCGCGGGGCCTTGTAGGAGCCGTAGTAGAGACCGCGGAAGATGTGGATGTAGACGGCGAGGAAGAACATCGACGCGCCGTTCGAGTGCAGATAGCGCAGCAGCCAGCCATAGTTCACGTCGCGCATGATGTGCTCGACGGAGTTGAACGCCATCGTCGAATGCGGCGTGTAATGCATCGCCAGGATGATGCCGGTGACGATCTGCGACACCAGCATGAACATGAGGATGCCGCCGAAGGTCCAGAAATAGTTCAGGTTGCGCGGCACCGGATAGGACACCGCCGAATCATGCGCGAGGCGGATGATCGGCAGACGCGCATCGAGCCAGCGCTCGAAACCTGTCTTCGGGACGTAGGAGCTGTGACCACTCATGCGGGTTGCCTCGGGGCTGTCTCTTACAGGCGGAATCGGAACCGAGCGCGCGGCTCAGCCGATCCGGATCTTGGTGTCGGCGCTGAATGCGTAGGGCGGGATCGGCAGGTTGAGCGGCGCCGGACCCTTGCGGATGCGGCCCGAGGAATCATAGTGCGAGCCGTGGCAGGGGCAGAACCAGCCGTCGTAGTCGCCCTTCGGATCGCCGGGGTTGTTGCCGAGCGGCACGCAACCGAGATGGGTGCAGTTGCCGTACACGACCAGGAACTGCTCGTGGCCCTGCTTGACGCGGGCCTGATCGGTCTGCGGATCGGGCAGCGAGGCCACGTTGACCGCGCGGGCCTCGTCGATCTCCTTCTTGGTGCGGTGACGCACGAAGATCAGCTTGCCACGCCAGAACAGCTTGATCGCCTGGCCTTCTGCGATCGGGGCGAGGTCGAGGTCGATCGGCGCGCCGGCGGCGACTGTCTGGGCGTCGGGCGCCAGCTGGCTCACCAGCGGCACCACGACCGCGCCGAGGCCGACGACACCGGCAGCGCCGGTCGCCAGCATGAGGAAATCGCGGCGTGTGGATTCGGTCGGTTTCGTATCGGTCGCGTTCGCCACGATCCAATCCTCTACAACGTCAGTCGAGCTTTGGAAAAACTCGAAATTGCAAACCTGCGCCGTATCTACGGGCGCGTCGTCACGGCCGCAATGCGGCGGCGCGTCACTGCGCGCTCTTTGGCATGCAGATTGGACGAAGTCTACTGTTGCGCGGAGCCTGCCGGTGCATGGCCCGTCATCGGCAGACGAGCCTCAGGCCGACAGCGTTTCCGGGTCCGCGGCGGCGAGAAACCCGCCCGACTGGCGCGCCCAGAGCCGGCCATAGAGCCCACCCCGCGACACCAGCTCCGCATGGCTGCCGATATCGACGATCCGCCCGCGGTCGAGCACGACCAGCCGGTCCAGCGCGGCGATCGTCGACAGCCGATGCGCGATCGCGATCACCGTCTTGCCCTGCATCAGCGTGGTGAGCTGTTCCTGGATGGCGGCCTCGACCTCGGAATCGAGCGCCGAGGTCGCCTCGTCGAGGATCAGGATCGGCGCATCCTTCAGCAGCACGCGGGCGATGGCGATGCGCTGGCGCTGGCCGCCGGAGAGCTTCACGCCGCGCTCGCCGACGCGCGAATCAAAACCGTGACGTCCGTCCTGGTCGCTCAGCCCCAGCACGAACTCATGGGCCGAGGCCTGGCGGGCCGCCTGCGCGATCTCCTCCGCCGTCGAGCCGACCCGCCCATAGGCGATGTTGTCGCCGATCGAGCGGTGCAGCAGCGAATTGTCCTGCGTCACCATGCCGATCTGCGCCCGCAGCGAATCCTGCGTGACCTGCGCGATGTCCTGCCCGTCGATCAGGATGCGCCCGCCCTCGAGCGGGTAGAGCCGCAGCAGCAGGTTCACCAGCGTCGACTTGCCGGCGCCGGAGGGCCCGACGAGGCCGATCTTCTCGCCCGGCTTGATCGTCAGATCGAGCCCTTCGAACAGGCCGCCGCTCTTGCCGTAGTTGAAGCGGACCTTGTCGAAGCGGATGCCGCCCGTCTCGACCCGCAGCGGCACGGCGTCGGCCGCGTCGGGCAGGTCGTGCGGCTTGGCGATCGTCTCCATGCTCTCCTGCACCGCGCCGATGTTCTCGAACACCCCGCGCACGAGATGGATCAGCCAGCTCGACATCTGGACGAGGCGCAGGACGAGGCCGATCGAGGCCGCCACGGCGCCGGGCGTCATCGCGCCCTGGCTCCATAGCCAGAGGCTGAGCCAGGCGGTGACGACCACAAGCAGGCTGTTCATCGTCTGCAGGATGACGCTGACGCCGGTGATCAGGCGCGACAGGTTGAGGAAGGCGGCGTTCCAGCGCGACAGCGCCTCGCGCACGGCCGAGCGCTCGGCATCGGCGCGCGCGAACAGCTTCACCGTGAGGATGTTGGTATAGGAATCGACGATCCGCCCCGTGGTCGACGAGCGGCCGAGCGAATTGGCCTCCGACCGGCTCTTGGCGCGCGGCACGAAATAGATCAGCAGCACGACATAGGCCGCGAGCCAGACCAGCACGGGCAGCGCCAGCCACAGCGAGGTCGCGCCGAAGAAGCCGATAGCGACCGAGGCGAAGATCAGCGCGTACCAGAGATCGTCGATGACCTCGATCGTGGCGCCGCGGATCGACTGGCCGGCCTGGATCACGCGGGAGGACAGGCGCCCGGCGAAGTCGTTCTGGAAATAGCCGAGCGCATGGCCGAGCGTGTAGACATGGTTGCGCCAGCGGATCTGGTTGGTGATCTGCGGCACCACGACCTGGTCGACGATGGCGTGGTTGGCGAAATAGACCAGCGGCCGCACCACGACCACGAGAAAGGCCGCTCCCGCCAGCAGCCAGCCATGGTCGCGGAAGATCGTCTCCGGCGATTGCGTCGCCAGAAGATCGACGAACCAGCCGACCATCAGATACATCGCCGCTTCGATGCCGCTGAAGCCGAGCCCCGTCAGCATGACGAGGACGAGCCAGCCCTTCACCCCCTTGATGTGGTGCCACATGAACGGCCAGACGCCGCGCGGCGGCGTCTCGCGTTCGTCGAAGGGCGCGAAGACGTCGATGCGGCTCTCGAGCCAGCGGAACAGCGGGGTGAACATGTCCGCCCTCTTCTGGACCGGCATGGCGACGAAATCGGGGCAGGGCCCGGAGCGGGTCAGACCCGGGCAGGCCGCGGATATGGCGTGCAGGCGCGACAATTGCCAGCCGTGCCGACGCATGCCCCCGCCCGGCCCACGGCTTGACGCATCTCCTGCCGTCATCCCATGACATGACACGATGACGGCGACAGACGAAGCAGCATCTCCGACAGGCCGGGCGCCACTGCGCCTGGCGCTCTACCAGCCCGACATTCCCCAGAACACCGGCACCATGATCCGCATGGCCGCCTGCCTCGGCGTCGCCGTCGACATCGTCGAGCCCGCCGCCTTCGACGTCTCCGACCGGCATTTCCGCCGCTCGGGAATGGATTATCTCGAACGCGCGGCCGTCACCCGCCACGCCTCCTTCGCCGCCTTCGACCGCTGGCGCCGGCAGGCGGGGCACCGCCTGATCCTGGCCGAGACCGACGGGCGCACCCGCCATCTCGATCTCGCATACGCGCCCGGCGACATCGTCATGGTCGGCCGGGAATCGGCCGGCGTGGCGCCCGAGGTCTATGCGGCCGCCGATGCGGTGGTGCATGTCCCCATGCTCGCGGGCCTGCGCTCGCTCAACGTCGCGATTGCGGCCGCCCTGGTTCTGGGCGAAGCCTTGCGTCAGGTCGGCGGCTTCGTCCCGGCGACCGGGACCGAAGACCAACATCAAGAAACGTATCCAGGGTGAGGAGACGGGGATGACTGACCACAAGGCCGCCGCCGCGGCGCCGAGCGACCCCGCCGCGCTCGAGAAGGCCGAGGCGATGAAGCCGCGCGCGAAAGCCTGGTTCGAGACGCTGCGGGACCGCATCTGCGCCGCCTTCGAGGCGATCGAGGCCGAGGCGACCGGCCCCTTCCCGCCCGAGGCGAACGCGCCCGGCCGCTTCGTCCGCACGCCCTGGCAGCGGAACAACCATGACGGCGCGCCGGGCGGCGGCGGCGTCATGTCGATGATGAGCGGGCGCGTCTTCGAGAAGGTCGGCGTCCATGTCTCGACCGTCTACGGCACCTTCCAGCCCGAATTCGCCGGCCAGATTCCCGGCGCGGCGGAGGATCCGCGCTTCCACGCCACGGGCATCTCGCTGATCGCCCATCCCTGGAACCCGCACGCGCCGACCGTGCATATGAACACGCGCTTCGTCGTCACCACGAAGCCCTGGTTCGGCGGCGGCGCCGATCTCACCCCGGTGCTGGTCGCCAGGCGCAACCAGGACGATCCCGATGCCATCGCCTTCCACGCCGCGATGCGCGACCCCTGCGAACGGCATGCGCCGATCGCCGACTATCCGCGCTTCAAGGCCTGGTGCGACGAGTATTTCCACCTGAAGCATCGCGACGAGCCGCGCGGCATCGGCGGCATCTTCTACGACTATGTCTGGTCGGGCGATCCGGACGGAGACCTCTCCTTCACCCAGGCCGTGGGCGAGGCCTTCCTCAACGCCTATCCGCCGATCCTGCGCGCCAACATGGGCAAGCCCTGGAGTGCGGCCGAGCGCGAGGAGCAGCAGGTCCGCCGCGGGCGCTATGTCGAATTCAACCTGCTCTACGACCGCGGCACGATCTTCGGCCTGCGCACCGGCGGCAATGTCGACTCGATCCTGTCCTCGATGCCACCGACGGTGCGCTGGCCCTGAGCGAGGGCTGCGTCAGTCGGCCGCTTGTCCCGGGCCCGTCGACCGCAGGGCCTCATCCAGAAACCGCCATTGCGCGGCTGTGTCGGGAGGGGCGCCCCCCTCGATCCAGGCGCGCCGCGCCGCCGCCAGCACCTGCCCGACCCGAGGCCCCGCGGGCACGCCCAACGCGATCACGTCGCGCCCCGTCGGCTGGAAAGGCGGCGTCCGAGCCAGTTCGGCGATCACAGCTTGAGCCCGCCCGGCAGCCTCGGCGCCCCGCCCCGCCAGCAGCACGAGCCCGGCCGCCACGGCGTCCTGCCCGAGCCGGTGGGCGAGATGCCGCAGCAGCGCCAGCGTCGCGGGCGAATCCCGGCCTGACAGCCCCTCCAGCGCCAGCGCAATGCGCTCGATCCGGTCGAACTCGTCATTGGAGAGGCGAAGCTCCTCGCGCAGGCGCATTGCGTCCTCGCGCACGCCGACGGCGAGCGCCGCCAGCCGGAAGGCGGGGAGCACGCCCTCGCCGCCGCCCTCAGTCACCGCCTCGAAGCGCGCCAGATGCGGCACGCGGCCGATCATCGGCATCAAGAGCCCGGCCTCGGCCATGACCCGCAGGGCGGGCGCGGCGCCCGGCGCCACCAACAGCTTCATCAACTCGGCTCGGACGCGTTCGCGTGACAGCCCCGCCAGCCCGCCCCGCCCCGCGATGCAGGCGCGGACGCCGTCGGTATCCGGCGAACCGGCCCCATAGCGGGCGTGGAAGCGGAAGAAGCGCAGGATCCGCAGATAATCCTCGCGGATGCGCGTCGCCGCATCACCGATGAAGCGGATGCGCCGCGCGGCGAGATCGGCGAGCCCGCCGCAGGGATCATGGACAGCACCGGCCCGGTCCAGCGAGAGCGCGTTGACCGTGAAGTCGCGCCGCCGCGCATCGGCGTCGAAATCGCGCCCGAAGCGGACCGTCGCGCGCCGGCCGTCGGTCTCGACATCCTCGCGCAGCGTCGTGACCTCGCAGGCGATGCCATCGGCGACGAGGGTCACCGTGCCGTGCTCGATCCCCGTCGGCACGGGCTTGAATCCGGCCAGCCGGCCGCGCCGCATGGTGTCCTCGGGCAAAGCGGTCGTCGCCAGGTCGATATCGCCGATCGGCTCGCCGAGCAGGGCATCGCGCACCGCGCCCCCGACGACGCGGGTTTCCTCGCCCTCGCCGTTGAGCGCCTCCAGCAGCCCGGAGAGCGACGGCCGCGCCAGCAGGGCGGCAATCCGCCCCTCGGGAGAGGTCATTTGAAGCGGCCGGGCACCAGCTGCCCGTTCTCCATATGCGGCGGCTCATAGGCGCCCGTGGCGCGCGGCGCGGTCCAGCCGCCATAGGCGACGAGCGCGATCGCCAGCGACAGGCCGACGATCGACAACCAGAAGAGATGCCGGCTCCAATGCTCGACATCGAACGGGTTGCGCCGTTTGACGATGAGGTAGCCGGCGAAGATACAGAATGGCAGGACGAAGAGAAGCACCTCTTCGATGATCGAGCGCAGCATGGCCTTGATCGTCCAGTCCTGTTCAGCCCGAGAGCCGCTCGTAGAGATTGCGGATCATTCCGGCGGTGGCGCCCCAGATATAGCGATCCCCGAACGGCATCGCATAGTAGGTGCGGTAGAGCCCTTTCCATTCGCGCCCTTCGCGCCGGTGATTGGCCGGGTCGAGCAGGAAGGACAAGGGCGTCTCGAAGGCGTCGTCGACCTCGTGGGCGTTCAGCGTCAGGGTGAACGGCGGCTCGAGCAGGGCGACCACCGGCACGATGCGGTAGCCGGTTCCCGTCAGATAGGCATCGAGAAAGCCGAGCGTGCGGACGCGCTCGCGCGGCAGGCCGATCTCTTCCTCCGCCTCGCGCAGCGCCGTCACGACCGGCGAACCGTCGACGGCATCGACGCGCCCGCCCGGAAAGGCGACCTGCGCCGAGTGGCTGCGAAGGCTCGCCGCCCGCTGCGTCAGAAGCACCGTCGGCCCCTCGGGCCGCGGCACGATCCCGATCAGCACGGCGGCGGGAACGGCCGCCGTCTCGTCCGGCGGCTTGATCGGCCGAGGCTGGTGGTCGTGGTCGCCGCGCGGGCGGGCGATGACGTCGCCCAGGGCCGGCGGCTCCGCCCGCAACCGCTGCATCGCCAGCGCCGCGAACTCCTCGGCGGTCAGATTGAGAGCCTGCATCACGCTGCGTCGATCTCGCTCGCCGGCACCGCCGGATAGAAGGAGCCGGCCACGGCGACGCCGAAATGCGGCACCCCGCCCGCCTCGCGAACCTCTCCCAGCGCCAGCAGATCATAGGTCAGCGCGCGGGTGAGCCGGGCCCAGAGATTGCGGCGCACATGGACATAGGGCTTCAGCCCGTCGCCCGCGGCCTCCCGCTCGAAGCGAATCGGATGCTCCGGACCCACCTCGACAAGATCGTCCACCTGGGTCCGAAAGGCGATCGCACGAGCCTGGCCCTCTCCGTCCACCGCCATCTCGACGGCCTGGAAGGGGGCGTCCTCGACGGTGATGCCGAGCTTTTCCACCGGGGTCACGAGAACGTAATCCTCCCCGTCCCGCCGCAGCACGGAGGAAAACAGTTTGACCAGCGCCGGCCGGCCGATCGGCGTGCCCAGATAGAACCAGGTGCCATCGGCGGCGATCCTGATGTCGATATCGCCGCAGAAATCGGGGTTCCAGCGCTCGACCGGCGGCAAGCCGCGCTTCTCCCCGCCCTTCAGCGCCGCCAGCAGCCGCTCCATCGCGCCGCCCTCGCCACTCATCGAAAAGCCCGCCTGCGCCGCATGCGGCATAGTGGTTGCATCATCGCCTCTGCCTTGAACTCCACATAATCGTGAAGCCGTGTTCTGTGCACCGCGTCATTCCGCCCTTGAGCCGGCATGACGCCCCGTCCACACTCAACGGCTCAGGCCGTTGCAGGTTGCGCGACGCTGGAAGGCGCGGGCCCAGAGGGTGAAGGAGATCGATATGGTGGCGCAAGTCCGTGCGGCGGAGACCAACCCGCCGGTCAGCCTCGATACCGGAATCGTCGAGGCGGCGGAAGCGGCGCTGGGCGCCATCGGTGCCGCCCGCACCGAGATCGGCCGCGTCATCTTCGGCCAGCAGAAGGTCGTCGATCTCTCGCTGATCACCCTGCTCGCGGGCGGCCATGGCCTGCTCGTCGGCGTGCCCGGCCTCGCCAAGACCAAGCTGGTCGAGGCGATGGGCACCGTGCTCGGCATGAGCGCGCGGCGCGTCCAGTTCACGCCCGACCTGATGCCCTCCGACATCCTGGGCTCCGAGGTTCTCGACGAGAGTGCTGACGGCAAGCGCCATTTCCGCTTCATCAAGGGCCCGGTCTTCGCCCAGCTCCTGATGGCCGACGAGATCAACCGCGCCTCGCCGCGCACCCAGTCGGCGCTGCTGCAGGCGATGCAGGAGCACCACGTCACCATCGGCGGCGAGCGCTACGACCTGCCCGCGCCCTTCCATGTGCTGGCGACGCAGAACCCGATCGAGCAGGAGGGCACCTATCCCCTGCCCGAGGCGCAGCTCGACCGCTTCCTGCTCGAGATCGACGTCGCCTATCCCGACCGCGAAGCCGAGCGCCGCATCCTGCTCGAGACCACCGGCGCGTCCGAGCACAAGCCGGCCCAGGCGATGACGGCCGAGACCCTGATGTCGACGCAGCGGCTGGTGCGCCGCCTGCCCGTCGGCGAGGCGGTCGTCGACGCGATTCTCGATCTCGTCCGCTCCGCCCGCCCCGGCGAGGGCAGCGACGCCGCGATCACCGACAAACTCGCCTGGGGCCCCGGCCCGCGCGCCAGCCAGTCGCTGACGCTGGCCTGCCGCGCCCGCGCGCTGGTCGAGGGCCGTCTCGCGCCCTCGATCGACGATGTGGTGGCGCTCGCCATCCCGGTGCTCAAGCACCGCGTCGCGCTGACCTTCGCCGCCCGCGCCGATGGCGAGACGGTGGAGGGCATCATCGGCAAGCTCGTCGAGCGACTGGGATAGGGGGCGAACACGGATGCTGCGCACGCGCGTTCTCGGATCAGCCGAACGCCAGCCCGCGAGGCCGGTCGTCACCGCCTCGCTCGATCTGGCGGCGCGCCTGCCCCGGCTGATCCTCGAGGCGCGGCGCGTCTCCGCCAGCCTGCACGGCATCCACGGGCGCCGCCGGGCGGGCCCGGGCGAGACCTTCTGGCAGTACCGCCCGCTCGTCACCGGCGAATCCTCCTCCCGCATCGACTGGCGCCGCTCGGCCCGCGACGGCCATCTCTTCGTCCGCGAACGCGAATGGGAGGCTTCGCACGCGATCTGGCTCTGGATCGACCGCTCGGCCTCGATGGGCTTCGCCTCCAGCCTCGCGCTGGCCTCGAAGGTCGATCGCGCCCTGATCGCCGGCTTCGCCCTCGCCGAAACCCTCGTCGATGGCGGCGAGCGCGTCGGCCATCTCGGGCTGACGCGGGCGCTGGCCTCGCGCCGCATCGTCGAGACCCTGGCCCAGGCCATCCTGGCCGATGCCAAGGGAGCCGATCTCGACCTGCCGCCCGACGGACCGCTGCCGCGCCTGGCCGATGCGATCATCATCACGGACGGGCTCTCGCCGGCTGATTCGCTCGCCCGCCGCATCGCCACCCTCGCCTCCTCCGGCGCCCGCGGCCACGTCCTGCTGATCGCCGACCCGATCGAGGAAACCTTTCCCTTCACCGGCCAGGCCGAGCTCTTCGATCTCGAGGATGGGCTCTCGCTGCGCGTCGGCGATGCCGGCTCCTGGGGGGCGGAATACCGCCAGCGTCTGGAAGCCCATCGCGATGCGATCCGGGAGGCCTGCCGCAAGGCCGGCTGGACGCTGACGCTGCACCGCACCGACCGGCCTGCCAGCGAAGGCGTGCTGCGGATCGCGAGCCTCGTCGCGGCGTCGCGCGGAAGCGGGAGATAGCCGGTGCTGAACGCGCTCCCCCTCGCCTTCTCCGCCCCGCTCGCGCTGGCCGCGCTCGCGCTGCTGCCCGCGCTCTGGCTGATCCTGCGAGTCACGCCGCCGCGGCCGCGCCGGATCGACTTTCCGCCGCTCAAGATCATGGCCGACCTCGTCGCCAAGCGCGAGATGCCGGCCCATACGCCCTGGTGGCTGCTGGCGCTGCGCATGCTGGTCGCGGCGTTGGCGATCTTCGCCGTGGCCGGCCCGGTCTGGAACCCGACCCGCGAGGCCGGGCCGCTGCAGGGCCCGATGCTGCTGCTGGTCGACAACGGCTTCGGCGCCGCGGCCGACTGGCCCGAGCGCCTGCTGGTCGCCGAATCCCGCGTCGCCGCCGCCGCCCGCGAAGGCCGCCCGGTCGCCCTCGTCGGCCTGGCGGAAAACCCGGCCGAGATCGCACTGTCGGAGCCGCGCGCCGCCCTCGACCGTCTGCGCGCCTTCGCCCTGCAGCCGCATGCACCCGACCGTGGCGCTCACCTGCCGCGCATCGAGACCTTCCTGCGCACCTCGCCTGAGGCCGAAGTCGTCTGGGTGGCCGATGGGCTTTCGGTCTCCGACGACGGCGCCTTCCTCGCCCGGCTGAGGCAGGAGGCCGGCTCGGGGCGCCTCTCGATCCATGCCGGCCCCATCGACCAGCTCGCCTTGACCGCGCCCGAGAATCTCGCCGGGGCGCTGGCCGTGAAGGTGCTGCGGCCGACCGCCAGCGCCGCCGCCAGCGGCCTCGTCCGCGCGCTCGACCTCAAGGGGCTGCCGCTCGGCGATGCGCCTTTCGTCTTCGAGGGCTCCACGCTGCAGACCACCGCCCGCCTGACCCTGCCGATTGAGGTCCGCAACGCCGTCTCCAGGCTCGAGATCGTCGGCGAGCGCAGCGCCGGCGCCGTCGCCCTGCTCGACGACCGGTCCAAGCGCCGCCGCGTCGGCATCGTCTCCGGCGCGACCACCGATACGGCGCAGCCGCTGCTCTCGCCGACCTACTATGTCTCGCGCGCGCTCCAGCCCTTCGCCGAGATCCGGGAACCGCGGCCGGGCTCGACCGACCCGGTCGGCGAACTCCTGGCGCAGAACCTCTCGGTGCTCGTGCTGGCCGATATCGGCGCGCTCGATCCCGACACGGCCGGCAAGATCAACGCTTTCATCCAGCGCGGCGGCGTGCTGCTGCGCTTCGCCGGCGCGCGCCTCGCCGCGGCCTCCGACGAGCTGACGCCCGTGCGCCTGCGCCGGGGCGGCCGCACGCTGGGCGGCGGGCTCTCCTGGGAAACGCCGCGCAAGCTCGCCGCCTTCACCCGCGAGAGCCCCTTCTTCGGCGTGCCGGTCAATGACGATGTCCGCGTCAGCCGTCAGATCCTAGCGGAGCCGGAAGCCGATCTCTCGCGCAAGACCTGGGCGGCGCTGGAGGACGGCACGCCCGTCGTCACGGGCGAGCGCCGCGGCGACGGCATGATCGCGATGATGCATGTCACGGCCGACACGACCTGGTCGAACCTGCCGCTGTCGGGCCTCTTCGTCGAAATGCTCAGGAAGATCGTCGGTCTCGCCGGCACCGGCCCGGCCGAGCCCCAGGGAGAGGATGCCCGCGTGGAGACGCTCTCGCCGACCCGCGTGCTCGACGGCACCGGCAGCTTCCGCAGCCCGCCCGCCACGGCGCAGCCGGTGGCGCGCAGCTTCACCGGCCGTGCCACGCTCGCCCATCCGCCCGGCATCTACGGCCCCGCCGACGGCTCGCTCGCGGTCAACACGCTCAACCCGACGGACACGCTGCGCGCGATCGACCTCGCCGCGCTGGGTGTAGCCGTTCTGCCGGTCGACAAGCCGGTCGCACTCGACATCCGCCCGCAGCTTCTGGTGCTGGCGCTGCTGCTGCTGGTCGCCGACACGCTGGCGACGCTCTGGCTCGGCGGCCGCCTGAACTTCGCCCGCAGGGCCCACCGCGCCGCGCCCGCCACCATCCTCCTGGCGCTGGCGCTGGGCGGCGGCACGCTGCTGCAAGACGAGGCCCGCGCCCAGGCGCCGGCGCCCCCTGCCGCGACGCCCGCGCCGGACCAGCGACCGCCGATCCCGCGCGAGCTTTTCGCCGCCGGAGCGGTCACCCGCCTGGCCTATGTCGTCACCGGCGACCGCACCGTCGACGAGATGTCGAAGGCCGGGCTTGCCGGGCTCAACCTCGTGCTCGGCGCGCGCACCGCGCTCGAACCGGGCGAGGCCGTCGGCGTCAACGTCGACCGCGACGAGCTCGCCTTCTTCCCGGTCCTGTACTGGCCGATCGTCTCCGGCCGGCCGATCCCCTCATCGGAGACGCTGCGCAAGCTCGAGGCCTATATGAAGGGCGGCGGGCTGGTGATCTTCGACACCCGCGACGCGATGAGCGCTCGTCCTGGCGGCGGCACGACGCCCGAGGGCGACCAGCTCCGGCGCATGCTGCAGACGCTCGACATTCCCGAGCTGGAGCCGCTGCCGCGCGACCACGTCCTGACCAAGACCTTCTACATCCTCGACGGGTTCGTCGGGCGCTATGACGCCGGCACGACCTGGGTCGAGATCCTGCCGCCCGCCGGTGCCGACGGCCGCCGCCCGGCGCGGGCCGGCGACAACGTCTCGCCGATCGTCATCACCTCGAACGATCTGGCCTCGGCCTGGGCCGTCAACCGCCGCGGCGAACCCATGGTGCCGATCTCCGGCTCCGATCCGCGCCAGCGCGAAATGGCGCTGCGGGCCGGCGTCAACCTCGTGATGTACGCCCTCACCGGCAACTACAAGGCCGACCAGGTCCATGTCCCGGCCCTGCTCGAGAGGCTGGGCCAGTGAGGCGCGCTCGAATGATTCAATGGCTGCGGGGGCGTAGCGACAGGACCGTGATCTGATGTGGAGCCTCTCCTTCGCGCCGCTCGTCCCGCTGCCGTTGCTGATCGGCCTGGCCGTTCTGGCGGCGCTGGCGGCGGGCGCGGCGATCGTGCTCGCCGGCAAGAGCGCGATCCTGCGCGCCCTCGCCCTCGTCGTGCTGACGCTCACGCTGGCCGACCCCTCGCTCGTCTTCGAGGACCGCGAGCCGGTCAAGGACGTCGTCTCGGTCGTCGTGGACCGCTCCGCCTCGAACCGCCTGAGCGACCGCTCGGCCCAGACCCAGGCCGCCCAGGCCGAGATCGAGCGCCAGCTGCGCAGTATCGGCAATGTCGAGTCGCGCATCGTCGAGGTCCGCGATGCGCAGGGCTCGGGCGATGGCACCCGGCTGTTCGAGGCGTTGGCCGCCAGCCTCGCCGACGTGCCCTCCGAGCGCGTGGCCGGCGCGATCGTCATCACCGACGGCCTTGCCCATGACACCCCGCCGACGGCTGAGGCGCTCGGCCTGCGGGCGCCGCTGCATGTCCTCGCGACGGGCCGGGAGCGCGAGATCGACCGCCGCATCGTGCTGGTGGATTCGCCGCGCTTCGGCATCGTCGGCAAGGACCAGACGGTAAGGCTGCGCGTGCTCGAGAAGGGCGGCCCCGGCCGCGCCGCCCTGACCGTGCGGCGCGATGGCGAGATCGTCGCCCGCCGCGAAGTCACGGTCGGCCAGACCGTCTCGCTGCCGGTCCGCATCGACCGCGGCGGCCCCAATGTCATCGAGATCGAGGCCGCCCCGCTCGACAACGAGCTGACGCTCGCCAACAACCGCGCCGTCATCACCATCGAGGGTGTGCGCGACAAGCTGCGCGTGCTGCTGGTCTCGGGCGAGCCGCATCCGGGCGAGCGCACCTGGCGCAACCTGCTGAAGGCCGACGCCAATATCGACCTCGTCCATTTCACCATCCTGCGCCCGCCGGAGAAGCAGGACGGCACGCCGATCAACGAGCTGTCGCTGATCGCCTTCCCGACGCGCGAGCTGTTCCAGGTCAAGATCAAGGAATTCGACCTGATCATCTTCGACCGCTACGCCAACCAGTCGATCCTGCCGCTGGTCTATTTCGACAACATCGTCCGCTATGTCCGCGAGGGCGGCGCGCTGCTGATCGCGGCCGGTCCGGAATATGCCGGCGCCCAGTCGCTGGCCCGCACGCCGCTCGGCCAGATCCTGCCGGCGATCCCGGACGGCTCGGTGATCGACGAGGCCTATCGCGCCCGCGTCAGCGAGCCCGGCAAGCGCCACCCGGTGACGCGCGACCTGCCGGGCTCGGAGGTCGAGCCGCCGCAATGGGGCGAGTGGCTGCGCATGGTCGGCGCCCGCGCCCGCACCGGCTCGCCGGTGATGACCGGCCCGGGCGATCGCCCGCTGCTGATGCTGGCGCGCGAGCAGAAGGGCCGCGTCGCGCTGTTCCTGTCGGACCATGCCTGGCTCTGGGCCCGCGGCTTCCGCGATGGCGGCCCGCATCTCGACCTGCTGCGCCGCCTCGGCCACTGGCTGATGAAGGAGCCCGATCTCGAGGAGGAGGCCCTGCGCGCCGTCTCGCGCAGCGGCTACATCGAGGTCGAGCGCCAGACGCTGGGCGACAACCCGGCCCCCGTCGTGGTCACCGGCCCGGACGGCCAGTCCCGCTCGATCCCGCTGGAGCCCGGCCGCCCCGGCCTGTTCACGGCCCGGATCCCGACCAGCGAGTTCGGGCTGCACCGGATCGCCGGCGACAACCTCACCGCCTTCGCCAGCGTCGGCCCGGAGAACCCGCGCGAGCTGATGGAGGTCGTCAGCGACCCGGCCCAGCTTCGCACGCTGGCCGAGGCGACCGGCGGCTCGTCGCGCCGCATCGGCCAGGAGGGCGGCTCGGACGTCACGGTGCCGCGCATCGTGCCGGTGCGCTCGGGCAGCCAGTTCGCGGGCTCGGACTGGATCGGCCTGCGCATCAGCGATTCCGGCATCGTGCGCGGCGTGCAGATCTCGCCGCTCTTCATCGGTCTGATCGGGCTCGCCCTGCTCTTCGGCGCCCTCGTTGCGGGCTGGATCGGCGAGAGCGGCCGTCGCTTCAACCGGCGACCGGACGCAACGGCCTGACGGGCCTGCCCGTCATTGCGAGCGCAGCGAAGCAATCCAGGGGGACGCAGTGCTCTGCCGCTCTGGATTGCTTCGCTGCGCTCGCAATGACGATCTCTATCGGATCGCCGTCACCGCGCCGCGCCGCTGCGCCAGCACGCCCTCGACCAGCTCGAGCGCCAGGAACCGCGCCGGATCGGCCGGACCGGGCAGCACGAGCTGGCCCGGCGGAATGACCCTGAAGCCGAAACGGGCGTAATAGGGCGCGTCCCCCACCAGCATGATGAGGTCATGCCCGCCGGCGCGCGCGGCCTCGATCGAGCGGTTCATCAGCGCAGCCCCGATGCCCCGGCCCTCGAAGGCAGGGTCGACGGTGAGCGGCCCCAGCATCAGCGCGCCCTGGCCGCCGGCCATCACCGGCGTCACCCGGATCGAGCCGACGAGGAAGGTCCCGACATGCGCCGCGAAGGTCAGCGCCGGATCGGGCGGCACGCCCTCGCGCAGGCGGAAGGCGGTGCGCGCGAAGCGCCCGGGCCCGAAGGCGCGCTCATGCAGCCGCTCGATCGCGGCCGCATCGGCGGGAAGCTCATGGCGAATGGTCAGGGGAAGCGAAGTCATTGCGGCGGCAAACCTGCGGACGGGCAGAGGCTGGGCAAGTGAGGGCGGGGTCCGCGCGCGGCGCGGCCCTGCCCGAAGCGCGTTCAGCGCGCCGGTCGTCGCAGGAGGGAGGTCGGGAGCCCGATCGTCATGGTGGCGGCGCTGTAGCAGAGCGGAGGGTGGGCGTCCATCGGCCACCTCTGTTCTTCCGGGCGACACCCGTGACGTGGCGACCGGGCCTAACCGCCCAGCCTGATCAGAAGCCGCCCGAGAAGCCAGCCGGCCAGCCGAGGCAAGCAGTAGAACGATAGGCCCATGAGGACCCAAGCGGGCTCGGAGGCGAGTGTATGGAGCGTTTGGTCGAAACTCCCCACGAGGATCGCCAAACCGACGGCAAGGCCGACCGACCACCAGGGCTTGTTGAACAGCCCCAAGAGCAAGCCCAACCCGAGAACAACGAGAACGATGCCTTCTCCCATCGGCAGGTTACTCACCATTCTGCGGCAGGGTCGATCCCGCCCGCGATCTCGGCCAGCCTCCTCCGCGTCCCCGGCGTCAGCCCCTGCGGCAAGGTATCGAGCGGAAAGAAGCGCGCCTCCGCGATCTCCAGATCGGGCGTCTTGGCCGAGTCGACGACGAAGTCCCTGACGACATAGAGCGCCACGTGATCGCGCCGTGAGATCTTGCAGTTGAAGTAGACGCCGAACAGCGTGGCGGGCCCCGACAGGCTGATCCGGGCCTCCTCCGCCAGTTCGCGCGCCAGCGCCTCGACCATCGGCTCGCCGACCTCGACCCCGCCACCCGGCAATTGCCAGCCGGGCGTATAGGTGTGCCGGACCAGGAAGACCTCGCCCCGGTCGTTCAGAACCGCCGCGCGCACGCCCAGCGTCATGCCGCGCCTGAGCCGGAAATAGACATGCAGCAGGCGGATCTGCAGGCGCTGGAGCCGCGTCAGGTTGCTGTCCGAGTCCCGCTCCGCGCCGGTCTGCGCTCGTCCGCTCACGCATGGCCTCCAATGGTTACCGAATTGTATATGCAAATTACGCATGACGGACCCCCGCCCTGCGGTGCCGAACGTCACAACCGCGCCGCAAACCGGGCCGATATCCCAGCCTCATTACTAGGGAATACCGACATGCTTCTTTCGTTCATCACCGCGCTCTTCCGCGCCAAGCCCGCCTTCGTCTGGCAGCCCGCCCTGACGCTGACCGATTCGCGCATCGTCTCCGAACTGACCGGCGCCGCAAACTGAACCATCCTCGCCCTCCGCGCACGCGAAAGCGTGCGGCACGGATGGCTTGACGATGGCTTGGCCGCAAGGCTAGCGCAGAGCGTGTTCAAGCTCGCGCACCTGTCCGATCCCCATCTCGGCCCGCTCGCGGGTTTTTCGCTGCATCAGCTCTTCGGCAAGCGGGCGACCGGTTACGTCAACTGGCGCCGCAAGCGCCGGCACGCGCATGACATGGATATCCTGGCGCTGATCGTGGCGGATATCCGCGCGCAGCAGCCCGACCATGTCGCCTGCACCGGCGACGTATCCCATATCGGCCTGCCCAACGAGTTCAAGACGGCGGCCGCCTTCCTCGACGAGCTGGGTCCGCGCGAGGCCGTGAGCTTCGTGCCCGGCAACCACGATGCCTATGCGCGCTCCTCGCTCAAGGCCCTGGCTTACCATCTTGGCGAATGGGTCACGGGCGACGACGGCCGCACCGGCTATCCCTGGTATCGCCGCCGCGGCCCCGTCGCGCTGATCGGGCTCAACACCGGCGTGCCCACCCTGCCCCTGATGGCGACCGGCAAGGTCGGCCGCGACCAGATCGCCAAGGCCGAGATCCTGCTCGACCGCGCCCGCGACGAGGGGCTGATCCGCGTCGTGCTGATCCACCACCCGCCCTATGTCGGCGGCGCCCGCCGCTCGCGCGAGCTGGTCGATGCCGCCGCCTTCGAGGCCATGCTCGCCCGCAAGGGCGCCGATCTCGTCATCCACGGCCACAACCATCGCTTTTCGCTGGCCTGGCGCCCGGGGCAAGGCCGCGACGTGCCGATCGTCGGCGTGCCCTCGGCCTCGATCGGCCCGCTCGGCCATGGCGAGTTGGCGAGCTGGCATCTGTTCAAGATCGAGGGCGACGCGAGCACCCCGCACATCACCTTCGAGCAGCGCGGCTTCGAGCTCGACGGCACCGTGATGCTCCACCAGGAGATCGCGCTGCATACCAAGCCGGTGTGACGAGACGCGTCATTCTCGGGCGACGCCGGGCGCCGACCCGAGCATGACGCGAAATCTCAGATGCAGCGGCCGCCATCGACGGCCAGCACCGTCCCCGTGACCATCTCCGCATCATCAGAGCAGAGATAGAGCGCCGCATTGGCCATGTCCTGCGGCGTCGAGAGCCGGCCCCAGGGGATCGAGGCGCGGAACTGCGCACGCTTCTCCGGCGTGTCCTCGCCCATGAAGGTCGCCAGCAGCGGCGTCTCGCCGGCCACCGGCGCGATCGCGTTGACGCGGATCCGGTCCGGCGCCAGCTCCACCGCCATCGACTTCGACAGCAGGTTGGCCGCCCCCTTCGAGCCGTTGTACCAGGTCAGGCCCGGCCGGGGCCGGACGCCCGCCGTCGAACCGATGTTGAGGATCACGCCGCCGCCATGCTCGCGGAAATGCGGCACCGTCGCCTTCGCCATCAGATAGATCGACTTGACGTTGACGTCGAAGACGCGGTCGAACTCCTCCTCGCTGACGTCGAGCATGGGCTGGTTGCGGTGGCTGATGCCGGCATTGTTGACGACAATGTCGAGCCGGCCGACCTTGGCGATGACGCGCGCCACGGCCTTCTCGACGCTCTTGCCCTTCCCCACATCGCAGGTCACGGCGAAGGCCCGGCGGCCGATCGCCTGCGCCGCTTCCTTCGCCTTGTCTCCGTTGAGATCGAGCACCGCCACCCGCGCGCCCTCGCGCACGAAGGTCTCGGCGATGCCGAAGCCGAACCCCTGCGCCGCGCCGGTGACCAGCGCCGTCTTGCCCTTCAATCTCATCGTCGTTCCCCTGCCAGCAGGCCGCGCGTCGCGACCGTTACGCGCCGATCTCCTCGCGGAGCAACTCGAGTTCCAGCCAGCGCTCCTCGAGCCCGGCGATCTCGCGGGTCACCTCTTCGAGCCGCGTCGTCGCCTTGGCGAAGAGCTTCGGGTCGCGGGTGTAGAGATCGCCGGCGAGCGCCTGGTTGAGCTTGGCGGCCTCCGCCTGCAGCACCGTGATGGTCTTGGGCAACGTCTCCAGCGCATGCTTCTCGTTGAAGGAGAGCTTGCGCTTCGAGGTCGGGGCGGCTGGCGCGCTGGGCGCGGCTGCGGCCGGCTCCGCCGCGGGGACGCCCGCCTTCGCGACAACCCTGACCTTCGCGCCGACGCCGCGCCCGCGCTGGGCGAGCATGTCGGTGTAGCCGCCGGCAAACTCGGTCCAGACGCCGTCGCCATCGGAGATCAGCGTCGCCGAGACGACGCGGTCGATGAAGTCGCGGTCATGGCTGACCAGCAGCACCGTGCCCTTGTAATCGGCCAGCAGCTCCTGCAGCAGGTCGAGCGTCTCGAGGTCGAGATCGTTGGTCGGCTCGTCCAGCACCAGCATGTTGGAGGGCTTCGCCAGCGCGCGCGCCAGCATCAGCCGGCCGCGCTCGCCGCCCGACAGCGCGCCGACCGGCGTGCGCCGCTGCAGCGGCTGGAACAGGAAGTCCTTCATATAGGCAATGACATGGCGCGGCGTGTCGCCGACCATCACCTGGTCCGAGCCGCCGCCGGTGAGCGCATCGCCCAGCGGCGTCGCGGGATCGAGGCTTTCGCGGCGCTGGTCGAGCGTCACCATCTCCAGCGAGACGCCGAGCTTCACCGTGCCGGAATCGGGCGCGAGCTGGCCTGTGAGCAGGTTGATCAGTGTCGTCTTGCCGGCGCCGTTGGGGCCGACGATGCCGATCCGGTCGCCCCGCGCGACGCGCAGCGACAGATCCTTGATCACGACATTCGAGCCAAAGGCCTTGGAGACGTTGAGCGCCTCGATCACCAGCTTGCCCGAGGTCTGCGCCTCGCTGGCCTCCAGCTTGACGCTGCCGACGGCGAAGCGCGCGGTGCGGCGCTGCTCGCGCAGGCCGTGGAGTTCGCCGAGCCGGCGCTGGTTGCGCGTGCGCCGGGCGCTGACACCGTAGCGCAGCCAGTCCTCCTCGCGGGCGATCTTGCGGTCGAGCTTGTGGCGGTCGAGCTCTTCCTGGGCGAGGACCTCGTCGCGCCAGGCCTCGAACTCACCGAAGCCCCGGTCCATGCGCCGCGTCAGGCCACGATCAAGCCAGATCGTCGCCCGCGACAGATTGGTCAGGAAGCGCCGGTCATGGCTGATCAGGACCATGGCGGAGCGCAGCGACTTCAGCTCCTGCTCGAGCCATTCGATCACCGGCAGGTCGAGATGGTTGGTCGGCTCGTCGAGCAGCAGGATGTCGGGCTCGGGCGCCAGCACGCGCGCCAGCGCGGCACGACGCGACTCGCCGCCCGACATCGTCGCCGGATCCTCCTCGCCGGTGAGGCCGAGTTCGTCGATCAGATACTGCGCGCGATAGGCGTCGTCGCCCGGCCCCAGCCCCGCCTCGACATAGGCTAACGAGGTCTTGTAGCCCGTGAAATCGGGCTCCTGCGGCAGATAGCGCACGGTGCAGCCAGGCTGGACGAAGCGCTCGGCCTTGTCGGGATCGACGAGGCCGGCCGCGATCTTCAGCAGGGTCGACTTGCCCGAGCCGTTGCGGCCGACGAGGCAGACGCGTTCTCCGGCCGAGACCGCGATCTCGGCCGCCTCCAGCAGCGGTTGTCCGCCGAAGGTGAGCGCGACGTCGCGCAGATGCAGCAAGGGGGCCATGGCGTGTCCGTGAAGGGAGATGGATGGCGGGATAGACCGGCAGCCCCCCGATGTCACGCCCGCAGGCCCTGGCACGGTGCTTGCCCCGCCCTGCGCACTTGCTAACTTCGCAGTCGCACAGGACGAAGAGAACCGCGATGTCTCGCCAGCGCCCCATCGGAATCGGCCACAATGGCGGGCCGCCACTCAAGGAACGCAGGCGCCGGTCCGAGACCGGGACGGGCCGGATCGGCCGCTTCTTCGACTGGCGTTTCGCCCACCGCAAGGCGTGGAAGAAGCCGCGCGACATCGCGCTGCGTCGCGAGGACAACGCCGAAGCGCTCGGCCTCACCTATGAGGAGTATTCGCTCGAGATCATGGAGCGCGGCTACCATCCCCAGCCCGAGCATGTCGCGGCGATCAAGGCGAAGCGGGCGGAGCGGCGACGCACCGGAGGCGTCGTCGGCCAGTCGCTGAAGGGCCGACGCCTCGACTGAAGGCCTCGCCTCAGGCGCCCGTCCAGCGCCGCAGCGCGCGCGTCACCGGGGCCTCGAACAGACGGTGCACCAGCAGCGCCGCGATCACCGCGCTGGCCAGGGCGGCCGCAACGAAGAGCCAGGGCTCGAACAGCCCGACCCGCGCGAAGACCTCGCGCAAGCCGCGGATCGCGAAGGGGTGGACGAGATAGAGCGCGTAGGAGGCGTCGCCGATCCGGGCGAGCGTTATCGTCAGCACCGAAGGCGCAGCCGGCTCGCGGGAGCCCGTCACCGCCGCCAGCACCAGCAGCGCAGCGGCTGATCCGTGCAGGGCAAGATCGCGCCAAGGCCCCGCCGACAACAGCGCATGCGGGCTCCACAGCAGCAGGCCGATGGCGACGGCCACCAGCGCGACGCGCGGGCTCGCCCCCAGCATCAAGCCACGCCGATGCAGCAGCGCGATCCCCATGCCCGCCGCGAATTCGAGCACGATCGGCTGACCCCAGAAGCCGAAGGGCAGCGGCAGCGGCCCCATCGCGGCGGTCCCACAGACCAGGATCGCCAGCGCGAGCGTCACGGCCGGTACGACAACGGCGCGTGGCAGCGCGAGCGCAGCCGCAAACAGCGCGTAGAACAGCATCTCGTAGTTCAGCGTCCAGCCGAGCGAATAGACCGGCTGCACCAGCCCGCTGGACGAGACCGCGGGCCAGAACAGGTAGGAGGCCATGATCTGCCCGACGCTCGGCGCCGGCGAATTGAGCGCCGCAGGCAGCGCGAGCCCGATCAGCAGGAACAGCGTCGTCGCCGCCCAGTAGAGCGGCACGATCCGCACCAGCCGCCGTTTCAGGAACAGGGCGGGCGCGCCCGGCCGGTCGAACAGGGGCGCAGAGGCGTGGACCATGATGAAGCCGGAGACGACGAAGAAGATGTCGACGCCCGCCATCCAGGGCAGCAGATCGCTGCCGGCGAAGGGCTGCCCCGCCAGCCGCGCCAGCACCGCGGCATCGGGCTGGACATGATGCACGGCCACCATGAAGGCCGCGAGCGCCCGCAGCACCTGGATCGGGAGGATGGCAGACAAGGCGGGGGCGAGCGGTCCGTTCGGGCCCGCCGGCCGGCGCGCCGTGGTCAGCCAAACCACAAGCGCGCGGGATCGTCGAGGCCGAAGCGCGCCGGCGCGGCGGCGATCGTGGCCATGCCCCGCTCGGCGCCGTCGCGGGCGGTGATGACATGCAGCGAAAAACGCGCGGCGAGATCTTCCATCGGCGGCTTGGCGGAAAAGACGGTCGCAATCGCACCGCGCTCGGCCAGCGGGAGCAGCCGCGGCACGATCCCGCCCGAGAGATAAACGCCCCCCGTCGCCTTGAAGGCGAGCGCGAGATCGCCGGCGACGCGGGCGAGCAGCCGCCAGAAGCAGATCACGGCCATCAGCGCGGCCGGCTCCCCGTCGAGCGCCAGGGTCGTCACATCCGCGGCGCTGACATCGGGCTCGCGCAGGCCGGAGCTGGCCGCGACGGCGCGGTGGAAGCGCACCAGCCCGTCGCCGCTGAGCAGCGCCTCGACCGTGACGCGCGGCAGGCCCGCCGCCAGCGCCGGCCAGATCTTCTCCTCGGTCGGATCCTCCGGGCCGATGCCGATATGCCCGGCCTCGGTCGGCACCAGCACGCTGCGCCCGGCCCGGGTGACGATGGCCGCCGCACCGAAGCCGGTGCCCGGCCCCAGCACGAGCCTGGTACCGCCGGCTTCCGGATCGCCGGCCACCAGCGTGGTCACATCGCCGTCTCCGAGCACGGCGAGCGAAGCGGCCTGTGCCTCGAAATCGTTGACGAGGAGCCCCTGCTCGAGCCCCAGCGCCCGGCCGAGAACAGGGCCGTCGAAGGTCCAGCTCGCATTGGTCAGCCTTGCGACGCGCCCTTCGAGCGGGCCGGCCACGGCCAGGATCGCGGAGCGCGGGCGCTGGGCGAGCGTGGTCAGCACGCTCTCCAGGGCGGCTTCGGGCGTCGCCTGGCTGCCGGTCGCGATGCGGGCGAGAGGGACGGGCTGGGCGCCCGCCTGCTCGACCAGCGACAGGCGGCAATTGGTCCCGCCGATGTCGGCGACCAGGACCGGCCAGGCGAAGGGCGGCATCACGCCGCGTCCAGCGGGTCCGGCCGCGGGTCGTGCCGGCGATAGGGGGCAAACCAGCCGAGCCCTTCGAGCGTGCCAGCGCGCGGCCGGTATTCGCAGCCGACGAAGCCGTCATAGCCGAGCGCGTCGAGCAGGGCGAAGAGCTTCGGATAGTCGGGCCCCTGATCGTCGGGCTCGTGGCGGCCGTTGGCGCTGGCGATCTGGACATGGCCGACGAGCGGAAACAGCGCCTTCAGCCGGCCGGCCACGTCGCCATGGATCAATTCGCAGTGATACATGTCGAACTGCAGCCTGACATTGGCCCGCCCGGACTCGCGCACATAGGCCGCGGCCCGGTCGAAATCATTCAGGAAATAGCCCGGCATGTCCTTGCCGTTGATCGGCTCGAGCAGGAGTTCGATCCCATGCGGGGCCAGCACATCGGCGGCGTAGGCGAGCGAGGCGCGGTAGGTCGCCTGCGCGGTCGCGTCGTCCGGATCCGCCAGACCCGCCATCATGTGCAGGCGCTTCACGCCGGTCTCGTGCGCATAGGCGAGCGCCGTCTCGACTCCCGCGCGGAACTCGGCCTCTCGGCCGGCGAGCGCCGCGATTCCGCGCTCGCCCTTGGCAAAATCGCCCGGCGGCAGGTTGAACAGCGCCTGCTGGAGATGCCCACCCACCAGAGCCAGCCCGACCTGCTCGGCCGGGTGCTCATAGGGGAACAGGAACTCCACCGCCTCGAAACCGGCATCCGCCGCCGCCTTGAAGCGGTCGAGGAAGGCCCATTCATTGAACATCATCGAGAGATTGGCGGCGAAGCGAGGCATGACGGTCCCGGAGGCTGATGAACTGCCGCGAAGCTAGCGCGCGGAGCGGCCCGCGTCATGCCGCAACGCGGCATCGCCGCGATGCGTTCCCTGTCGAGGCGGGGCCGGCCTACTTCTTGTCGGCCCGGGCCGGCGGGTTCGGGTCCTTGGAGAAGTTCCGGAAGACCATGTCGGGCGAGGAGGTGTTGTGACGCGAATGGGTGGTGCGGCCCATCCAGATGTCGGTCGCCTTGCCGCCCGTGAAGGGCATCAGCTTCTCCTCGCGCCAGCCCTTGGCGCCGGGCTCGCGAATGGCGATGTGCGCGACATCGTTGTTGCCCTCGGTGACATACATCGAGCGCAGCGCCACGAAGGCATTGCCGCCGGTCACCGGCCTGTCGAGCACGACATCCAGCACCATGCGGTTCTCGTCGACGCCCTCGAGCTTCAGCGTGCCGTTGGAACCGTCCTTGAAGCTCAGCTTGAACGAGGTCGTCTTGGGGTCGAACTCGATCTCCCTGATGTTGACGACCGGTCGCGCGCCATCCTGAACGATCGGCCCGACCAGAAAGGACGAGCCATAGGCCGTGGCGGCGAGCTGCGAGGGCGGCATCGGCCGGGCGCGCCAGTAGCCGTCCTGCGGATAGACCACGAGCAGTTCGTGCGAACGGTCCTTGCCGAGCTTCCAGAGCTGGACGAGATGCAGGCCCTTCTCGACCCTGTCGCCGACCTTGAAGGTCGTGTCGGACGGGCGCCAGAAGGTTGGGAAGGTGTAGCCCACGAGCCAGTATTCGATGCTCTCGTAGAAGGTGACGCGGCGCGGCGGGGTGACCGCGGCGAAGACGGGGTCGCCCGTCATGTCGCAGGCCGTCCAGTCGGCCTCCCAGTTGTCGCGGATCAGGCCGGCGATATAGGCCGGATGCGCCGCCTCGATCTGGAAGCGGCGCACCTCGGGCGAGATCGCCTTGATGGTGACGTTGTCCTTCTCGGCGCAGAGCACCGGCTCGGATTCATTCTTGACCTCGACGGCGACATCGCTGGCCGCGAAGGCCGGCGCCGAGGCGGCGAGAAATGCGAGTGACAGCATGAGCGGGCGAGCGAAACTGAACATGACGATCCTTGACGGGAAATCCCCACGGCCGATACGGCCAGCATGAGTTGGCGTCAGCCAAGCAGCTTCTCTCGCGAGCCGCAACGCTGATATCAATCGATGGCCACGAAAGCCTGTCGATCCTGTCGTGAAGGGGCGAGCGATGCAGATGCTGCTTCTGTGGGCCGGCATATTGATGGTTCTCATCGGCCTGTCTCACTCGATCCTCGGCGAGATCCTGATCTTCCGGCGCCAGCGCAGCAGCGGGATCGTACCCACGCTCGGCGGCGAGATCCTGAAGGAGCGCCATGTCAGGATCCTGTGGGCGAGCTGGCATCTCGTCACGATCCTGGGCTGGGCGCTTGGCGGCATGCTGATCATGCTCGCGCTGCCGCCGGGCCAGCCATTCCCGGCACGATGGTTGGTGCGCATCGCCCTGATCGCGACGCTCGCCTGCTCAGCGCTGGTGTGTTTCGCGACCAAGGGCCGGCATCCGGGCTGGATCGGCCTGTTGCTGGCCGCGATCCTCACCTGGCTCGGCGAGGTCGGGACATGAACGGCCCCGCGATCAGCCCGGCAGGACGGCGTAGACATCGCCCGAATTCGCGGAATGGGGAAGCTCCCGCAGATAGCAGCCCATCGCCTCGGCGCTGGCGAAGGCGCCCAGTTCGAGCTGCTGGCTCTCGCCGAGCGCGACGTTGAAGCGATAGGGCCCCAGCGTCTCCAGCAGGGCGAGGCAGGCCTCGGCGACATCGCGCTGGATGGTGGTGAACTCGAAGGAGATCACCGGCACGGGCCGCGTCAGCCCGGCGAGCACATGGGCCTCGAAGCCCTCGACGTCGATCTTGAGCAAGGCGGGCAGGCCGTGCCGGCTAATCAGGGCATCGAGCGTGGTGCTGCGCACCTCGATCTCGCGGTCCCAGACCTGCTCCAGCCAGCCATCCGCTCCGCTCGCCGCGCCGATGAAGGCATCGGACGCGGTCGAGACCGTCGGATTGGCGCTGTTGATCCGCAGCCGCACGACACCTTCGGCATCGCCGCAGGCGGCCTCGACCAGGGTCACCTGCGGGTCGCGGCCATGGATCAGCCGCAAGGCGCGCGCCGGGCCGGGCTGCGGCTCGAGCGCGACCACGCGCGCGCCGAGCCGGCGGAAGCAGGAGATCCGGTCGCCGACATGCGCCCCGATGTCGAAGGCGAGGTCGCCGGGCTTGAGGAAGCGGCCATAGAGCGCATCCATCGCCCCGTGGCGGGACTTGTCGCCGTGATAGACGCGCAGCGACCGGCCGATCGCCCTCGCCGTACCCGGAGCGTGAAGAGCCGCGCTCATCGATTCACCTCCGCCCGGATCGCCTGCAGCACCGGCGGCGGGTCGAAATCCTCGGGGATGCCGCACAGCCCCTGCCGCGCGAACCAGGCGCCCAGCGCGGGCAGTGCCGTCGCCATCGCGAAGGGCACCGCCAGCAGGTAGCCGGCCGTCAGCGGCAGCGACCAGATGAGCACCGCAGGCGAGATCACCGCCAGCGTGCCGAACAGATAGACCGCGAAGAGCAGATGCGGCCACAGCCCGGCGAATGCCGTCGCCAGCGAGAGTGCATGCGCGTCGCGCGCCTGACCGCCCCAGCCGATCCGCGACCGGCCGAACAGCAGGCCGATCATGAACAGGGTCGTGCGGAAACTCGACACCGCGCCCTGCAGGAAGGCGAAGACCACCTCGATCGCCGCCGAGGCCACGAAACGCAGCCGTCCGCCATAGCTGCGAGCACCGCCGGGGGCGAGCAGGATGTCCGCAAAGCCCGCGAGCTTGGGCGAGAGATACATTCCCAGGAACAGCAGATAGAGCCCGGCCGCCAGGCCGGCGGGATAGTCGGCGATCCAGCGGTCCTCGATCACCTTCAGGGGCAGCAGCGCGATCATCAGCGTCCAGGACGGCAGGCCGAGGAACATCAGGATCGCCCAGAACAGCTGGAAGCGGCTCATCGGCAGCAGGCCGGGAATGTCCATCAGCTTGAGATATTGCAGATTGCCGAGGCACCAGCGCAGGTCGCGCTTGGCGAAGTCGAGCATGGTCGGCGGGTTTTCCTCCCAGCTGCCGCCCTCGACCGGCAGCACGCGAACCTCATAGCCGGCCCGGCGCATCAGCGTCGCCTCGACCTGATCGTGGCTCATCACGGCGCCGCCCAGCGGCGGGCGCCCCGGCAGCACCGGCAGGTGGCAGCCATCGCGGAACGGGGCGATGCGGACCATCGCATTATGGCCCCAGAACGGGCCACAATCGCCGATCCACCAGGCGGACCCCATCGTGTAGGGGCGCATGCCCTGGCGCATGCCGAACTGGAAGATGCGCGCGAACGCCGACTGGCTGGGCATGCCGACGACGAGGCTCTGCAGGATGCCGAGCCGCGGATAGGCCTGCATCATCCGCGTCAGCTTCACGATCGCCTCGCCCGACATCACGCTGTCGGCGTCGAGCGGCAGCATGAGTTCGTAGTCGGCGCCCCAGCGCTCGCAGAAATCGCGGACATTGCCGGCCTTGAAGCCGGCATTGTCGGTGCGGCGGCGATAGATGATGCGGCAGTCCTCGCCCGCCTCGGCCTGCCACGCGGCGGCCAGCCTTTCCTCGGCCGCGGCGACTTCGGGATCGTTGGTGTCGGACAGCACGAAATAGTCATACCAGCCGCCCTCGCCCGTGGCGTTGACGCTCTGCTTGACCACGTGCAGCCGGGCGAAGGCGCGGGCCGGGTCTTCATTGCGCAACGTCATCAGGATGGCGGTGCGGACTGCGACCGGTGTTGGCAGATCGCCGGCGGCTGCGAAGGGGGCGACGCGGTCCAGCCCGTCCTTGACGCCATGCAGCAGCCAGAAGCCGAGCACGGCGTTCCAGAAGCCCAGCACGGTCCAGGGCGCGCCGAACAGGAAGGCGACGAGGATGGCGCCATCGGCCACCGTCCAGCCGCCGCTGCCGAGCACCGTCGCCAGCCCGTAGAGCAGCGCCGCCAGGGTCGCGAGGTTGAGGCCCAGTACCAGCCAGCGGCGGCGCGACAACACGGCCTGCGACTGCAGCCCGGCCGGCGTCTGCCCCGGCGTCGGCTGTGGCGCCTGTTCGATCGTGAGCCCTTGCGCCGCCGGCTGGAACGTGGTCGGAGCGGGACGCTGGTTCATGGCTGTTTCTGTCATGCGAGCGATCGAGGCGGGACCGGTGAAGCGGAGCGGGCGGGAGAGGCGGAAGACATGGCGCCGAACGACATGGCCGGGGAGCTAAAGCCGGCATTTCCGTCCGGCGCAAGCGCCTCAGCGACGGCCCTCTGGTATGTGAGCCCGCGTGAATGCGCCCTGAACGCCGAGGCGCTTCCGGCGCGCGCTGCGGGTGACTGCCTGGTCCGCGCGCTGTGGAGCGGCATCAGCCGCGGAACCGAGCGCCTCGTCTGCGAGGGACGCGTGCCCGAGGGCGAGTATGAGCGCATGCGGGCCCCCTTCCAGCAGGGCGATTTTCCCTTCCCCGTGAAATACGGCTACTGCGCCGTCGGCGTGGTGGAGGCAGGCCCCGCCGACAGGCTGGGCCAGACCGTCTTCTGCCTGCATCCGCATCAGGACCGTTTCATTGCGCCCGCCGACCGGCTGACGCCGGTTCCGCCGCAGGTGCCGGCCCGCCGCGCGATCCTCGCCGCCAACATGGAGACGGCGCTGAACGCCCATTGGGACGCAGGCTCCGGCCCGGCCGACCGCATCGTCGTGGTCGGCGGCGGCGTGCTCGGCCTGCTCGTGGCCTGGCTCGCGGCGCGCCTGCCCGGTGCGGAGGTGACGCTGGTCGATGTCGAACCCGCCCGTGCCGACCTCGCGCGCCACCTCGGCTTCGGCTTCGCCCTGCCGGCCGACGCGCCGAGCGAGGCCGATCTCGTCTTCCACGCCAGCGCCTCAGCGCCGGGCCTCGCCACCGCGATCGCGGCCGCCGGCTTCGAGGCCCGCATCGTCGAGCTGAGCTGGTATGGGCAGGGCACGGTGCCCGCCCCGCTCGGTGGCGCCTTTCATGCCCGGAGGCTGCAACTGGTCTCGACCCAGGTCGGCGGGATCGCGCCGTCGCGCCGGCCGCGCTGGGACTATGCCCGGCGCGCCGCCGCCGCCATGGCGCTGCTCGCCGACGACCGGCTCGACGCGCTGATCAGCGAAGACATCCCCTTCCGCGAAGCAGCCGGGCGCCTGCCTTCCGTGCTCGCGCCGTCATGGCATGGCCTGACGGCAGCGATCTGCTATTGAACGCGGCATGACTACGCCTCGCTCGCATCCCCGCCCGGCACTGGTGCCCGAGCTTTATGTCACCGCCTTGCCCGCGAGCCTCGCCTTCTGGCGCGACCTGCTCGGTTTCCGCGTGCTCTACGACCGCCCCGAGCAGGGTTTCGCCGCGATCGAGCGCGACGGGGTCGAGTTCATGCTGGAGGAATACGAGACCGGCCCCTCCGAGCGCTGCTGGGATACCGGACCCCGCGAAAAGCCCTACGGACGCGGCATCAATTTCGAGATCACGGTCGTCGACGTCGCCCCCCTCCTGACGGCTCTGCAGCAGGCCGCATGGCCGCTCTTCTTCGGCCCCGAGGAGCGCTGGTACCGGATCAGCGTGTCCGAAGAGACCGGCGTCCATCAATTTCTGGTTCAGGATCCCGATGGCTATCTGCTGCGGTTCTCGCAACCGCTCGGCCGCAGGCTGCTCTCCGCCTAGCCTTCACTGAAACCAACCCCAAGGAACGCCCATGTTCTCCGTCGAAGTCCGCGACCGCATCATGATCGGCCACTCCCTGCCCGATCCTTTCTTTGGCCCTGCCCAGAACATGCACGGGGCGACCTTCGTCGTCGACGTCGCCTTCTTCCGGCCGACGCTGACGAAGCAGAACGTGGTCGTCGACATCGGCGCCGCGCTCGACGTGCTGAACAAGACGCTGAAGCCGCTGAACTACCAGAACCTCGACGTGCTGCCGCAGTTCGCCGGCGTGCTGACGACCACCGAATTTCTCTGCAAATACATCTTCGACGCCATGGCCGCCGCGGCGAAATCCGGCGCGCTCGGGCAGGACGGCGCGGGGCTTTCCCGCATCCGCGTGACGCTGCACGAGACGGATCTCGCCCGGGCGAGCTACGAGGGCGCGCTCGCGTGAGCGCGATCGCCTTCGCCATCCCCGGCGACATCGACCTGCCGACGGGCGGCTACGGCTACGACCGGCGGCTGCTGGCGGAATGGCGCGCGATGGGCATCCCGGCCCAGCACGTCGCCTTGCCGGGCTCCTTCCCGTTTCCAACGCAGGATGACCTGGCCACGACCGGCCGCGCGATCCTCTCGCAACCCTATGACGATGTGCTGCTGATCGACGGGCTGGCCTATGGCGCCTTTCCCGAGGGGATCGCAGCGGGTCTCGCCGGACGCGTCGTCGCCCTCGTCCATCACCCGCTCGGGCTGGAGACGGGTCATGCGCCGGAGACCGCCAAGGCTCTGCTCGCCCGCGAGGCAGCGGCGCTGCGCTATGCGCGTGCGGTGGTGACGACCAGCCCGGCGACAAAGCGGCTGCTGGCCTCCGATTTCGGCGTCCCCGAGGCGCGCATCGCCATCGCGCTGCCCGGCGTCGATCCCGCGCCACGCGCCACGGGCTCGGCGGAGGATCAGCCCCTGCACCTTCTGGCCGTGGGCTCGGTCGTCCCGCGCAAAGGCTACCGCGTCCTTGTCGAAGCCCTCTCCGGCCTGCGCGGGCGCGACTGGCGACTGACCATCGTCGGCGCGACCGACCGCGCACCGGAGACAACGCGCGACCTCATCGTCGCGATCGCGGCCGCGGATCTGGGCGGGCGGATCGACCTTCTCGGCGCCATCCCGGACGCCGCGCTGGCGGAGGCCTATGCCCGAGCCGACCTCTTCGTGATGCCCTCGCTCTTCGAGGGCTACGGCATGGTGCTGACCGAGGCGCTGGCGCGCGGCCTGCCGATTCTCTGCACGACCGGTGGCGCCGCCGCCGAGACCGCCCCCGACGATGCCGCGCTGAAAGTGGCGCCGGGCGACGCGACGGCCCTTGCCAAGGCCCTGGCAAGCCTGATTGATGCGCCGGCTCGGCGCCGGGCGATGGCCGATGCGGCCTGGGCGGCCGCCGATGCCTTGCCACGCTGGCGCGACACGGCGGCGATCGTCGCTGGCGTGTGTCTGCCCGGTTTCGGGCAAAAGGGGGACTGATGGCCGGATTTTCTCCCGAGTGGCTGGGCCTGCGCGAGCCGGCCGATCACGCCGCCCGCAATCCGCAGGTGCTCGGGGCCGTGGGCGCGCATTTCGCCGGCCGCGGCTCGCTGACGGTCGTCGATCTCGGCTGCGGCGCGGGCTCGAACCTGCGCGGCACCTATGCCGCCTTGCCGGCGCGCCAGCACTGGACGCTGGTCGATCACGACGAGCGCCTGCTCGCTGCCACCCGCGAGACACTGTCGGGCTGGGCCGACGAAGCCCGCGAGCAGGGCGAGGAACTCGTCCTCACCAAGGGCGAGCACCTGATCACCGTCGATACCCGCCAGGCCGATCTCAACACCGATCTCGAATGGGTCCTCGGCTGGCAGCCCGATCTCGTCACCGCCGCCGCGCTGTTCGACCTGACCTCCCGGCGCTGGCTCGAGCGCTTCGTTGCCGGCCTGACCAGCCTGCGCCTGCCGCTCTACACGGTGCTGACCTATGACGGGCGCGAGATCTGGCAGCCGCCCCACCCCGCCGATGCGCCGATGCTGGCCGCGTTCAAGCACCATCAGCGCGGCGACAAGGGCTTCGGCCCGGCTGCTGGCCCCGAGGCCACGGACGTGATGGCGGAGGCCTTCCGCAAGTCAGGCTTCGCGGTTTCGATCGGCGACAGCGCCTGGCGTCTCGATGCCCGCAGCGGCGATCTGGCGCAGGTGCTGGCGAAGGGCATCGCCGAGGCCGTCCTGGAAACCGGCCAGGTCGATCCCGCCACCGTCGCCGCTTGGCTGGCGGCCAAGACGCCCGAGGCCAAGGCGCTCGTCGGGCATCACGATCTCTGGGCGCGGCCGGTCTGAGACGGGCGCTAGCGCGGCCCGAGACCCGGCAGCATCCGGCGCAGCACCCCGTCCTTGCGGATCAGATGGTGGTAGAGCGCGGCGCCGACATGGGCGCAGACGAGCAGTCCCATCACGATGGCGAGCGTGCCATGGATGTCCAGAACCACCTTGGCCAAATCCTCGTTCGGAGCGGCCAGGGCGGGCAGGTTGAACAGCCCGAACACCGTCAGCGACGGGTAGAGCGAGACACCGACCCAGCCCAGCAGCGGCACGACCAGCAACAGCCCGTAGAGCAGCCAGTGGACCAGATGCGAGCCGGCCTTCTGCCACCACAGCAGCGTCGGCTCGTCGGGCGGCGCGCCCTTGAGCAGGCGATAGGCCAGCCGCCCGGCGACCAGCCACAGCACGAGGAAGCCCAGCAGCTTGTGCGAGCTGTACATCGCGTTCGTCAGCCCGTCCCAGATGTTCAGCGTGTTGCCACGGTAGGTCATGGCAAGGCCTGCGGGGATCATCGCCAAAACGACAGCGGCGGTAACCCAGTGCATGTGGCGCGCAGCGGCGCTGTAGACGGGGGCCGGGCTCGGCTCGCGGTTCGCCTGCGTCATCGTCGCCTCCCTTTTGGCCTGCCGCTCGTGACGCCGGCTTCGACATTCATCCCGCGTTCAAAGTCGCGCTCCTATATGCCTTGCTGCGACAGGGCCTGTCACGCGCTTGGATGACGTCACGGATCGAACCGCGTGAAATGGATGCGCGATGGAACTGCCGTCACCTCAAGCACGTTTGATGGAAATCTGTGCAGCTCTGATCTATATCGCCTTGCTGCCCGTAACAGCCTAACCCACCGCCGGGCGTGCTCTCCGAGCCGGCCCCATCTGACGGACAATCCGATGCTTCAGTCGCGTACGCTGTTCGGACGCCCGCTCGAGACGAGCCTCGTGGCGGTAGACCGGGCCATTTCAGAATTTCGTGCCGGACGACCTGTGCTGTTGCGCGCGGGCGACGCTCTGGTGCTGGCCCTCTCGGCCGAACTGGCGGACGCCCAGCTCGTGGCCCGGCTCGAGGCGCTCGCGGGCGGCAAGGCGTCTCTGGCGCTGACCCCGGCACGTCTGCGCCGGCTTGGCGCGAAGAACCGCACGGAAACCGGCATCCTCGCCATGCCGACGCTGGATCTCGCCCGTATCGAGATGCTGGCGCTCAAGATCGACGGCAAGGTCGATGCGCCCGTCGCTCCGGCCTCGGCGCTCGACGACGCCGCGCTCGAACTTTCCCGTCTGTCGCTCGTGCTTCCGGCGACGATCATCGTCCCGGTGAGCGCGGCCCAGGTCGCGGGCGAGCCCCTGATCGAGGTCGCGATCGAGGCTGTGAACAGCTACCGTGCCGCCCAGGCCGCGACGCTGGCCATCGTCGGCCGCGCGCCGGTTCCTCTCGAGGGCGCGGCCGAGACCGAATTCGTCGTCTTCCGCGGCGGCGAGGGCCTGCGCGACCAGGTCGCGATCATCGTCGGCAATCCCGATCTGACCGCCGCCGTGCCGGTGCGCCTGCATTCGGCCTGCCTGACGGGTGACCTGTTCGGCTCGCTGAAATGTGACTGCGGTGACCAGCTGCGCGAGACCGTGCAGTGGATGGCCGAGAACGAGGGCGGAATTCTGCTCTATCTCGACCAGGAGGGCCGTGGAAACGGCATCTCCAACAAGATGCGCGCCTACAAGCTGCAGAGCCAGGGCTGGGACACCTATGATGCCGACGAGGTGCTGGGCTTCGATCTCGACCAGCGCCAGTTCGACTTCGCCGCGACGATGCTCAAGCAGCTTGGCGTCACCCGCGTTACCGCGCTGACCAACAACCCGCTGAAGGTCGGCGCGATCAAGGCGGCCGGTGTCGAGGTCGTCGGCACGCAGCGCGTGCTCGGGCGGCCCAACGTCCACAATGTCCGCTATCTCGCCTCCAAGCGGGACCGCGCCGGCCATTCGATCGACATGGACGCGCTGATGGCGCGGGCCGCGCCGAAGGATTGAGCCGCGCCAGGGCGCGCGCCATGGCGCCGACGCGGGCTTGCGAGAAGGACTTGAACGCGATGACGACTTCGGGCACCGCAGCCTGATGTCGCCCCCGCCGAGCCCGCCATCCGCCGTCCCGGCCGCGCCCTGGCCCCTCGCCCGGGTCGCCGCCATCGTCGTCCTCGCCTGGATCGCGCTGTCCTGGCCCTGGCTTTCCGGCGTCGTCACCATTCCCTGGGACGCCAAGGCGCATTTCCAGCCGCAGCTGCAGTTCCTGGCGGAAGCCTGGCACAGCGGCCGATCGCCCTTCTGGACTCCTTACGTCTTCGCCGGCTCGCCGCAGATCGCCGATCCGCAATCGCTGATCTTCTCGCCGCCCTTCGCCCTGATCGCCGCGCTCGAACCCGCTCCCGGCTTCCGGCTCGGAGACGGGGCGGTGCTCGGCACCCTGCTGGCCGGCGCGCTCGCCTTCGTCGTCATCTTCCGCGACCGCGACTGGCACCCGGCGGGCGCGGTCGTCGCGGCCCTCGCCTTTGCCTTCGGGGCGGCGGCCGCCTGGCGCATCCAGCATATCGGCCAGGTGCTCAGCCTCGGCTATTTCGCCATCACGCTCGCGCTGATCGCACGGGCGCTGGAGCGCGGCTCGCTGGCCTACGGCTTTGCCGCGGGCATCGTCGCTGGCTTCATGGTGCTCGGCCGCGACCAGGTCGCGTTGCTCGGCGTCTATGTCCTGGCCGGGCTGGTGATCGCCGCCATCGCCATGGCGCGCCAGCCCTGGCGGGCGCTGAAGACGAGCCTGCTGCCTCTGCTGGCAGGCGGGCTCGGCGCGGTGCTGGTCGCGACCGTGCCGATCCTGCTCACGGCCGTGCTGGCGGAGGGCTCGAACCGCCCGGCGATCGACCTGATCGGCGCCGGCAAGGGCTCGCTGCACCCGGCCGCCCTGCTGACGGGGCTCTTCGCCAATCTCTTCGGCGCGGCCGGCCCGCTGGAGAATTTCTGGGGCGCGCCGAGCCCCGCCTTCGAGGCCCGCTTTGGCCCCCAGGACCTCTATCTCGCCCGCAACATGAGCCAGCTCTATCTCGGGCTGATCCCGATGGGGCTCATCCTGACCATCGGCGTCGTCCGCGGCGCCCTGCTGCGCCGCGAGATCGTCGCGCTCAGCGTCGCGGCCCTGCTCGTGCTGATCTTCGCGCTCGGGCGCTTCACCCCGGGTTTCCGCCTGCTGTTCGAACTTCCCGGAATCTCCTTCTACCGCCGCCCCGCCGACGCGCTCTTCATCCTCGGTGCGCTCCTGGCCCTGCTCGGCGGCTATCTCACCCATCTCGTCATGACCGATGCCGCGCCGCGCGCGAGGCCCTGGCAGCGCATCCTCGAGGTCGCGATCTTCACGGGTGCGCTCGCACTCGCGCTCTGGCTGGCCTGGACGGTGGGGCGCCTGTCGGTGGCGGCCGTGCCGCTGGTCACCGCGCTGCTCTGCGGCGTGCTCGCCATTGGCGCACTCGTCGCCGCGCGCGGCTTTGCCCTGCGCGGAGCGGGACTGGCGGCGGCGATCGTGCTGGCCGCGACCCTGACCATCGACCTCTCGGTCAACAATGGTCCCAGCGAATCCACCGCCCTCCCCGCGCAGGATTACGACGTGCTGCGCGCCGACAGCGGCAACGAGACCATCGCCCTGCTCAAGAGCGAGACCGCCGGCACCGCCGGCCCCGACCGGCGCGACCGCATCGAACTCGCCGGCATCGGCTTCCACTGGCCCAATGCCAGCCTCGTCCACCGGCTCGACAACACGCTCGGCTACAACCCGCTGCGGCTCGGGATCTACAGTAAGGCCACCGGCGCCGGCGATCATGTCGCCCTGCCCGACCAGCGCACCTTCTCGCCGCTGATGCCGGGCTACCGCTCCCTGCTCGCCGACATGCTCGGCCTGCGCTTCATCGCCACCGGCGTGCCCGTCGAGCAGATCGACAAGGCGCTGAAGCCCGGCGACCTGACCCTGCTCGCCCGCACGCCCGACGCCTATGTCTACGAGAACCCGCGCGCGCTGCCCCGCGTGCTCTTGGTAACGAAAGCCGAGACCGCCGATTTCGACGCGATCCTCGCCACCGGCCAGTGGCCCTCAGGCTTCGACCCGCGCCGGACCGTGCTGCTCGACCGCGCCCTGCCGCCCCTGCCGCACGACCCGCTGGCGACCGGGCGGCCTGCGGGCACAGCGGCACCCGCGGGGGCGAACCCACCCGGCCAGAGCCCGGCCGGCAGCGTCCGCATTGCCGAATACGGCACCACCGAGGTGACGCTTCGGGTCGAGGCGCCCCAGGGCGGTTATGTCGTGCTCAACGATGTCTGGCACCCCTGGTGGCAGGTCGAGATCGATGGCGCCCCGGCCGAAATCATGCGCGCCAACGTCCTGTTCAGGGCCGTCGCCGTCCCGCCGGGCCGCTCGACGGTGCGCTTCGTGTTCAAGCCGTTCCGGGGGCTGTTCCAGGATCTCGGGAAGCGGCTCCGGGCGGGGAAGGCCCAGGTCGCAGGCTAGTCCCAGCGCGGGATGCTCCCTGCCTCGCCACCGGTCCGCCCCGCAGGCTTGAATGGCTCTTTCGGCAGGCTAGAGTTGAGGGCTCACGGTCGTCGGCACGGACGTGTTGTGCGGGGCCGGCGGCGCCCGGTCCGGACTGACGGCCCATCGGGAGACCAGCTTGGCGATCAGGGAGCAAACTGCCTCGCCAGCCGCCAGCAAGATGAGCGGGCGCGTCGTCATGTTTCTCCGGGCACTCGCCGTGATGGTTGTGGCCGTCCTCGGCGACGCAGGTCGTGGTTTTGCGCAGTCGCCCGCGAGCGTCGACGAGTCCGGCCGGCTCGAGAGCATCGAGATCCGGATCGCCAATCCATCGCCGGATGCCGCATTGAACAGCCGCGTCATCGACCGCATCCGCGTCGGCCTCGGTGTCTTCACCGGCGACCACTTCTCGCGAACGATCGCCGAGTTCAACCTGGCGAAAGCCCGCCGGGCGTCGCCGATCACACAGACGACGCTGCAGGTCTCGCCCGGCCCCACCGGCGGTGTCTCGGTCATGATCATCGCCACACTCGGTTCAGCGGCGGCGACCGCGGCCGGCCGAGGTGCCCTGATCAGCGGGACAATCAGCGATCTCCCCGTGCTCGTCGATCGCGACGGAACCTTCGTGAAGGCTCGCCTGGAAGGCGTGTCGATGTACTACGGCAACAAGAACGCCTGGTATGGTCAGGAGCAGCGTCTGCTGTCGGGCAATCCCCTGGTCAAGGGCCGCAGCGCAGGGCGCCCCTACAGCAACTGGGCGGAAGGATATATCCATACCGGCCTCTATGGCATTACGCCGCTGAACGACAACATCAGCGTCTATGCCGGCCTCAGCGGCATCTACAGCGCCTCGATCGGCCAGGAGTTGTTCACCGACCGGACGCGGGGGCACTTCGGCGTCGAGGATGCCTATGTCGGCGTGGTCGGCGGGACCACCACGACCCAGGGCGACCGCCTCGTCCTCAACGCCTCGATCGGGCGCCAGCGCTTCGGTGTCGGCGATGGCTTCCTGATCGCCAACACGGCCTCGAACGGCAGCGCGCGCGGCGCCCTGCAATCCAATCCGCGATGGGCGGCCGACCGCCTGGCGCTGGTCCAGGCGCGCTACAACAACACCAAGATCGAAGCCTTCGACCTCGATCCCGACGAATTGCCGCTGGTGGACTCCAGGACACGGATCACGGGCGTCAACCTCGAGACACGCCTGCGCGGCGATCTCGATGTCGGCGCGATGTATCTTTACGTGCCCCAGTCGAATTTTCAGTATTTCACCCTGTCCGACACCTTCAGCCGCAAGGGACTGCAGGTTTACAACGGCCGCTTCCGCTGGCAGCCGAACCCCGCCGGCGCCGGGCCCTTTCTGGCGGGCGAAGCCGCGCTCCAGCGCAACGAGCGGATCAACATGCGCGCCACCGGCGTGACGGCGGAGATCGGCTACAGCTTCGCCGACACCCTGCCCTGGTCGCCGACCCTCTCCTATCGCTATGCGGCGTTCTCCGGGGACAACCCGTCGACCTCGCGGTTTGAACGCTGGGACCCGCTGCTGTCGGGCGACAATGGCGAGCGCTGGGTCCAGGGCATCAATCACTTCAAGGTTTTCCAGAACAGCAACCTGCAGACCCACCGTCTGCAGCTGCGTCTGCGCCCCCAAGGGCAGCTCGAGATCGTTCCCCAGATCTGGGTTTTCCTGTCGGAGAGCGCGAGGAATCTCGGCGGCAATCCGGCCTTCTCGTTCCTCAGCGGCAAATATCTCGGATACGAGGCCAATCTGACGATGAAATGGTTCATTTCGCCGCAATGGATGCTGCAGGGCCATGTGGCGGCGACCTTTCCGAGCTCGACGGTCGACAGGACCATCGGCGCACGAGCCGAGCCCTGGATCAGCACGATGGCTTTCCTCAGAGCCAGTTTTTGACACGCAACAGCGGGGGACCACGATGGAACGTCGAGACATGATCAAGGGCATGGTCGTGGCGGCCGGCTCGGCGGCCACACTGGCCGCGGGCCAGGTTGCCTCGCCTTCACCGGCCCAGGCGCAGGCCAGGGGCGTCGGCGTCAAGGACATCACGCCGACGGACGAGGAGTACTTCATCCCCGACCGCTTCAAGGGCAAGACCCTGCTCGTGACGGGGTGTGCGCGCGGGATGGGGGCGGCGGCGGCCCTCCGCGCCGCGCGGGAAGGAGCGGCCGTTGTCGGGGTCGACTGGATCGAGGACCTGGGACGGGCGACGATCGAGAGGATCAGGGCCCGCGGCGGCCAGGCGACCTTCCTTCACGGCGATATCGCCGAGTCCGCCGTCTGCGAGCGGATGGTCAGGATCGCGGTCGAGAGCTACGGCAAGCTCGACATGGCCCTCAACAATGCCGGCGTCATGGACGGCGTGTTCTCGGGAGACGCACCCGACTATGCAAGGCAGCGCGAGCTGATCTTCGCGCCGCTCCATGAGGCCAGCGATGCCTACTTTGACAATGTCCTGCGCACCAACACGACCGGCATGTTCCGCTCCCTGCGGGCCGAGCTCAAGCAGATGGTAGCCCAGGGCACGGGCGGCGCGATCGTCAATGTCGGTTCGATCGCCGGGATGACCGGACTGGCCGGAAACCCCGCCTATGTCGCCAGCAAACACGCCGTCAACGGGCTGACCCGGAACGCGGCCATCGACTATGCGCCCTATGGCATCCGCGTGAACTCGGTCAACATGGCCGCAACCGACACGCCGATGGTCGAACGCGCCGGCATTCTCGTGGCGGAAGCGGCCAGGGCCTCCTCCGGTGTTGGCATGGGCCGCATCAAGATCGACAGCCTCCTGTCCTACACGGACTCGCGCAAGCGGCCCTCGACGGTCGCCGAGCAGGTGTCGGTCATGCTGTTCCTGCTGTCGGCAGAAGCGTCCAACCTCACAGGAGGCCTCTACGCGACCGACGGAGGCTGGACGGCCTACTGACGCGCGCCAGCCGCTGTCTCGACGCAGATGACAATTCGGCCGGCAAAATGCCGGCCTGACGAATGCATCTGTCTGCGAAGCGCCACATCGACGGGTCTGCCGCTACCCCAGCGCCGCCATCGCCGCGATCGGCTTCACCGGGCTGCCCGCCAGCACGGCCTCGAGCCCCGCAGGATCGAGAACCCCGTCACGCATCGTCTCGTCGCGGTGGATGCCGCCGGCGATGAAGAGGCTGTCGAAACCCATCAGCCGGGCACCGGCGAGATCGGTACGCACCGCGTCGCCGATCACCAGCACCTTCGCCGGATCGACCGGATGGCCGCCGCGCGCCGAGCGGGCTGCCTCCAAAGCGAGGTCATAGGCCGGGCGATAGGGCTTGCCGGCATAGGCGACGCGGCCGCCGAGTTCCTCGTAGATCAGGGCGAGCGAACCGGCGCAGGGCAGCAGATCATGCCCGACATGGACGACGAGATCGGGGTTGCCGCAGATGAAGGGCAGCCCCCGCGCCGCAAAGCGCTCCAGCAGCGGGCGATACTGCTCCGGCTGCTCGGTGCGGTAATCGTTGAGCTCGGTGGCGACGACGAGATCGGCCTCGTCCTCGGAGACCAGCTCGACATCGGCCTGGTCGAAGACGGCCCGGTCGCTCTGCCAGCCGATATGGAAGATCTTGCGGTGGTGGCTCTCGGCGATCAGCGAGCGCGTGACGTCGCCCGAGGTGATCAGCCGGTCCCAGGCGCTGCGCGGCACGCGCTTCTTGTCGAGGAGGTCGGCGACCTGTTCGGACGGGCTCGGCGCGTTGGAGAGCAGCACCACCGCCCCGCCCTGCTCGCGGAAATGCGTTAGTGCCGCGCAGGCCGGCGGCAGCGCCCAGACGCCGTCATGCACCACACCCCAGACATCGCTGATCAGCACGTCGTAGCGGGCGAGCAGCGCGCCCGCCTCATCGAGAACCGGAACGGCCATCAGTTTGCTTTCTTCGCCTCGAGAGCCATCCGCGCCTCGACATCGGCGCGGCGCGGCAGGGGTGCCACCGCACTGAACCCCTGGGTGGACAGGGCCGCAGCGACATTGGCGTAGGCTCCGGCGGCAAAAGCGTCGCCGGTGCGGATGTATTCGGCGAGGAACGCGCCGTCATAGCAGTCGCCGGCGCCGGTGGCGTCGATCGCGTCCACCTTGATCGGCACCAGCCGCTCGCGCCGCTCCGGCGTCGCGACCAGCGAGCCCTCATGGCCGAGCGTCAGCGCCACGATCTTCGCGCCCAGCCGCAGATAGAAATCGGCGATGGCGTCGGCATCGCTCAGACCGGTGAGCTGCGTCGCGTCGTCATAGCCCGGCAGCACGATGTCGGCCATGCCGCAGGCGGCGTTGATGATCGCCTTCGCCCGCGTCAGCGGCCAGAGCTTGAGGCGCAGATTAGTGTCGTAGGCGGTGGTCACGCCAGCCTCGCGCGCGATCGCAAAGGCCTCGAACACCGCGTCACAGGCGGAGGCCGAGATCGCCTGGCTGATGCCCGACGCCTGCACGATCCGGGCGGAGGCGACGAGCTCCCGCGGCACGTCGCGCGGCCCCATCAGGCTCGCGGCAGAGCCGGCCCGCAGATAGGAGAAGACATGGCCCGATGGGCCGTGATCGACGAAATAAAGCCCGGTCGGCGCGCTTTGATGCGTCGTGACATGGGCATCGTCGACGCCTTCGCGGCGCCAGAGATCACGGATCGAGCGGCCCGCCATGTCGTCGCCGAGCGCACCGAGATAGGCCGTCTTCGCGCCCTGGCGCGCGGCGGCGATGGCGCAGTTCGAGGTGTCGCCGCCATGGCCGAACTGGAAGGCGCCGCTCTCGGCGCGGGTGGCGTTGAACTCGCCCAGCGGCTCGCCGATGCAGAGGAGATCGTAGCGGGTTTGGGTCACGGAGCGAAGACCATCTCGTTGGAAGCGGGGCGACCGAAGCGCAGGCGCGCCTTCCTAGAGCATCATCGCGACAGGGGGAACGGCGTTTGCAAGGGAAAGCGCGCTACTCGGCCGCTTCCTGCTGCGGCGGCAGGTTCATCAGCCGCTCGGCGACCGCCATGATCTCGCGCCGCAGCGCGGCATTGGCCTCCGGATCGGGCACCGGCGCGACGGCGCCCCGCTTGCGCGCCTCGGCCGCCTCGCGCTTCAGCCGCATGCGTTCGGCCCGCGACTGCTCGAGCGCGCCCTGCAGGGTCTGGAGTTCGGCATGAACCGTCTCGATCTGCTCGTCGCGGGCCCGCAGATCCGCACGCAGCGTCGCGATCTCCAGGGCCGCCGCTTCCGACTGCGCCTCCCCGGACGACCGGGCCTCGGCGAGCTCCAGCGCCAGCGCCTGCCTGGCCTCGCGCTCGCCGGCATGGGCTGCGACCTCCTGCGCTAGCAACGTCTCGATGCGCGCCGCCTCGACGCCAGCCGCCACGGAACGGGAGTCCGCCGCCGCTAGCCCCGCCTCCGCCTGCGCCGTCCGCGCCGCGAGCGCGTCGGCGCGCAGGCGTTCGCTGTCGCGATCCTCGGTCATCGCCGCGAGCGCGGCCTGACTTGCGGCATGGTCACGCTCCCTGGCGGCCAGCCGGTCCGCCAGATCGCTCGCCTTCGCCTCCAGCACCATGATCTTCGTCCGGTCCTCGACCTGCGCCACCCGGATCTGGTCGTAATCCTGCCGCAGCCGTGAAAGTTCGCCGTCCCGCTCGGCCAGCAGCGTCTGGGTGCGTCCCAGCGTCTCCCGCTCGCCGGCCAGCTCGGCCTCGCGCGCGGCGAGATCGGCGCTGGTCCCGGTCAGCGAACCGCGCGTGTCCGAGAGGTCCCGCTCGAGGCTCGCGAGGTCAGCGAGACGCTGTTCGAGCGTGGCCCGCGTCTCGGCAAGCGTCGCGCTTTCCGTCGCCAGGGCCGCCTGGGTCTGCGCCAGCAGGCCGCGCGTCTGGTCGAGATCGCCTTCGAGACCGGCAATGCGCCCGTCGCGAACGCTGACCACACTCTCGAGTTCGCCGATCCTCATGTCGCGCCGGCCGAGGTCCTGCATCGCGGCCGCCTTGGCGGCGAAGCTGCGCTCCACCTCCTGCTCGAGCGTGCGGGCGCGCACCGCCAGTTCGGCGCGCAGATGGTCCCGATCAGCCGCGATCTCGGCGAGAGAGAGTGGAAAGGCCGCCTCCGCCCGCTTGCGCGCCAACCGGTCGGCGCGTCGGTTGAGAGCCGGCACGATCGACAGCGCAAGCAGGCTGGCGCACAGAAAGCCGAGCGCAACGAGCATGACGGCTTCGATCAAGGCGAGCGGCTCCACATGCGGGACAATGTCAGATTACGGCAATGCGCCCGAAACGGGAAATCGGATTTCGTAACGGCAGCACGCGGCCACAATCAGAAGGGGTTCCAGGTCGCCTGCGGCGTGAACTTGAGATAGCCGAGATTGACGCCGAGCCGCCAGCCGACACCGGTCCGGATCGGCACCACGGTGACGCCCTCCGCCGCCAGCGCCGTGAAGCCGAAGCCTCCGATGAAATAGGCCGAGCCGTCGACGCCGACGAAGCGCTGATACAAAGCGTCCACCGTCGGCAGCCCATAGACCAGCATCATCGTGCGCGAGCCCTCGCCGCCGAAATCGAAGCCGACCGAGGGCCCCTGCCAGAACACCTTGCGGTCGCCGGCGTTGCGCGTGAACAGCGTGCCCTCGCCATAGCGAAGCCCTCCGACGAAGGCCCCGGCCGCCTCCTGGCCGAGCACATAGCCGTTGGGCTCGCCCCAGCGGCGCACCGCCTCCTCGACCGTCAGCGCCAGGCCGCGCGAGACATTGCCGAAGAACTGGTGGCCCGAGGTGACCAGCTCGTTCTGGGAGAAGGAGCGGCTCTGGCCGTAGGATTGCTGGGCGAGCGCGGGGCCGGCGAGCGGCGCGAGAGGTCCGGCCGCGAGGCCGGCCCCGGTCAGGGCGAGGCCCCCCTTGATCAGGCTGCGGCGGGTCGTGGTCATGGGATGCGATCTCCGGGTGGGGGCTTCGTCGCGCAGTCGGTGCACGGGGCCTTGGTCTCGGGTCTGCGGCCGGCCACGCGACCGGCAATGCGGGGAACGGGACTCACCGTGCCGGGCGCCGTCAACGGAAAAACAACCGTCGCGCACGATCCGGCGCAATGCGAACCAATTCGGTAACCAGTCTGATACCCCCTAAAGCGTATCCAACCCGTGAAGACGCCAGCCAGGGGGAACGTCCACCGGCAGCGACGGAGGTCAGGATTTGCCGGTGATGAAGGCTGGAACAAGGCGGGGCTGCGGCGCCCTGCCGCTGTGCATCGCCAATCGTGCGGGCGTGATCGTCCGCACGGCGGGGGTCCTCGCGCTGTTGGCGCTGGCGCCCCTGCCCCGGCAGGCCGAGGCCGCCGGGCTGCCCGAGGGCCTGCCGAAACTGCCGTCGTTGAATGAAATCGTCCAGCGCGACGTCCAGTCAGGCCTGGCCCTGAACGGCTATGACCCGGTCGCCTATCGGCTCGAAGGCCACGCCGTCGCCGGTGAACCCGCCTACGAGATCCTGCACCAGGGCGCCGTCTGGCGCTTCGTCTCCGCAGCCAACCGGGCGGCCTTCCGCGACGCGCCGGAGATCTACGCACCCGCCTTTGCCGGCTTCGACGCCTCGGCGGTGGCTCAGGGACGCGCGGTCGACAGCAACCCCCAGGAGTTCGCCATCATCGGGTCCCGCCTGTTCCTCTTCAGAACAGCCGAGAACCGCAAGCGCTTCATCGCCGACAGCAGCCTGCAGCGGCTGGCCGACGGGCAATGGGCGAGCGTCTCGGAGAGCCTGACCCGCTGATCCGGCGATCGGCTCCGCCAACAGCTCAGGGCGCGGCCGCGGCCAGCGCCCGACGCGCCAGCGCCTCGCTCGAAGCGGCCACGAAAGGCGGGTTGCGGTAGCCGCGCTCGACGCAGCCATAGCGCGGGGCCTCTCCGCCGAGCGTCAGCACGACGCCGCCCGCCGCACAGAGGATGCAGTCCCCGGCGGCAATGTCCCACTCCATGGTCTGGCCACCGCGGATGTGGAGGTCGGCCTCCCCCGACGCGATCAGTCCAAACTTCACCGCCGACGACATCGGCCGCGTGCTGGCGGACTGGAGCGCGTCGGAGACGCCTTCGCTCAGCGCATCGCCATGGAAGCGGCTGACCAGCGTGGTCGGGCCCGCATCCGGCAGGCGGCGCACGGCGATCCTGTGCGCCGCGCCCGATGTCGTGCCATCGGGCGCGATATCCTGAGCGAAGGCTTCGACACCGGCGAACCAGACCCGGCCGCTGGCCGGTGCGGCGATCGCACCCGCGATCGGTCGGTCGCCCCGGATGAGGGCGATCGCGACGCAGTAGCTGTCGCCACCGGCCAGAAACTCCCGCGTGCCGTCGAGCGGATCGAGCAGGATGAACAGCGCCGCCGGCGCCACCTCCGCCACGCTTTCCTCGCTGACGACCGGAATGCCCGGCAGCAGACGCGCCAGAGCGGTCTTGGCCGTGCGATCGGCCGCCATGTCGGCGGAACAGACCGGCGAGCCGTCCGCCTTGATCGTGACGTCTCGCGCCGCGCGCATCGCCAGCAGCACGGCGCCGCTCAGGCGAGCGGCTTCCGCGAGACGCCGGGCGAGATCGTTGCGGTCGGCGAGACGCGGCTCGGCCGCCGTCCCGTCATCCTCTGTCGCGGGCCGGGGGGTCGTCACGGCTGCGCGTCCTCCGCTGCACCCGGCCGGAAACCGGGACTTAACCACATCAAAACCAAGATACCACCATATCGAGGGTAACGGCGCTCCGTTCACCCCTCGCGCCACGCAGCCATGTTCCCAGGACAAGCCCCATGACCGCCATCTCGCTCGAGCCGCTCGACCTGGCCGCGCTTCTCTGCAGCCGCGTCTGCCACGACGTGATCAGCCCGGTCGGAGCCATTGTCAACGCACTGGAGGTTCTGGAGGAAGACGATCCCTCGATGCGCGATTTCGCGCTCGAACTGATCAAGAAGAGCGCCCGCAACGCTTCGGCGCGCCTGCAGTTCGCCCGGCTCGCCTTCGGTGCCGCCGGCTCGGCCGGGGCCATGATCGACCTCGGCGATGCCGGCAATGTCGCCAACGGCTTCCTCAACGACGAGAAGCTCTCGCTCGACTGGGAGGCCCCGCGTGCCCTTCTGCCGAAGAACCAGGTCAAGCTCCTGCTGAACCTGCTCGTGCTGGCGGCCCAGGCGGTTCCGCGCGGCGGCAAGCTGACCTCGCGCGCCACCGTCGAGGGCGAGCAGGGCAGCTTCGTCATCACGGCCGCCGGGTCGCATGCCCGCATCCCCGCCCATGTCGAGGAACTGATCGCCGGCCGCTCCGAGACGGGCACGATCGACGCCCATGCGGTCCAGCCGCTCTATACGGGGATGGTCGCGCGCGCCGCTGGCATGGCGATCACCTTCGCGATCGAGGGTGACACAGTCACGATCACCGCCCGCAAATCCGACTGAGGCCGGCCCAACAGATCGGCGCGTCTTTCGCGCCGATCTCAACTGATCATAAACCCTTCTGCTGCTTAGCTGTTGTCGTGTGTTGTCGCGTTGAGTGGTGGTCCCCTGCATGGACGACTTGCTGCAAGAGTTCCTGACCGAGACGGGCGAAAATCTCGACACCGTCGATCGGGAACTCGTGCGCTTCGAGCAGGAGCCCAATAACGGCGATATCCTGCGCAATATTTTTCGACTGGTTCACACCGTCAAAGGCACCTGCGGCTTCATCGGCCTGCCGCGGCTCGAGGCTCTGACCCACGCGGCCGAATCCCTGATCGGGCAGTTCCGCGACGGTGCCACGGTCAGTGCCATCGCAGTCACGGCCGTTCTGGAGACGATCGACCGGGTCAAGGACATTCTGACCGAACTGGCCGAAAAGGGCGAGGAACCCGCCGGCAACGACGAGAACCTGATCCGCGAGCTTGGCATCCTCGCCGACCACGCCCGGTCCGAACTGCTGCGGAAGGCCGCGGCGCAGCCTGGTGCGCCCGATCCCGTCACAGCCTATCTCGCGCGCCACTCCGCGCCGAGCGCCCTGCCTCAGACGGAGGAAGGGCTCGACCTCGTCTTCCGAAGCGCGCCGGGTCCGCAGCGCGGAGCCGATGGGCGTATCGAGCGGGCGGATGCGGCCGCCGTCCCCGACGAGGCCAGTACACGCGAGCCGCGTCCGACCGGACCGGCCACGCTGCGCGTCAATGTCGACACCATCGAGCACCTGATGACGATGGTGTCCGAGCTGGTCCTGACCCGCAACCAGTTGCTCGAAATCTCGCGCAAGCAGGACGACAACGGCCTGAAAGGCCCGCTCCAGCGCCTGTCGCTGATCACGGCGGAACTCCAGGACGGCGTCATGAAAACGCGCATGCAGCCGATCGGCAACGCCTGGTCGAAGCTGCCCCGGATCGTGCGCGATCTCGGTGCCGAACTCGGCAAGCGCATCGAGCTCATCACCGAGGGGGCCGACACCGAACTCGACCGCCAGATCCTCGACCTGATCAAGGATCCGCTGATCCACATGGTGCGCAACTGCGCCGACCATGCGATCGAGTCCCCCGCCGAGCGCCGCGCCGCGGGCAAGCCCGAGCAGGGGACGATCCGGCTCGCCGCCTATCACGAGGGCGGCTCTGTGACGATCGCGGTCGCCGACGACGGGCGCGGCCTCGACATCGAGCGAATCCGGCGCAGGGCGGCCAAGCAGGGGCTGGCGAGCGAAGCCGAGATCGAGCGTATGAGCGATGCGCAGGTCAGCCGCTTCATCTTCCATCCGGGCTTCTCGACCGCCGACAGCATCACCGCGATCTCGGGCCGCGGCGTCGGGATGGACGTGGTCAAGGTCAATGTGGACGCCGTGGGCGGCCTCATCGACCTCATCAGCAAGCCCGGCTTCGGCACGACGATCACGATCAAGATTCCGCTGACTCTGGCGATCGTCGCGGCGCTCATCGTGGTCGCCGGCGACCAGCGTTTCGCCATTCCCCAGATCGTCGTCCGCGAGCTCGTTCGCGTGAAATCCGGCGCCGATCACCGCATCGAGAACATCAACGGCGCACCGATCCTGCGACTGCGTGGGCGGCTGCTCCCCGTGATCGCGCTCTCGGCCCTGATGGGCACCGCCGAGCCCTCCTTCGAGGACGGCTTCATCGTCGTCACGCAGATCGGCGAACGCCAGTTCGGGATCCTGGTCGACGGCGTGTTCCATACCGAGGAAATCGTCGTCAAGCCGATGTCGAGCAAGCTGCGGCACATCCCGCTCTTCTCCGGCAACACCATCCTGGGCGACGGGGCCGTCGTGCTGATCGTCGATCCCAATGGCGTGGCGGGCCTCGTCGGCGGCACCGGCGCGGGCGAGGCCTTCAGCGTCGAAGCGCCGACCTCCGTCGCCACGGCCGTCGAGAGGACGACGATGCTCGTCTTCAGGACCGGCGCAGAAGGCGTCCGGGCGGTGCCGCTCTCGCTCGTGACCCGGCTCGAAGAGGTCGATGCCACGCTGTTCGAGCATGGCAGCGGCCGCACGCTGCTGCATTATCGCAACCGGCTGGTCCCGGTCGTGCCCGTCGGCGAGACACAACTGCGCGCGGAAGGCCTGCAACCGCTCGTCATCATCAGCGAGGGCGACATGACGGTGGCGCTCGCCGTCGACGCGATCGTCGACATCGTCGACGAGGTTGTCGATATCGAGATGGCGGCCGTGCAGGATCGGGGCATCGTCGGCTCGGCCATGATCCGCGGCCGCGCCACGGACATCATCGATCTCGCGCACTACCTGCCGATCAACGAGCATGGCTGGCGCAAGAGCGCGACCGTCCAGGGCGCCCCCTCCACCGCAGCGCAGGTCGTTCTCGTCGAACCCTCGAGCTTCCTGCGGGAGATGCTGACCCCGGTTCTCAAGGCCTCCGGCCACCGGGTCGCCTTCGCGGCCGATTTTGCAGCCGCCCACCAGATCATCGCCGCCGGGCCGGTCGCCACCCTCCTCGTCGACCTCGACGGCAACATCGATGCGGCCTTCGCCTTCGCCGAGGCCGTGCGCTCGGGCGAGCACGGGCATCGCCTGCGCCTCATCGGCATGACCACGCTGGTCACGCCCGATCTCCACATGCGCGCCGGCCAGGCCAGGCTCGACGAAGTCGTCGCCAAGTTCGACCGGCGCGCCCTGCTCGCCGAACTGGCGGAGCGGCGGCCCGGCATGAGGGAGGCGGCATGACCCTTCACCGTACCGACATGAGCGAAAACAGCGAACGTCGCATGGCCGCCGAACCCGCGGCCCCGGGCTTCGATTCGCTCGACTACGTCACCGTGATGATCGGCGACCAGATCCTCGGTCTGCCGATCGGTCGGGTGCACGACGTCTTCATCACCAACCGGATCACGCTGGTGCCGCGCGCGCCCTCCGAGATCATCGGTCTGCTCAATCTGCGCGGTCGCATCGTCACCGCGATCTGCCTGCGCCGGCGGCTGGGCCGCCCGGTCACCCCCAGGCAAGATCGAGAAGGCAAGACTGAGCTGGTGGCTGTCGGCATCGACCATGAGGGCGAGGCCTATGCCCTGATCGTCGATGCCGTGGGAGAGGTGATGCGCCTGGATCAGTCGACCTTCGAACCCGTGCCGGTCCATCTCGACCGGTCCTGGACGGCGTTGGCGACGGGCGTGCACCGCCTCGACGACCGCCTGCTCGTCGTTCTGGACGTCGACGCGCTCCTCGCAATCGAGCTGGATGCTGCGGCCTGAAGCGCCTCGGCACCAATCTGGAGACTGACCATGAAGTATTGTCTCGTCGTCGACGACTCCGCGGTGATCCGCAAGGTCGCGCGTCGCATCCTCGAAGGCCTGCAGTTCCGCATCGCTGAGGCCGAGGACGGCGCGCGCGCGATCGACGCCTGCAAGGGCGAGATGCCCGACGCGGTGCTGCTCGACTGGAACATGCCGATCATGGACGGCTACGACTTCCTGCGCACGCTGCGGCAGATGCCGGGCGGCCGGCGCCCGAAGGTCGTCTTCTGCACCACGGAAAACGACATCGCGCACATCGCCCGCGCCATGCATGCCGGCGCCGACGAGTACATCATGAAGCCCTTCGACAAGGAGATCGTCGCCTCCAAGTTCCATCAGGTCGGGCTGCTTTGATCCCGCGCACGCCAGCGCCGGACGAGAGAGGCCGGCCCCTGGCCGATGCCGCGGCCGGCGCTTGCCATATGCTCCGGGCGGGTCGCTGACGCATGAACAGATTGTCCCCCATCGGCACGGCGGGCGCCCCGAGGCACAAGACGGTGGTCATCGCCGATGACTCCGTGGTGGTCCGGGGCCTGTTTGCCCGCTGGCTCGGGGAAAGCGGCCAGTTTCACCTGGTGGCGGTCGCCGGCGACGGCGAGACGGCCGTGGCGCATGCGGGCCGCTTCAAGCCGGACGTGATGGTGCTCGACCTCGACATGCCCGGCGTCGACGGCGCCACTGCCCTGCCCCAGATCCTGCGCGAGAGCCCGCATACGGGCGTGCTGCTGGCGACGACGCTCAACGAGCGAAACACCCGCATCGCGCTCGAATGCATGACCAAGGGCGCGATGGATGTCGTCTCCAAGCCCGACAGCCGCAGCGGGCTGACTCTCTCGCTCGAATTCCGCAGCGAGTTCCTGCTCAAGCTGGGCAATGTCGCACAGGCACGGCCGAAGCCCGGCGCCCTGCCGGTCGACGTAGAGCTCGATTTCATCCCCGGCGGCAATTCCGGCCTGCGCCAGCTGGTCTCGGTCGTTCCGCGCTATCTCGTGATCGGGGCGTCGACCGGCGGCCCCCGGGCCGTGGCCAGGGTGCTGTTCGACATCGGCGACGCGCTCCACGACCTGACGACGGTCGTCGTCCAGCACATGCCACCGGTGTTCACCGCCTCCTTCGCCGAGCAGATCTCGAGCTATATCGGCATCCCCGCGCGCGAGCCCTTCGACGGCGAGCGACTGGTCCGGGGTACCATCTACATAGCGCCCGGAGGCCGGCATCTCGGCATCGACAGACGGCTCGGCCACATCACCGCCAGCATCAACGACGGCCCGCCCGTGCGCTTCTGCCGTCCGGCGGTCGACGTGCTGTTCAACGACGCCGCCCGGCACCTCGGCCCTGCGGCCCTGGGCCTCGTGCTCACCGGAATGGGCGCCGACGGCACCGAGGGCGCAGGCGCCCTGCGCCGCGCCGGCGCGGCCGTCATCGCCCAGGACGAGCAGAGCAGCACGATCTGGGGCATGCCGGGTTCGATCGTCAGGGCGCAGCACGCCAGCGCCGTCATCGGCCTCGACGACATCGGCGCGGCGATCCGCGGGCTGGTTCGCATGGGGCAGCCGTCATGACGGATGCCGATTTCAACTTCCTGCGGCTGCTGCTGCATCAGCGCTCGGGGCTCTCGCTCAGCCCGGAGAAGCGCTATCTGGCCGAGAGCCGCCTCGGCATTCTCTGCCGACGCCGCAACATCGCCGACATCGCGACCCTGATCCAGAAGCTGCGGCCCGGCAACGACGCGGCGCTCGAGCACGCGGTCATCGAGGCGATGACGACGAACGAGACGCTGTTCTTCCGCGACCACACGCCCTTCGACCTGTTCCGGGACGTCATCCTGCCCGAGCGCCTCGCCGCGAACGCCGCCACGCGCAGCCTGCGGATCTGGTGCGCGGCCGTCTCCACCGGCCAGGAAGCCTATTCCCTGGCGATGATCCTCGACGAGATGGGCCCGCGCCTGTCGGGCTGGAAGATCCAGATCGTCGGCACCGACATTTCCGGCGAGGTGCTCGAGCGCGCCCGCGCCGGCCTCTACAGCCAGTTCGAGATCCAGCGCGGCCTGCCGATCCAGATGCTGCTCAAGCATTTCAGCCAGGAGGGCGACCGCTGGCGGATCTCGGAGCGCCTGCGCGCGATGGTCGATCTCAGGCAGCACAACCTGCTCGAACCCAATGGCCATCTCGGCCAGTTCGACATCATCTTCTGCCGCAACGTCCTGATCTATTTCGACGTCCAGACCAAGGCGCGGGTCCTCGAGGCGCTCGCCCCTCGGCTGGCCCCGCAGGGCGCCATGTTCCTGGGGGCGGCCGAAACCGTGATCGGAATCTCGACGACGGTCCTGCCCGATCGGCAGCACCGCGGCGTCTATCGCGGCCAGAACTGCATTCATGCCCAGCCGGCCGGCCTCAGCCTGCCTCGGGAGCCCGTCCGCGCCATCGCGGGCGGCCGCTTCTAAAGACCCCGACCAGACATCGCGCCGTCTGGCCACCACAAACAAAAACCCCGCCTCGCGGCGGGGTCCCCGTCAACCTGTCGTTTACATCCGACGATCAGGCTGTCTTCTCGTCTACAGGCGAAACGTGACCGGCGTGTGACGCCTCCGCTCCGCCCGGAATTCAGGCCGGGATGCGGTCCTCGGCTTCGGACGGCTCGCGCAGCACATAGCCGCGGCCCCAGACCGTCTCGATGTAGTTCTTGCCGTCGGACGCATTGGCGAGCTTCTTGCGCAGCTTGCAGATGAACACGTCGATGATCTTGAGTTCGGGCTCGTCCATGCCGCCATAGAGATGATTGAGGAACATCTCCTTGGTGAGCGTCGTGCCCTTGCGGAGCGAGAGCAGCTCCAGCATCTGGTATTCCTTGCCCGTCAGGTGGACGCGGGCGGCATCGACCTCGACCGTCTTGGTGTCGAGGTTGACGACCAGGTCGCCGGTGGTGATGACCGACTGGGCGTGGCCCTTCGAACGGCGGACGATGGCGTGGATGCGGGCGACCAGCTCGTCCTTGTGAAAGGGCTTGGTCAGGTAGTCGTCGGCGCCGAAGCCCAGGCCCTTGACCTTGTCCTCGATGCCGGCGAGGCCCGACAGGATCAGGATCGGCGTCTTGACCTTCGCCACACGCAGGCTGCGCAGAACCTCGTAGCCGGACATGTCGGGCAGGTTGAGGTCGAGCAGGATGATGTCGTAATCGTAGAGCTTGCCGAGATCGACGCCCTCTTCGCCGAGATCCGTCGTATAGACGTTGAAGCTCTCGGATTTGAGCATCAGCTCGATCGACTGGGCGGTCGCGCTATCGTCCTCGATCAGCAGAACCCGCATGTCCACGTCCCCAATTTCGCCCGCAGGCAAGCCGTTCGTTCCGCCCGAACCCGCACGGCCCTGAGCGAGAAGGCGCTTGCCCGATGAAACGCCACGCGACACGCTACGGGCACAATGGTTAACAAACCGTGATTCCCGTGCGCAAGCGGTTCCTGGGTGAAGGGCGACGATCCTTGTCGGAGTGAGTCGAATTTGACACGGATCGTTTCGCTATTCGCCCGCGAAATGCGCTTTCGCGGAGACGGCCTCGTGGAACCGGGACAAAATGCCCCTGCACCGCGACGCAGCCTCGAAACACAGTGTTAATCACTCGGCTTAATGAAGGGTAAACGGAGCCGCTCGCTTGCCGCGTTTCGCCCGGGCGGCCTCAGGAGGAGCGGTCCTGCAGGTAGAGGCCCGTCAGATGGCCCGAGCCGAGCGCCAGCAGATTCCCGGCGAAGATGAAGAAGCTGAAGATGTCGACGTCGCTGAAGATCACCCAGCTCAAAAACAGCAGCAGGATCGCCAGGATCAGCATGATCGCGCGATACACGCCATCATACATGAGCCCGGCGCCCACTCCCAGGGTGAACAGCGCCAGTGCGAGGATCATCGAACGGTCCCGTGTCAGACCGCTCGGGCCTAGGCGCCCGGCCCTTTCCGCCCTGTTCTCTGTCCACAGACAATCCGATTCAAATTGGCGCCATCGCTGGACCGCCGGCGGCGCTTGCCGCGGCGGGGGAAATCGGTGAGAGGCAGGCGGCGTCGCGCCCGCGCCCGGCGAGCGACAGTTGCAGGGAGGCCGTCTTGAACAGCCCCGCCCATGGTCACGATCGCCTGTCGGGCCTCGCCGCCACCATCGCGGGGCTCGACTCCGTCACCATCTATGGCCGTGTCATTGCGGTGCGCGGGCTCCTCGTCGAGATCGCCGGGCCGATCGGGGCGATGAGCCTCGGCGGGCGCATCGGCATCGAGATCGCGCCCGGCAGCCGCGTCCCCTGCGAGGTCATCGGTTTCTCCGGCGACAAGGCTCTGGTCATGCCCTATGGCGGGCTCGACGGGGTGCGCCGCGGCTGCCCGGCCTATATCGACAAGGCGGCGCCCGGCCTCAAACCCACGCCGGCCTGGCTCGGCCGCGTCGTCGATGCGCTCGGGCGCCCGGTCGACGGCGGCCCGCCTCTGCCGCAGGGCGAGGACCTCTACACCTTCCGCAACGACCCGCCGCCGGCCCATTCGCGCCGCCGCGTCGGCCGCCCGCTCGATCTCGGCGTGCGCGCGCTCAACGCCTTCCTGACCTGCTGCCTCGGCCAGCGCATGGGCATCTTCGCCGGCTCTGGCGTCGGCAAATCGGTGCTGCTGTCGATGCTGGCGCGCTATGCCCGCGCCGACGTCAACGTCATCGGCCTCGTCGGCGAGCGCGGCCGCGAGGTCCAGGAGTTCCTGCAGGACGA